>DASREU010000133.1:0-11141 GCA_035651935.1 Myxococcales bacterium | reverse complement strand
TTCGCGGGCTTGCCGGCCTTCTCCACGGCGGTGCGCATGGCGGCGAGATCGACCACCAGGGGAACGCCGGTGAAGTCCTGGAGCAGCACCCGGGCGACGATGAACGGGATCTCCTCCGTCCGCTCCGCGTTCGGCTTCCATGACGCGAGGGCCCGCACGTCCTGCTCGCGGACGCGCTTGCCGTCGAGGTTGCGGAGCAGCGACTCGAGCACGATCCGCAGGCTGACCGGCAGGCGCGACACCTTGCCGAGCCCCTGCTTCTCCACCTCGGGCAGCGAGTAGAACGATCCGTGGCTGAAGCTCTGTTTGAAGTCCATGGCGGCCGCTCATATAGGCGATCCAGGCCCCGCCGGCTACTGGGTGCACGCTTTCGAACAACAAAGGGCGCGGCGAACGTCGTCCGCCGTGCGGTCGGGGCAATCCGGCATTGGCAATCAGAGAAGGATTGCGGGACCGTTCCGCCGAATGCGGCTCCCTCTGGTCACAGTGCTGGCAATCGCCTGTGGAGAGGTCCATTTCGTGGATCCCAATCCACCTCAGCTCTACCGGTCGAGCGCAGAGTTCACCGCCCCCGTCGTCGCGGAGCCTGTGGTCTGGATCAGTTTCCTCGATCTCTTCATCGAGGATCCGGCCGCCTGCGCGTGGGCCAGGCAGACGACGCTGGACACCCTGCGTCAGGCGGTGACGAGCGTCGGCGGTCCGCAGATGGAGTTGGCGGGGCAGGATCTCGCGCCCGACTGCAGGGTGCGTGGCCGGCAGCCGGTGGACGCGAGCGCGGTGCTGGCCGGATTCGCGGCCGCGCAGGCGGCTTTTCCCGGCGCGAACGTCCGGCCGGTCATCTTCTACGTCGATAACGTCGATCTCGTTCCGCCGCAGGGGATTCTGGATGCGCTGGCGGCGCTGCGGTCGGTGCCCGCGGGGCAGCTCGCCATCCTCTGGCCGGTGTCGTTGCCGTCCGTCGCCCAACAGCTCGGGGCGGTGCGCAGCACCGACTGGACCTTCGCGGGCGATCCCGACCTGCTCAATCGCCTGAACACGTCGATCTCCAAGTACCTGCCGCTGCAGACCGCGGCTGCGGCCAGCAGCGGTCCGGTTCCCCTGCTGGATCCGGCGCACCTGGAGAGCACGCAGGAGTTCAAGGTTTGCGCGCTGCCGGACGATGTCACCATCGAGGATCCCCCGCAGCTCGGCGTGACGCTCACCGTCGATCGCGGGCAGCCCCCGACGGTCACCTTCGACCTCGCGCCGCGGATCGCGATCCCGAAGGCGCTCTTCTCCAACCCGACGTTCTCCGTCCAGATCGAGGGTTGCAACGGGAACTGCAGCCGCTTCTACATCCGCGAGCCCGGCGACGAACCGCGCCGGTGGGACGCAGTGCACGGCTGCGTGCTGGCGAACCCATGAGAGCGATCCTCCTCGCCGCCTTCGTCGCTCCCGCCGCCTTCGCACAGGTGCGGGTCGAGCCCCGCCTGCTGGTGAAGGATCGGCACTGGTTCCTTTCCGGCGGGCTGACGTGGCTGGAGCGGGGCGACTATTACAACAGCCCGGGCATCGCCTTTTCCGGTTCGTACTACCTGCGCGAGAGCGACGCCGTCGAAGTGCGCGCAATCCTCTTCGCCTCCTGGCTCCGCGCCTCGGCGGACGAGGTGGTCCAGGGCACCGGGCTGGTCCCGGACTCGCAGAAGCCCGTCTCCCTGGTCACCGCCGGGTGGCGTCACTCGCTCACCTACGGAAAGATGGCCCTCGCGAACAGCGTGCTGCATTTCGACGTCCAAACCGGAGGGGACGTCGGCACGCTGATCACCGATCGCGCCTGGACCCCGGCGCTCTGTGGATTCGTCGGCGTCGTCGGCCGGCTCGGCGATCACTTTTTCGGACAGCTCGACCTGGTGCTGATCGGGTCGATCGAGCACCGCAGCGCGACCGTGGCCACGTTCGGCTTCCTGCCCCTGCTCACGCTGGGAGGCTGGCTGTGATCGCGCTGCTCCTCTTCCTCGCGCCGTTCGTGGACGCGTTCTGGGCGCGCGATCTCGGCGCGCTGCACCGGCAATTGCTGGAGAACCCCTCCGCCGGGCAGCACGCGCTGTTCGACGATCTCCTGCGGCTCGCCACCTGCGACAAGCTGGAGAAGATGGCGGCGCCGGATCCGCTGCGCTCGCTGGTGCGCGCGGAAGAGGCGCGGCGGGGGGCGTCCGGCACCATCTGGAGCGATCTGCTGCGCGAAGACTTCTTCCGCCGCGCGGTGTGGAATCCCTCGCCGGGGAACCGGCTGGTCTGGCCCGACGAGGAGGAGCGCTGGCCCGACGAGGTGCTGCTGGTGGGTCCGCTGGCCTGGAAGTGCGGCAAGGCGGCGAAAGGCGCGGGCGCGCTCGCCCTGCTCACGAAGGATCTCCTCGAGTCGCTGCCCGAAGGGCCGCGCGCGCGCGCCGCCTACGAGCGCGCGGTGCTGCTCTGGCGCACCGGCTCGACCGAAGGCGCCGCGGCGCTCGATCCGGCGCTGCTCCCGGAGCCGCTGCGGCGGCCCGCTCGATTCCTTCGCCTGGAGGCAAAGCTCGACCCGCCCGAGGGATGGGTCGAGCTCGCGACCGAGTGGCCGGAGCTGGCGATCAAGACCCGCGCGGCGTCCGAGCTTCTCCGCCAGCGGCGCCATGAGGACGTGATCCGGATCACCGGCGACCTCGAGGTTCCGAAGGATCCGCCGCGCGCGGAGATGGTCCGCTCGATGCTCTGGGTCCGGGCCCTCTCGCTGCAGGCGCTGGGACGCGACCCGGAGATGCTCGATGCGCTCTCCACTGCGCAATCGCTGCCGGGGAGCGCGCGCGGACGCGAGGCGATCCGGGCGCTGGCGATGTCTGCCCTCTCGCGGCAGGCGGCGGATCCGGTCCTGCTCGAGCGCTTCGCGGGCGTGGCGGGGATGGACGCGAGCTGGCTCGAGCTGGCGCAGCGCGCGCTCGCGGCGGGCAACCTGCGCACGGCGCGCGACGCCGCCGCCCGCCTGCAGCAGATCGGGGATGCGCGCTGGCGGGCCGCAGGCCTCCTGCTCGCGGGCGAGATCGGATGGGTTTCCGGCGATCCCGCCGCCGCCCGGGCCGCGTTCTCGCGGCTCTTCGCCCCGGGGTGGCGCGCAGCGGAGCGCGAGCCCCGCGATCTCGCGGCCCTGCAGCTGGCGCACGCGATCGTCCTCTCCGAAGCCGAGAATGGCGGGGCGCGGGCGGAGCTCGAATCACAGCTCGCCTTCGTTCGCGATCAGCTTTCGGCGCGGGACGCGGCCGAGATCGAGAGGCTCCTGGCCTCGCTCCGCGAAGCGCCGCCTGCGCGCGGAGAGCAGCCCCTGGCGCTCGGCGAGGTGGAGGTGGTCCGCTTTCCGGAGCCGCCGCCGCCGCCGAAGGCGATCCTCGATCTCCCCGAAGCGCCCTCGCTGCTGGCGATCCCCGCGCCCGACGGGACCCTTCGCGACTGGTTCGACTCCCGAGGTGCACCATGATGCTCGCGCTCGCTCTCCTTCTCGCCGAGGCGGCGGCGGCCCCGCCCGTAGAACCGCAGGGTGAGGTGCCCGCAGGCGCCTCGCTGACGGCGCGGAAGAAGGTGGACTCCGGCCGGCCCAACCGCGTGGAAGGGTCGCTGGCGACGCCGGGGCGCGACGTGAATGCCGACGACATCGTCGACGAGATGGTCGACGACTTCGCGGTGGACATCGCGCGGCTCGGCGCGGCCCAGATCAGCCCCGTCCTTCTCGAGCGGGTGCACGTCTCGGCGAACATGAATCCGGAGTACGCGCACATCTTCGAGGCCCGGGTCGCGGCCGCCGTGTTCAAGGCCGCGAACGTCGCGCTGGTCCGCTGCGTCGAGTGCACCGCCACCCGCAGCCGGGTCGAGAACGCCGACTGGGTGGTGACCCGGGGTGTGACCACCCGCGAGGAGGCCCGCGCGGTGGCGCGCAAGTACGGCGCGCGGACCTTCCTCGACATCTCCCTGACGCTGCGCGAGCAGCCCGCGTCGCTCTCCATGGACGTGGAGCTGGTGCGCGCCGAGGACTCTTCGATCGCCTATGCGGAGGGATACCGCATGGACGCGGACCGGGCCATGCTCTACCGCGGCGCCGACAAGGCGCAGACGCGCGAAGAGCGGCTGAAGGAGCTGGAGGACAAGATCAACCAGCGTCCGCGCTTCGTCGCCGCGTTCGAGACGGGGATGATGCTCGTTTCGAGCAGCCCGTATGGCGGGTTCTGGGGCGGGGTCCTCCACTACCGTCTCACCGAGCGATTCGGCTCCAGCAAGCAATTCGAGGGAGGCGTCGTGCTCGGGGGGTTCATCAACCCGGACTACCTCGCCGGCGGCACGCTCGCGATGATGCTCCAGACCCGGCTCGGCGACGGGAACTCGTACCTGCCGAGCGTCTGGCTGGGCGCGGACGCCGGCATCTTCCTCACCGGCAACGCCGGCAACACGCCGATCGCCGGCCCGACGCTCCGCTGGCAGATCGGGACGCGCATCGGCCTGCACGCCGCGGCCCGGTACATGGTCCCCTTCCAGCTGCGCGGGAAGGGTGAGTCGTACGGAGGCTTCGCGCCCGAGCTGGGAGTGGGGTTCATATGGGAATGAGACACCTCTTGTGCGTGCCGCTGGCGGTCGGGTGCGCCGTCACCCAGCCAAAGCGGCTGGTGATCCCGGAGGAGATGCGGCGGCCGCTCGCGACCGGCCCTTCGGTCGCTGAGGCGACCGCGACTCCGGGGGTCATCTATACGCAGCCCCGCACCACGACGAAGAATCCGTTCTCCGACACGGTGGGGATCGCGACCGACGATCTCACCAAGCCGAAAGTGTTCCCCGCGCCGGCGGCCGGCACCCCGGCGACGCCGGTGACGAAGGCAGCCGCCGCTCCGCACAGCGCCGCGCCGGTGGTTCCGACGGATCCGGCGCAGAGATACACCCTGCGTCTCGTCGAGCACGGGCGCGTCTGGGAAGTGGAGCTGCCCGAGAGCACCGGCGGGTACGAGGTGCGCATCCCGCTCGGGACCGGGATCGAGACCCCCACCGAAGCGGACCAGGAGATGCTCGGCAAGACCCCGCCTCCGGGGCGCTCGAAGAGCTACCTCGGGACGCTCGCGAAAGTGGGCGAGATGTACAAGTCGCATCGCTACGAGCTGGCGCTGATCGAGGTGGTCGATCTCGAGCAGCAGTACCCGAAGGACCCGCGCCTGTTGGCGATGAAGGGCTCGCTCTACCAGAAGCTCGGCAAGACCACCCTGGCGCGCGATGCCTGGAAGAAGGCGCTGGAGATCGACCCGTCCGATACCACCGTGGCCGAAGCGCTTCGCGCGCTGAAGGAGGACTGATGCACGTCGCATTCGGAATGCTGGGGTTTGCGGCGGTGCTCGCCGCCACCGTCGTCCTCGAGCAGCGGGAAGCCGCCTTCTCCGGGCTGCTCTACCGGCCCGCGCTCCTTCTGCTCTGCCTCGGGCCGGTGTTCATCTCGCTGATCTCCCACAAGGTGGAGGAGATCTTCATCTGCGGGCGGACGCTCTGGAAGGCGATGCGCTTTTCGGCCACGCGCTCGCGGGCCATCCTCCACGACGAGCTCTCGCGCTTCGCCGCCGAGGTGCGGCGCGGGCGCCCGGGCGAGGCGCTGGCCATCGCGGAAGGCGCGCAGCACGATCTGGTGCGGCAGCTCGCGCCGCTGGTGGTGAAGCAGTACTCCGCCGAGGACATCGAGCGGACCGCGTCGACCGCCAGCTCCGTGCTCGCCTCCTCGATGAAGCGCAGCGAGGACGTGCTCACGGCGCTCGCGCGGGTGTCACCCGCCGTCGGCCTGGTCGGGACCACGCTCGGGCTGATCACGCTGCTCAAGGACCTGCGCAACTTCGACCACCTCGGCCCGTCGATGGCGCTCGCGCTGCTCTGCACGCTCTACGGGCTGGTGCTGGCGAACGGCGTCTACCAGCCTCTCGCGCGGCTGGTGCACGTGCATGCCGTGGCGACGCTGGAAGAGTCGCGGCTGCTCTCGCGGGCCCTGCTCCTGGTGGGCGAGGGCAAGCCGCTGGCCGATCTGCGGGCGCTGTTCGGAGCCGAACCGGGCGATGCCGCCGCGCGCGCCGAAGTGGCGCTGGGCTAGACATGTCCGCCGCCTTCGACTCGCGCGAGCTGCAGGAGGAGAGCCAGCAGGACGAGCTCTGGCTGATCAGCTACGCCGACATGCTCACGCTGCTGATCGGCTTCTTCGTGCTGATCATCGCCTCCGTGCCGCTCAAGCGCGCCCAGTTCGAGCGGATCGCCGCCGCCCTGACGGGGGCGCACCAGGCGCCGCTCGAGGACCTCCGCGACAAGGTGGACGCGCTGATCGCGCGCACTCCGCAGCTGAAAGACAAGGTGCGGACGCGCGACGACGCGGAAGGCCTGGGGATCGAGTTCAAGGACGCGCTCCTCTTCGACTCCGGCAGCGCCCGGCTGCGCGACGATGCGCAGCCGGCGATCGCCGAGATCGCGCGGCTGCTCGGCGAGTTGCCCGCGCGGCCGGTGACCATCGAGGGTCACACCGACGAGGTGCCGATCAACACGGCGGTCTTCCATTCGAACTGGGAGCTGTCCTCGCAGCGCGCGATCAACGTGCTGCAGGCGCTCCACGCGAACGGGGTGGTCCGCGAGCGGATGAGCGCGCGGGCCTATGCCGATACCCGGCCTTTGCCGGGAACTCTGGAGCAGGTGGTGGAGCAGCGCAGGGCGTCGAACCGCCGGGTCGTCATCCGGGTGGAGTAAGAACATGATCCTGATCGCAGCGTTGATCGCGGCAGCGCCTCTGGCGGGCGCGACCTTGCAGCACGAGGCGGAAGAGCGGGCGCGCGGCGAGGCGAACGATCTCTTGCGCACCCTCTGCCCCGAGCAGTGCGTGGTTCTCTCGGTCGGGGCCCGCGTCGAGGAGGAGGACGCCGGCGGCGAGCGGACGCCCGGCTTCGAGACGCCGGGGGCCCGGACGGTGCCGGTCTTGCGCGCTCTCAGCGCGAACGTGCTCGTCGATCAGCGGCTGCCGGCGGCGTTCCGCTCGCGCATTCGCGCCTTGATCGCACAGAAGCTCTCCGCCGCCGGGGTCCCGGCCACCGTGCAGCTCTCGCAGGTGAGCTTCCCGGCGCGCAACCCGCCGCCGTACGTCGATCCGCAGCCGCCCAAAGCGCCGGACAAGCCGGAGGATGCCGAGCAGAAGCCTCCGCTCGCCGCCACCACGCCGGTCTCCTCGCGCCTGCTGGACAAGCTGGTCGAGTCCGCGCCGGCCATCGCCATCGCCACCCTCCTCGGGGCAGTGCTGATGGTCCTCGGCGGGCTCTTCTACTTCGCCATCCGCCGGCCCCAGGAAGCTGCGTACGCCGAGCTGCCGCCGGAAGAGGTGGCGGCCGAGAGCGGGTCCGGCGAGGCCTTCCCGGTGCAGAAGATGCGCAAGCTCGAGAAGCAGCTCGCCGACGATCGGCAGCTCCGCAATGCGGTGCTGCGGGAGGCGCTGGCGAAAGGCGAACACGCCCTGGTCGCGCGCTGGGTGCGCGAGCTGGGAGAGTCGCTGGTCGACGATCTCCGCGGCGATGAGGCGCTGTCGCCGGCGTTGAAGGCCATCGCGGCGGAGGTGGCGAGGCCCGTGGATGCAAGCACGCGCGCCGCGGCGCTGCAGGAGCTGGAAGGGCGCACGCTCGCGGCGCGGCTCTCGCGCGCGGGCGACGCCGATGCGTTCGCCTTCCTCGAAGGAGTGCGCGGCGATGCCTTCGTCGCCGCCTGGCGCGGCCTTTCCCCCGGCGCCCAGGAGGTGGCGTTGCGGCTGGCGCCCGCGCACCTGCGCGCTTCGGCCCTCAAGGAGCTGCCGCCGCAGCAGCGGCAGGAGATCGCGCTCGCCTGGGCGCGCAGGCCCGAGGTGAGCGCCGGGTACGCGCAGGCCGCGGCGGAGGAGCTGCGCGCGAGGCTCGCCGACCTCCACGCCGGGCCCGCGGAGGCGGATCGCGCCCTCTCGGATCTGCTCGATTCGCTCACCCGCGAGGAGCAGGACGCCCTGATGGAGAAGCTCCGCCGCGAAGGCGACGGTCGCGCATTCGCCGGACTGGTCACCGAGTCCAGCCTGGCGTGGGCGCCCCCGGAGCTGCTCTCCGCAGCGGCGCTCGGCGTCGGGCCTGCGAGGCTCGTCTCCTTCCTCGCCGGCGCGGACGAAGGCGTGCGCGCGCATGTCCTCAAGGGCTGCCCGCCGCGCTTGCGGGCGGAGATGGAGGAGGAGCTGTCGCTCCGAACCGGCGTGCCACGCGAGGACTTCCTCGCGGCGCGGCGGGAGCTGCTGATCCGGCTGCGCGACGAGGCGGCGCGGGTCGGGCTGAAGGCCGCCGACGTCCGCACCTGGCGTCCGCGCGTGGTCTCGGGGCCATGAGGCGCGCGGCGGCAACCGCGATCGCGGCGGCGGTCGCTTCCGGATGCATGCTCATCGTCGACGACGGACTGGACGCCGGCCGGATCGGCGGCGGCTTCGACTCGGGCCAGCCCGACGTCGGGGGCGGTGGCGGAGGCGGGGGCGGGCGGGATTCAGGCGACTCCGGCGGTGGGAGGACCATCCTCGGGTCGGGGACGAACGGAGACAACGGGACCGCCGTCCTCGCCTTGCTCCGCGTCGACCAGGGGACGGCGAACCTCGCCGACCCGGTGGCGAGCCTGCTCGACACGCTGAGCGCGGGGCTGGGCGCACACGGCCTTCTCGTCACCTCGGTCGCCGTCGCGGATCTCTACGCTCCGCAGACGGTCCTCTGGGCTGCGCGCGGCAAGCAGCCGTCGGCGGCGCCGCTCGGCGGCGTGCTGCGCGCGATCTCGGCGACGAAGAGCGGGACCCCTCCGGCGACCTGTACGACCGCCGCGCTCCTCACCGACGGCACGTCGCTCCTGGCCTGGAACGCGGGCGGCGTCTTCCCGTTCAACCCGCCGCCCGGAGCGCTGCTGGTGGTGCTGATCGACACCGGCGCGCGGCCGTTCCCGTTGAGCGGGTGCACCGATTCGCAGATGCTCTGGCTGACCGATCCGCAGCAGTGGGCGCTCTTCGGACGGCCGATCCGGAGGGGACAGACGCACTTCCTCCTGCTGGGCACGTCGGAGACGGAGAGCATGGACGCGATGCGGACGCGCTGCGCATCCGTTTCCGGCTTCCCCACCACTGCCCTCGATGCGCTCGCCCCTTCGGCGGCGGCGTTCTTCGGACCGATGGCGACGCAGATGAACGCGACGTCCGGCGATCTCGCCACCAGCGTCGATCTCTGCACCGGGCTCAGCGTGGGCGCGCCCACCTTCTGGGAGGACATGGGGAATCGGTGGGTGCAGCAACTGGAGACGCTCCAGTGAGCGCGGCTGCACGGCGCGCGCCCTTGCTCCGCCGTCCGCGCCGGGCGCCCTCGCGGCGTCCGCGGCTGGCGCGACGGCAACGGGCGCCAGCGCCGCGCAAACGGCGCTGGCCGCGCGTGCTGGCCGCGATCGCGGCGCTGCTTGCGCTCTGGCTGCTGTGGCCGGCGGCGCCGGTTCCCGAGACGCCCAGCGCGGGCGTGAAGCTCGCCGGGCTTCCGCCGCCCAGGCCCGAGCCGCCGTCGCGGAAGGTTTTGGCCAAGCCGCAGCCGCCGCCGAAGGTTGCCACGGTGTCGCCCATCGCGCGCGCGCGCCGGGATCTGCTGCTCGCGGCGGTGCGCGCCCGGTCGGCGTCGCTGCGGCCCTGCGTCGAGGGCGCGGAGATGCACGTCCCGGTGCGCCTGCACGTGCTCAAGACCGGCGCGGTGAAGTCGATCGATTTCGCGGGCGAGCCGCCGCGGCGGGAGCTGCGCGACTGCGTCCGGCGCGCGGCAGGCGCCTGGAACTTCCAGGGCGTTGAGCTGCCCTCGGACGTGGAGCTGTTCGTCACTCTGGCGTTGACGCCCGGCGCTTGACGCAGCGCCGCGCTCGGGGTGTTCTCGCGCGCCGCATGGGTACGCTCCTCCTCGTCCGCCACGGCCAGGCCTCCGCCTTCGAAGAGAGCTACGATCGGCTCTCCTCGCTGGGCGAGCGGCAGGCGCGGCTTCTGGGCGAGTCCTGGCGCCGGCGGGAGCTGAAGGTCGACAGGGTCTTCTCCGGACCTCGCGTGCGCCAGAAGCGCACGGCCGAGATCGCCGCGGACGCAGGCGGCCTGCCGGCGCCGGTGGTGGTGGAAGGCCTGGACGAGATGCTCGTCGAGCCGCTCTTTCGCGAGCACCTGCCGGAGCTGTTCGCGAGGCACGCGCACCTGGCGGCGCTCGGCGACGCGATGCTGGCCGCGGAGGGAAACGCGGCGCGGGCGAAGGGGTTCGCCCGGCTCTTCGAGGCCGGCCTTCAGCTCTGGGTGCGCGGCGAGGCGAGCGCGGACGGCGTGGAGTCGTGGGCGCAGTTCCAGGCCCGGGTCCGGCAAGCGCTCTCGATCGTCCGCGCCAATGCGCGCGGGCTGCGCGTGCTGGCGTTCACCTCGGCGGGTCCGATCGCTTCCGCGGTCCAGCTCGCGACCGGGGCGGCCGACGGCGCGGCGCTGTCGCTCGCTTTCCGGGTGCGGAATTCGTCGGTCTCGGAGTTCCTCTTCTCCGGCGAGCGGTTTTCGCTCGCCTCTTTCAACGAAACGCCGCATCTGCCGGATGCGGCCCTGGTCACGGTGCGCTGATGGACTTCTCGATCTCGGAACGGGCGCTGGACCTGCGCGATCGCGCGCGGGAATTCGTGCGGCGGGAAGTGATGCCGCTGGAGCCGCGGCTCTCGGAGGCCTGGAGCGCGCTGGAGCCGGCGCTCGAACAGGCGCGGACGAAGGCCCGGGCGGCGCGGCTGTGGGCGCCCGAGCTCCACATCCCGCTCGAAGACTTCGCCGTCCTCTCCGAGGAGCTGGGGCGGAGCCCGCTCGGGCACTATTGCGTCAATGCGCAGGCGCCGGACATCGGGAACCGGGAGCTGATCGAGCTCGCGGGCAGCGACGCGCAGAAGGTGCGCTGGCTGAAGCCGCTGAAGGCCGGCCAGATCCGCAGCTGCTTTTCCATGACGGAGCCGGAACACGCCGGGTCCAATCCCACCTGGATGTCCACCCGCGCGGTGCTCGAAGGGGGGCAGTGGGTGATCGACGGGCACAAGTGGTTCACCAGCTCGGCCGACGGGGCGAC
>DASREU010000132.1:0-9518 GCA_035651935.1 Myxococcales bacterium | reverse complement strand
TGCGTGGGGGCGCGGATGGCGGAACGGCAGCTCGCCCCTGCTGCGGTGAACGGCGGTGGCCGCACCGTCTGTGGAGGAGGCGATGCGTGTCCTGGTCACGGGCGGTGCAGGGTACATCGGTAGCGGCGTGGTCGAGGAGCTGATCCGCTCCGGACACCGCGCGGTGGTGCTCGACAATCTCTCCAAGGGGCACCGCGACGCGGTGCACCCGGAGGCCGAATTCATCGAGGAGGACCTGCTGCATGCAGATGCGGTCCGTTTGGCGCTCCACGGCGTCGACGCCGTGGTGCACATGGCGGCGGACTCGCTGGTCGGCGAGTCGGTGGGAAATCCAGCGAAGTACTACCGGAACAACCTGGTCGCCGGCCTGGTCCTCCTCGATGCGATGCGCGAGTCCGGCGCGCGCCACCTGGTCTTTTCCTCCACCGCCGCCGTCTACGGAGAGCCGGCGAAACAGCCGATCGAGGAGCGCGATCCCACCGCGCCGACGAACCCTTACGGGGAATCGAAGCTGGCATTCGAGCACGCCCTGCGCTGGTACGGCGTGTACGGGCTGCGGGCCATCAGCCTGCGGTACTTCAACGCGGCGGGCGCGACGGCGCTCTGCCGCGAGCGGCACGACCCGGAGACGCACCTGATTCCCGTCGTCCTCCAGGTCGCGCTCGGCACGTTGCCGGAGGTGACGGTCTTCGGCTCGGACTACCCGACGCCCGACGGCACCTGCGTCCGCGACTACATCCACGTCAGCGATCTCGCTCGCGCGCACGTCCTCGCCCTCGAGGCTCTCGCCGGAGGGAACCCGGGCGGCGCGTACAACCTCGGGTGCGGCGGCAAAGGCTACAGCGTCAAGCAAGTGATCGACGTGGCCCGCGCGGTGACGGGGCGCGAGATCGCGGTGCGGACGGGTCCGCGAAGGCCTGGCGACCCGCCGGTCCTGGTCGCCAGCTCGCAGCGGATCAGCGCCGAGCTGGGCTGGACGCCGCACCTCCAGGACTTGCGCGAGATCGTCGGGTCGGCTTGGGATTCGCTCCGGCGCTGACGCTCAGCGGATCACGTGCGAGACGCGGCCCTGCGCGCGGGCGGCGCGGATCAGCCCGCGACGCGCGTTCACCACGATCGCGCGCCGGGCGCCGCGCCAGATGACGAGGTCCGCCCGGGAGTTGCCGGCGTAGTCGAATCCGGCGGGAAAGCGCTTCCGCAGGGCAGCGAGCTTCTCCGCGCCCTTGAGGTTGCGGGCGCCGTCGCTCGCGAGCACGCCGTCGAACAGCCCGACGTGCGCCGCGACCGCGTCCGCGATCCTGCGGTCGGCGGCGGTGACCAGCCAGATCGCCCGCCCCCTCCGGCGCTCCGCCCAGAGGAGCTCGAGGAGCCCGGCATTGTAGGGCAGCTCGAACGGATCGACGCGGACGCGCGCCGCCAGCTTGCGCTTGAAGGCCGCTTTTCCGCCCAGGAGCCAGAAGGGGAGGCGCGCGATCGACCAGGGGCGCTTGCGAACCAACGTGCGCACCGCCTCGAACAGCGTGTCCGTGCGCGTGAGCGTTCCGTCGAGATCGACGCAGAGCGGAACGTCGAACGGCGAAGAGTCGCTGGCGGCGGAAAGGGTCATCATCCCAACGATGCGGCGCAACTCAGCGCCGCACCGCCTCGTACAGCGACCAGCTGCCGGCCTTGGCGAGCAGCGTGAACGCACCGCCCGGATCCGGCGCCGATCCCCGCGTCAAGAGGTAATCCTCTTCGGCCGCGGCGCGGGAAAGATCGATCCACTCCGGGTGCCATTCCCAGCTCTGGGGTTCGGCCCGCGGCTCCGTCCCCCGGCGGAAGCGGACCGGCGTCCAGGGAGTCTCGGCGAAGTTGAAGATCGCGCGGCCACCGCGGCGCACCTCGTAGTACGCCGCGAAATGCATGTACGGGCGGAAGCGCACCACCGCGCTCCCGGGCTCCCAGATCTGCCCCAGCAGCCGCTTGCCTGGCTTCGCCGCGGCGAGGACCTGATCCAGCTCGGTCGCTTGCGCTTCCCGATCGAAGGCGCGCCAGGCAGCGGCCAGATGGACGGCGTACCCGATCTGCACGGCCACGGCCGCGGCGCAGAGGGCGCTGGTGACGCGGCCCGGGGCGAGCAGGGGCGAGGCGATCGCGAGCAGGATGAAGAAGGGGATCGCGCGCTGCCCGATCCAGCTCATGTATCCGAGGTCGAACGGGGCCGCGAAGTAAGCGAGGAGGGTGACGGCCGCGAGCAGCGGAACGCGCCACGCGCGCGGACGCCTCCGCCGGATGCCGAGCACCGTCGCGGCCGCGAACAGCCCGAAGAGCGCGAGCACCGCCAGGTCGTCGGTGCGCCCCGGGAGGACGTCGCCGAAGTGCACCAGATCGAGAAAGCGGGTGCGCAGCGGCAGCCAGCGTGGCGCGGTGCGTGCAGCCTGTCCCACACCGTCGCGCGCGAGCGCGGCGTGCACGGCCCAGACGCCGAACAACGCGGTCGCGGGAAGCCAAGGCGCGAGCACGCGGCGGACCCGCCGCAAAGGGCGCCCGGAGGTGAGCGCGAGCAGGGCGGTCGCGGACATGGCAAACGCGAGCGCGCTGGGATGCAGCCAGAGCAGGAACGCCGCTCCGGCGCCGATGGCGACGGCGCGCCGCGAGGTGGGGTCGTGCAGCTGCCGTTCCGCGAGCGCGACCACCGCGATCGCCGCAGGGATCGACTCGAGGTAATTGAAGAAGCCGAGGTAGAGCGGCAGCGTGTGGAACACCGCCGGCGCGAAGACGGCGAGCCTCCGGTCGCGGCCGAGCGCGCCGAGCAGCATCCAGAACGCGGCAGGCAGCGCCAGCGCGATCAGCGAGAGCATCACCCGGCACGCCACGTCGGGGCCCAGGACTTTCGCGAGCGCAGCCGCCGGCAGATAGAACCCGAGGTACTGGAGCCGCATCAGGTCGATCTCGAACCACTTCTCGAACCCGGCTCCGGGCGCGTGGAAATCGGCCAGCACCCGGATGGCGGCGAGGTGCTGGGGCGCGTCCTGGAAGGGAAGGAGCTCGCTCGACCAGAGCGGCGCAATGGCGGCGGCGCAGGCGAGCGCGACCAGCGCGGGCCAGACGAGATCGGAGGCGCGCGCCGCCGCCGCGGGCAGCGCCACCGCGATCGGCGCGAGGCGCACTTCCTGGCCGGCAAGGGCGCTGCGCCGCATCGATTCCCCCCGGATCACGTTTGCCACCCCGGGCAAACCGGGCAACCGTATCGGTACCCGTCCTGTGTTTCGGCCGTCACGCGCTCCGCTCCACCTGGGGCTCCGGAGCAGCGCCCCAGCTGAACGCGCGGTTCATCCCGAAGTTCCACCCGGTGATGAGGAGGATGGCCACGCCGTTCGCGACGTAGCGATTGAATCCCAGCAGGGAGATCTGCGTGAAGAGCAGCAGCAGGCTGAGGATCAGGCCGCCGCCGCAGATGGCGTTGAAGGTGAGGAAGCGGCGCAGGCGCGCTCTTCCTCCTCCATCCAGCCCCGCGACGTCGGCGAACGTCCAGAGATCGTTCCAGAGGAAGTTGTTGAGGATGGCCGCTTCGGTGGAGACGCACTTCGCCGGCGCGATCGGCCAGCGCGCGATCTCACAGAGCAGCCAGAACACCGCCATGTCGACGATCACGCCGGAGAAGCCGACCAGGCAGAACTTCACGAACCGCGCCGGGAAGGCCATCAGAACGCCAGGCGCCTGAAGATGGTTTCTGGGATGGCGCGCACCACCGCCATGATCCATCGCCAGAACCCGGGCACGTAGGCGACCGGCGTGCCGCGATCGACGGCGCGTACGATCCCGCGGGCGACGTTCGCCGGAGTGGCGAAGAGCCGCGACTTCGGCATCTGCGCGGTCATCGCCGTGTCGACGAACCCCGGCTTGACGGTGATCACGCGGACACCGCGCCGGAACATCCGCTGCCGCAGCGCGGAGAGGAACGCCTCGAGCCCCGCCTTCGACGCGCCGTAGAGGCCGTTGGTGGCGCGTCCCCGATCGCCGGCCACCGAGCCGATCGCCGCGAGGCGCGCCCCGGGCTGCGCGCGCTCCGCAGCGATGCCGAGCAGCGCCGCCGGCGAGCAGAGGTTCGTGCGCATCACCAGATCGACGTCGCGTTCGTCGCCCAGGATGCCGTGCGCCACCAGCACGGTGTCGAAGGCGCCGGCGTCCGCGAACAGGCGCGAATGCGTGGCCGGATCGTTGAGGTCCGCAGTCGCCGTCCGCACCGAGCGCGCACCTCGCGCCCGGAGGTCGGCGGCGATGGCCGCGAGCCGGCTCTCGCTGCGCGCCACCAGGTACAGCTCATCGCCGCGGGCAGCCCAGAGCCGCAGCACCGCCTCCGCGATCCCCGAGGTCGCGCCGAACACGATCGCTTTCACGCGGTCACCCTCCGCCAGAAGGAAGAAGAAAACGCCGGGTCGAGGAAGGGAAGGAACTGATCGAGCCGCGGCGAGCCGTGCACGAAAGTCTCGCGCGACATCCGCGCGTCCTTCGCCGGGTACAAGGCCCCGCCTGTGGCCCGGACCTCGCGCTCCAGATCGTCGAGCAGCGCGAGCGTCGCCGGGCCCCGATTCGGGAAGTCGAGCGCGAGGGTGAAGCCCTTCCGCGGAAAGGAGAGCAGTCCCGGCGAGGGCAGGTCGCCGAACGTCTTGAGCACCGAGAGGAAGGATCCGGTCCCGGCGCGCGCCACCTTCTGCAGCAGCGAGCCGATGGTCCCGATCTCCGGAACGACGCACTGGAACTGGAAGAAACCCGGCTTGCCGTAGATCCGGTTCCACCCCTGGACGGAGTCGAGGGGAAAGAAGAACGGATCGTAGTGGGAGAGGCGCGTTCCGGGGCGCGTCGCGAGGCGGTACAGCCGGTTGAATGCGCGCACCGTGTGGCGGTTGAGCACGAAGGCGGGGAAATCGAGCGGGACGCGCAGGCGCCGGGAGGGAGCGCGTGCCGCGCCTTCGGCGTGCACGCCGCGGAGGAAGACGCCGCGGCCGGGCTTCGGCGAGAGGCAGTCGATCCAGGCCACGGTGTAGTCCCAGCTCCCGTCGGATTCGCGGGTGAGCGCCAGGAAGGCATCGAGGTCGGCGAAGGGGATCGCTTCGGTGCGCAGGCAGGGGCCGGGGACCCGGATGAGCTGGATCTCCGCCCAGGTGACGATCCCCGTCAGGCCGAGCCCGCCGACCGTCGCGGCGAACAGGGGATCGTGCGGTCCGAGCACGCGGCGGCTGCCGTCGGACCGGAGCAACTCGAGCGCCCGCACGTGCCGCCCGAAGGTGCCGGCGCGGTGGTGGTTCTTGCCGTGGATGTCGTTCGCGATCGCGCCGCCGACCGAGACGAACCTGGTGCCCGGCACGACGGGCAGGAAGAACCCGCGCGGGACGATCAGGTCGAGGATCGCCTCGAACGTCACTCCGGCTTCGCAGCGCAGCGTACCGCCCGCCTCGTCGAGGAAGATGAAGCGGTCCAGGCCCGCGGTGCTGATCAGCACGCCGCCGTCGTTCAGGCACGAGTCGCCGTAGCTGCGCCCCTGCCCGCGCGGCAGGACCTTCGCCCCGTCGAACCGTGGGACGTCGCTGCGCCAGCGCATCGTCTGCACGGTCTGCGTCGCGCGCGGATAGCGCCCCCAGGATTCCATCGCTCAGCCCGAGTAGACGATGAACGCCGCGACCGCGGCCCAGGCGCCGATGGCGATCTTCATGCCCCGGTCGCGCAGCAGCGAGCTGCCGGGATCGCCGCCGCCGTTCTCGCGGAGCACGAGGTGCTGGTAGCGGAACAGCGCATAGACGACGAAGGGCACGGTGTAGAGCAGGTTGGTGGTGTGGAAGTGCTCGACGGTGCGGCTCGACTGCGTATAGAGCGCGTAGCAGACGATGGTCGCGCCCGAGACCGCGGTCAGCCAGCTGTCGAGGAGCCCGACGCTGTAGCTGCCGAGATTCGGGCGGTGCTGGCGGGCAGCGTCGCCGAGCAGCACCAGCTCGTTGCGGCGCTTGCCCAGGGCGAGAAAGAGCGCGAGCAGGAAGGTGCAGCACACCAGCCACGGGGAGATCTCGGCGCGCACCGCCGCCGCGCCGGCCACGGCGCGCAGCACGAACCCGGCGGCCACGATCAGGACGTCGAGGATGAAGACGCGCTTGAGCCCGGTGGTGTAGGCCGCGGTCATCGCCAGGTAGAGCGCGACCGCCGTGAACACCGGACTCGAGAGCAGAAGGGATCCGCCGAGCGCGGTGGCAGCGAGAAAGAACGCAGCGGCTGCGGCGACCGGCACCGGGAGCCGGCCCGATGCGATGGGCCGCAGCCGCTTCACGGGGTGGTGCGCGTCGCTCGCCTTGTCGAACACGTCGTTGACCAGGTACACGGCGCTGGATGCGGCGCAGAAGAGCAGGAAGCACACGGAAGCGCGGACGCAGGCGCCAGGGTCGAAGAGCTGTCCGCCGAAGACGAGCCCCGCGAGGACGAAGACGTTCTTGACCCACTGCTTGGGCCGCGCCGATTCGATCAGCGCGGCGAACTGGCCCCGGGCGGGGATCGTCCCTTCCGCAGCCACTGCCCGTACGCCATCCGTGGAGTTGAGGGGAGCCATTGTCGTCAAGCTGCTCCCAAGGCGCTATTGCGGCGTCTGTAGGTCCCCGCTTCCGCTGAGCCGGTCGGCGAGCGGCACGCTGGCGCCGGGCCGCTTCGGATGCTCGTTCCCGACGCCGTTCGCATCTCGTAGAGGTGCAGCTCCCCTCGATGCTTCGGCGACTGATCTGGCCCGCGGTCGTCCTCCTGGCAGGCGTGGCATCCGCGGCTCCCTTGTGGTGCAGCCATCTTCTCCCCTTCCAGGACGCTCCCCAGCACCTCGCGGCCCTGACCGTACTCGCCGGCCAGGGCGCCGCCGCGGCCGCGTCGCGCCCGTTCTTCGAAGTCGGCTTCGCCAACGCGCAGTACTCCGGCGTGTATCTCGCCGCGCTCGCGCTCGCGCGGTTCGTCGGTCCTGACGTCGCGCTTCGGCTGCTCCTGACGGTGGCCGCGCTCCTGCTTCCGCTCGCGGCCTGGATGCTGCTCGGCAGCTTCGAACGAGACCGGCGCCTCGCCGTGTTCGCGCCGGCGCTCTTCCAGACCGCGACGCTGTTCATCGGCGTCTACAACTTCATCGCCGCCGTGCCGGTGGCGATCCTCGTCGTCGCGTTGGTGGAACGGCAGCTGCGCGCGCCTTCGCGTGTTCGCGCTCTCCTCCTCGCCGCGGTCTCCTTCGCTCTCCTGCAGCTCCATCTGAGCGGATTCGTGGTCGCGCTGGCCGCCGCGTGCGTCCTGGCGTTGACCCGGAGGTCGCGGCGCAGCATCGCCGTCGCGCTCGCTCCGTTCGCGCCTGCGCTGGCCTTCATGGCGGTGTGGGCGCTGCACGCGCCGAAGCCGGCGGTGCCGGGCATCGCGCAGCCGGGCGCGGTCTGGCAGTCGCCCCTGCTGCAGATCAAGGACATCCTTCGCTTCGCCAACGTCTTCGCCGGCCGGGTGGACGAGGTGTTCACCTTGCTCCTGGTGATCGCCTTCGTCGCCGTCGTGCGGCAGAAGGCGGCGAAGCCGCGGCCCCCCGAAGGCGCGTACCGCATGCCGCTGCTCGCCGCGGGGCTGCTCGCCGCGTACCTCGCCGCCCCGAATTACATCGGATACGTCGCGTACATCCATCTGCGCGCCATCCCCTTCCTGCTGATGTTCGCCATCGCTTCACCGGTCACGGCGGCGACGCGCCGCACCTCCGCGCTGCTCGCCGGCGCGGCGTGTCTCCAGGTGCTCTATGCGCCTTACGTGGCCGAGCGCTACCGGCGATTCGATCGCGAGGCCAACGTCGTGCAGCTCGCGCAGGTGCTCTCGAAGGCGGCCCCGGGGCAGCGCATGGTGTCGCTGATGCTCGACCGCAAGAGCAAGGTGGTGCATTTCGAGCCCTATCTGCACTTCGGCCTGTACTACGAGGTGCTGCGCGGAGGCCGGACGCGCTTCAACTTCGCCGAGCTCCCGTGGATGCCGTTGCGCTTCCGCACCGACGTGCTCCCGGCGCGGCGATATCCGGTGCGCTGGGAGTTCGAGCCCGGCTATTTCGACTGGCAGGGTGCCTTGGGCGACGCGGAGTACGTCCTCGTCCGCACGCCCGATCCGGATCCCGACGCTGAGGCGTTCGACAGTCCCGAACCTTCCGCGGAGTTCGCCAGCGGCTGGAATCTGCTGGAGCGGGCAGGCCGGTGGGAGCTGTTCACGCCCGGCAGCCGCCCATCCAACCCCGACGCGTCGAGCGCGGGTCGCCGCGCGTCGCGATCCGCGCTTCCGGCGCTCGCCCCGTAGAATCGACGCTGCCGGCGAGAGCCCATCCGGGCGGTCCAGTTGCGTACACCGGCGCGCGCCGTCCCTTCAACGAAGGCCGGCATGTGCCACGCTGTGGCGATGGACGCGCCGCGGATTGCGCCTCCGATCTCCACCCTGAGCGGAGGCGGCGAGATGGGCGAGCTGATGCGCTCGCTGGACTGGAGCCTCACGCCGCTCGGCCCGGTCGAGCGCTGGCCACAGAGCCTTCGCACCAGCATCAGCATCTGCCTCAATTCACGGTTCCCCATCCTCATCTGGTGGGGGCCCGATCTGGTGAAGCTCTATAACGATGCGTACCGGGAGATCCTCGGCGCCAAGCATCCCGCCGCGATGGGCGCGCGAGGGCGCGACGTCTGGCCGGAGATCTGGCACATCATCGGCCCGATGCTCGCCTCGGTGATCGAGCGCGGCGAGGCGACGTGGTCGGAGAACATCATGCTGCCCCTCGAGCGGAAGGGATTCGCCGAGGAGTGCTACTTCACCTTCTCCTACAGCCCCATCCGCGACGAGTCCGGCAACGTGGGCGGCGTCTTCACCGCCGTCACCGAGACCACCCAGCAGGTGCTCTCGGAGCGCCGCCTGCGGACGCTGCGCGATCTCGGCGCTCTCTCGGCGCGGGCGCAATCCGAGGCGGAAGCCTCCCGCGAGCTGGTGGAGATCGTCGCCCTCAACAAGGCGGACGTCCCGGACTGCGCGCTCCTCGGCCTCGACGCGACGCGCTCCGCATTCGATCCGGCGCGCAGCTTCGGCCTGCCCGCCGGTTCTTCGAACGGGCTGCTGCATGCGGTCAAGGCATCGCTGGAAGGCGTCGACATGGGCGTCATGCGCAATCCCTGGGGCGACGGCGGCGGGGAATGGGCGCTGGTCCTTCCCTTGCCGGCGCCGGGCGAGGATTCGGCGCTGGTGATCGCGCTCTCGCCGATGCTGCCCCTCGACGAGTCGTACCGCGGCTTCCTCCGGACCGTCGGCGATCAGGCTGGCGCGGTGCTGGCGAATGCCCGGGCGTTCGAGAGCGAACGGCGCCGCGCTTCCGCGCTCGCGGAGCTCGACCGGGCGAAGACGGCGTTCTTCAGCAACGTCAGCCACGAGTTCCGCACGCCCCTGACGCTGATGACCGGTCCGCTCTCCGATCTCCTCGAAGGAGCGCAGGGGACGCTCAGCCCGCCGCAGCGAAAGCAGCTCGAGGT
>DASREU010000131.1:0-2310 GCA_035651935.1 Myxococcales bacterium | reverse complement strand
GAACGCTGGCGAGCATCAGCGTCATCGCGGCGTCGTAGGCTGCCGCGTCCCGGAACGCCGGAGCCTGGCCGGTGAGCGCCTTCAGGTCGTCGGTGAAGACGCGGGCGGAGTCGCCGTCGCCGAGCACTGCCTGGGAAGTGCCTTCCTGCCCCTCCACCGCGGCGGAGAGCGCCTCCAGCACGCGGGCGGCCCGGAAGTTGTGCGTGTGCAGCAGCCGCACCTTGGTGTGCGAGTCCACCCACGCCTTGGTGAACCCGACCTCGAACTTGGGGAAGGAGATGCTGACCACCGCATCGGGGACGCCGTCCACCTTGCCGGTGTTCTCGTTCTTCCTGTCCGTCAGCCTGGCGACGTCGGCAGCCCAGTTGTACTCGCTGGGGACGGCGCGCACGTCGTGGAAGATCTGCTCGACCGAGGCGCCGGAGGAGAGGGCGAGGACGTCACGCCTGAGCGAGTCGGAGAAGCCGTGGCCGTAGGGATCGTCGCTGGCGTAGATCGAGACCTTCACCTGCTTGTCGCCGTTCGCGTCGCCGCCCGCGGTGGCCACCAGCATGTGCGCGAGCACCCGGGCCTGGTAGGCGTCGCTCAGGTTGGTGCGGAAGTTCCATCCCTTCAGGTTGCGCAGCGCCGCCTGCTTCGCCGGGTTCGCGTCGGTGGCGGCGGGGTTGTTGATGTTCGGCGCGGTGCAGGCCATGCAGACCACCGGCACGTCGAGAGCGCGCGCGGGGTCGGCGTCGTACGCGAGCATGTTCACCGCGATGTCGTCCTGGCTCGAGTCGGTGATCACCGCCTTCGCGCCTTGCTTCTTCACCAGCTCCAGCGCCGCGGCCTGCGACATGTCCGGAGAGTTGCCGGAATTGCCCTCGGCGATGGCGAAGTGGAGGCTCGTCTGGCCCGCCTGCCGCAGCCCCTGGTTCGCGGTGCCCACGGCGAGGCGGATGGAGTCCGCCCAGCTCGGGGTGGCGATGGACCCGGTGCGGTCGATCACCTGCGCCAGAGTGATGGTCGCCGTCTTCGGCGCTTCCTGCTGCTTGCACGCAGCGCAAGCGACGACAGCGGCTGCGGCGATTCGAACGGTCCTGGTCATCGAAGGTCCTTTGGGCGGATGGGCGTTCTCGCCCCGACTGTCAGCCGCGGCGCGCGGGCGGTCAAAAAAAGATCACGGCAGGACGGCGGCGACCGCGGCCCTGGGCTTCTGCTGGTGATCCGGACCGGCGATCAGGGCGGCGGTGCCGAGCGCCACGAGCGCCAGCGCAACTGCCAGCATCCAGGGACTTCTCAGGCGGAGGTCGGCGTCGTGCGCGGGCTTCCAGGATTCAGTCTTCGTGTCGAATTGCATCAGACTCCCCCCTCGTTCCAACGCGCGATCGGTACACGAGGCGACGGGTGCGGGAGCAAGGGGTCGAGGAAGGCAGAGGAGCGCCGCTCTCGCGCAGGGTGGGAGGATGGAGGTGAGCGGCGCCACCCGTGCGCCGTGGTGGCAGTATCGCTCCCGTGGCTTCTGCCCAGACCGTCACCCGGACGAAAAAGCCGCGGCGGGATGCGGGACCCGGCGAGCCTTGTCTGTTCATCGTCTTCCGCTGCGACCGGCCCCTCGAAGGCGGCGCGCGGTTCTCGCTGGCAGGGGCCGACAGCGTGAGCCTCGGACGCGCGCCGCGGCTGGTGAGCGAGCGCGTGCGCGAGGAAGGGACGGCCGCGCTGCGGATCGGCGTGCCCGACCCGCGGATGTCGGCGGCCCACGCGCGCCTGCACCGCGTGCTCGGGTCCTGGATGCTCGCCGACACGGGCTCGAAGAACGGGACGTACTGCGACGGCCGCCGCGTGGAGCGAATGCCGCTTCCCGACGGCGCGCTCCTCGAGCTCGGACATACGCTGTTCATCTTCAGGGAAGCCTTGCCGCCGTCCGGAGCCGACGTGCTCGGGACGCAAGCGGCGGAAGAAGGCTTCGCCACCCTCCTCCCCGGGCTCGCCGCCGACCTGGCGCGCCTGCGCCGGATCGCGGCCTCGCGCATCCCCGTGCTCGTGCAGGGCGAGACCGGCACGGGGAAAGAGGTGATCGCGCGCGCGATCCACGCCATCTCCGGCCGGAGCGGCCCCTTCCTGGCGATCAACTGCGGCGCGATCGCCGCCACCCTCGTCGAGTCGGAGCTGTTCGGCCACCGCAGGGGCGCGTTCACCGGCGCCGCGGACGATCATCCCGGACTGTTCGTCTCCGCCGACGGCGGCACCCTGCTCCTGGACGAGGTCGGCGACCTGCCCGCGCCGGCCCAGGCGGCGATGCTGCGCGTGCTCCAGGAGGAAGAGGTGCGC
>DASREU010000130.1:0-6902 GCA_035651935.1 Myxococcales bacterium | reverse complement strand
CCGGGCCGGCCGGCGAGGCGCGCCTCGAGCGTCTCTCCCCGGAGCGCATGCGCATCCGGGTGGACGCGCCCGGGCCGAGGCTGCTGGTCGTCGGCGAGCACTTCGATCCCGGCTGGCGCGCCCGGGTCGACGGGAACGATGCCGCGGTGGTCCGCGTCGATCTCTGTGCCCTGGGAGTCGAGCTGCCCGCCGGAGCGCGCGAGGTGACGCTGCGGTTCCTGCCCCGCGGGCTGGTGCCCGGAGCGCTCGCGTTCGCCGCGACGCTCGCGCTGCTCGCCGCTCTCAGCGTCCGTCGATATAGGTCTGCAGCTGCTCGATGAGGAACTGCTTGTCGTCGAGCATCAGCTGGATCACGTCGCGCATGGAGATGATCCCCATCACCTGGCCGCTCTGCTCGACCAGCAGATGGCGGGTGTAGTGCGTGCGCATCAGCTCCGCCGCCTCGGCCTCGCTGGTCTCGGGCGTGATCCGGGGGAGATCGGTCCGCATCGCTTCGCCGATCGGCATCGCGCCGGTGTCTCCCGCCGCCAGCACGCGCGAGACCAGGTCTCGCTCCGTGACCATGCCGACGACCCGGCCGCCCTCGCGGACCGCGACCGAGCCGATCTTCTTCTCGTCCATCACCTTGGCGGCGTCGCGGCAGGGCGTCATCGCGTCGAGCGCCACGAGCTGGCGGGTGATGTGCCGTTCGATGGTGGCCATGGGCGCCTCCGTGGCAGGTCAGCCAGTATAGCTCACGGCGAGAAGGCGGAAGCCCACGCCGCCATGCCTTCGGCGATGCGGGCCATCCGTCGGTAATCCAGGGTATCCGGCGTGTCCCGGGCGGTGTGGTACCGCGGATTCCGGTACCAGGCGGTGTCCGTGACCATCGCGGCGCGGACGCCCGCCCGCCAGAAGCTCGAGTGGTCGGAGTCGCCGATCCCGGGGATCGACTCGGGGGCATCGATCGACCGCACCTCGGCGCCGTTCGTCCGGAGCGCGCGCTTCACCGATCGGACCAGCGCCATGTCCTGCGGCCTGCCCACCACGACGATGTAGTCGCCGCGCCCGGGATAGAGGAGCCTCAGGGCATCGAAGGGAAAGCGCTGCGGCTGATCGAAGCACCCGAGCATCTCCAGCGAGATCATCGCCTGGACGCCGCGGACCTCCCGCGCATGCTCCGCGCTGCCGAGCAGCCCGTACTCCTCGTTCGAGTACCAGGCCAGCTCGACCTGGACGCCGAGCACCGCGCCGCGAAGCAGCCTCTCCACCTCGAGCAGCGCCGCCGTCCCGCTCGCGTTGTCGTCGGCTCCTGGATAGGGCCCCCGGGCGTCGTAGTGGGCGCCGATCACCACCCGTCGCGCGCCCCCGGGCCCCAGGCGGACCATCAGGTTCCGGTACTTGCCGCCGTACGCCGCGTAGTGTTGCTCCGTCACCCGGGCGTCGCCGAGTTGTGCGCGGATCCAGTCGGCGGCGCGCGACTGGCCCGACGCGGAGTCGCGCGGCCCGAGCGCGACCAGGCCGTGCACCAGAGCCGAGAGGCGCTCCGGATCCGCCGCCGGTCCCCGCCAGAGCGGCCCCTTGCGCAGGACGGGCTGGACGACGGCCACGACCAGCGCCGCGATCGCCAGCGCGGCCAGCAGCAGCAAGGCAAGCGCGATCTTCACCGCTGGCTGGCCAGCCTTTCCCTTCCCGCCCTCGCGGTGTATGCGATCGGCGGTGTCGCCCCGCCGCCGCGTCGTGACTACCGTCGACAGCATGACAGGTTCTCTGGGCGAGCTGCGGGCGCTTCTGGAGGGGATGCAGATCGGTTTTCTCACCACCCTCGGCGCGGAGGGGCACTTCCATTCGAGGCCGATGCAGCTGCAGCGGCACGATCCCGACGGGACCCTCTGGTTCGCCACCTCGCTCGACTCGCACAAGTGCGAGGACCTGCGCGCCAATCCGCGCTGCTGCGCCGCTTTCCTGAGGCGATCGAAATACGTCTCCGTCTCCGGGAGCGCGGAGCTGGTGAGGGACGACCGCCTGATCCGATCGATGTGGACCGCCGCCTGGCGCGGCTGGTTCCCGCAGGGGCCGAAGGAGCCCGATCTGGTGCTGCTCAAGGTGGTCCCCGAGCACGTGGAGTACGTCGATCCGCCCGGCGGCACGCTGCGTTCGCTGTACACGCGCCTGAAAAACGCGGTCACCCGGTCGCGGGCGGAGCCGGCGCCGAAGAAGCAGCTGGAGCTGGGACACTCCCAAAAGGGATGATCCCGGAGGGCGTCGAGCATCTGCACCTGCAGGCCGGCGAGGTGCGCCTGCACTGCGCGGCGATGGGGCCGAAGGACGGTCCGCTGGTGATCCTGCTCCACGGATTTCCCGAGTGCTGGGTCTCGTGGCGATACCAGCTTCCGGCGCTCGCGGCAGCCGGATTCCGCGCCGTCGCGCCGGACCTGCGCGGCTACGGCGGGTCCGACAAGCCGCGCGGCGTCGCGGCGTACGCGATCGAGAGACTGGTCGCCGACGTCGCCGCTTTGATCGCGGCGCTCGGGCGCGAGAAGGCCGACGTCATCGGCCACGACTGGGGCGGAGAAGTCGCGTGGCATCTCGCGATGTGGAACCCGGAGCGCGTGCGAAGGCTTCTGATCCTGAACATCCCGCATCCCGCGCGCATGCGCAGGGCGCTTCGCACGTTCCGGCAGCTGCGCAAGAGCTGGTACGTGTTCTTCTTCCAGCTCCCGGTGCTGCCCGAGCGCTTCATCTCTCCGGAGTCGATCCGGCGCGCGCTGCGGTACCTGCCGGCGCGGCGTGGCGCCTATGACGACGCGGACATCGACGCGATCGTGGCCGCCGCCGGCGACCGCACGGCGCCCATCAACTATTACCGCGCCGCGGCGCGCTACCGGGGGCCGCCCTGGAAGCCGGTGCAGGCGGAGACCCTGATCCTCTGGGGAGACCGCGACCGCTTCCTGCTCGCGGAGCTGGCGGAGCCCGAGCCGCGCTGGGTGCCCCGCGTCCGGGTCGAGCACATCCCGGAGGCCTCGCACTGGGTCCAGGCCGACGCTCCGGATCGCGTGAACCAGTTGCTGCTCGCGTTCCTCCGGTAGAGCAGCGGGAACCCGAACTGGACTACCCTGCGCGCCCAGCCGTGCCGACCGTACGTACATGCCACGCGCGCGCAGCCTCTCCGGAAAGCGCACGGCCGCACGGCCGCGGAGCGCAGCCTTGAAGCGCCGGCTCCCCGAATACGAGGCGAAGCGCGACTTCGCCGTCACTCCCGAGCCGGCCCCGGGCGAGGTGGCTCCGCACCCGGAGCCGTCGTTCGTCGTCCACAAGCACGACGCGACCCGGCTGCATTACGACGTCCGCCTGGAGATGGACGGCGCGCTCGCGTCCTGGTCGGTCCCCAAAGGGCCGAGCTACGACCCTTCCGTGAAGCGCCTGGCCATCCAGACCGAAGACCATCCGCTCGAGTACGGGAGCTTCGAGGGCCGCATCCCGGACGGCGAGTACGGCGCCGGCGACTCGCTGATCTGGGACAACGGGTCTTGCGACTCGGTGCCTCCCGGGCAGCTCTCGCAGCAGCGGAAGAAGGGCCACATCGTGGTCGAGTTCCACGGGCACAAGCTGCGTGGGCAGTGGCACTTCGTGCGTACGCACGGCGGCGCGCCGGGGAAGGCGCAATGGTTGATGTTCAAGGCGAAGGACGGAAAGGAGAACCCGGCCTGGGACGTGATCGCCGAGCGGCCGGAATCGGTGGTGAGCGGCCGGGTGGCGACGCGCGGGCCGGAGCGGAGCGGAAAGCTGCGCGCGCCGCGGCCGGCGCCGGACGCCATCCTTCCAGGTTACCTGCCGCCGATGCTCGCCACGCTCGTGGAGGAAGCGCCCGCCGGAACCTGGCACGCCGAGGTGAAGTACGACGGATACCGCGCCGTCTCGGCGCTCTCGAACGGCCGGGTGGCGATGTGGACGCGCAATGCGCTCGATCTCGCCGGCCGCTTCCCGCGCGTCGCCCGGTCGCTCTCGCGCCTGGTGGTCGGAGACGCGGTGATCGACGGCGAGGTCTGCGTGCTCGATCCGGACGGCGTGCCGCGGTTCGAGCTGATCCAGCAGGGCCTCGCCGATCAGGCGGTGCTCTTCGCCTTCGACCTGCTTCGCCTCGACGGAGAGGATCTGCGGGGGCGCCCGCTGGAGGAACGGCGCGACCTTCTCCAGAGCCTCCTCTCCAACGCGCCGCCGGAGTTGCGCCTCGCGGAGGAGGTCGCCGGAGAGATCGACGCGGCCCTCGAGCAGGTGCGCGCGCGCGGGCTGGAAGGGTTGATCCTCAAGGCGCGCGGGTCGATCTACGAGAAGGGCCGTTCGCGAGAGTGGCTGAAGCTGAAGGCGCAGGCGGCGCAGGAGCTCGCGATCATCGGGTGGACGCCGGGAAAGGGAAACGCCGCCGGATCGCTCGGAGCCTTGCTGCTCGCGGTCGCCGACGGAAAGGGCGGCTACGAGTTCGCCGGCAAGGTGGGGACCGGCTTCTCCTCGAAGCAGCGCAAGGAGCTGCAGAAGGAGCTCGCGAAGGACGAGCGCCCGGCCTCGCCGGCGCGAGGCGCGCCCCGGCTGCGCGACGCGCACTGGGTGGAGCCGCGCCTCGTCGCGCAGGTCCGGTTCACGGAGTGGACGCACGACGGGAAGCTGCGGCATCCGGCGTTCCAGGGGCTGCGGGCGGACAAGAAGCCCGAAGAGGCGGTGCGCGAGAAGCCCGCTCCGGCGCCGAAGGGCGCCCGGCGGCCGGCGCCGGCAGCGCCCGCGAGCAAGCCCGCGCCGAAGAAGGCGCCGCCGCCGGACGACGGCGCGGCGCAGAAGCTCACCAACCCTGACCGCGTGCTCTATCCGAAGGAGGGATCACCAAGGCGGACGTCGCGGCGTATTACCAGGCCGTCGCTCCCGCGTTCCTCGCGGCGCTCGAGGACCGGCCGCTCACGCTGATCCACTGGAACCAGGGGATCGGGAGATCGAGCTGGTTCCAGCAGGACGTGGGCGCGAGCGCCGAGGAGTGGATGCGGATCGTGGAGACCCCCGCGCGCACGAAGAAGCAGCCGGTGCGGCACCTCGTCGCGGACGGCCCACGCGCGCTGCGCTGGCTGGCGCAGAACTCGGTGCTGGAGATCCACGCCTGGCACTCGCGCGCCGCGACGCTCACCCAGCCCGACTGGGTGGTGTTCGACCTCGATCCGGCGGAGGGCGAGGGCATCGAGCAGGCGCTGGAAGTGGCTGCGGTGCTGCACGGGATGTTCGAGCGGCTCGGCCTGCCCAGCGTTCCCAAGACGACCGGCAAGCGCGGCCTGCACATCTTCGTGCCGTTGCAGAAGGGGCACACCTACGAGGACGCCGAGGCGTTCGCGCTCCAGGTCGGCGAGACGGTGGCGAGGCAGTTGAGGAACGTGACGCTGGAGCGGTCGCTCTCGGCGCGCCGGGGCCGGCTCTACTTCGACTGCATGCAGAACGCGTACGGGAAGACGGTGGTCGCGCCCTACTCGCTGCGCGGGGTGGACGGAGCGCCGGTGTCGACGCCGCTGCGCTGGAGCGAAGTGAAGCCCGGGCTCGATCCGAAGGCGTTCAATCTGAGGACGATGCCGGAGCGGCTGCGGAAGGTCGGCGACCTCTTCGCCCCCGCGCTGCAGCAAGGAGTGCGCCTGCCCCGCTACAAGCGGTGATACGCTCCCGCGGTGCGCCTTCTCCTCCTCGGCCTTCTCCTGCTCGGCTGTGAAACGCCCTGTGCGCTGGTCTGCGACAACGACAGCGAGTGCGTCCAGCAGGGCGCGCTGCCCGGCTACTACTGCCTGAACAACTCGGTCTGCCTGCCGGACTGCTACAAGTGCGGCGGGACCTGCGTGGAGACGTTCGGCAACTGCGGCGCCTGCGGGGCGTCCTGTGCGCCCGGACAGGTTTGCTCCCAGGGCTCGTGCGCGGCGGGGTGCGCGGCGGGATTCAGCAACTGCGCAGGCTCCTGCTACGATCTGGCGAACGATCGCGTGCACTGCGGCGACTGCGCTCACACCTGCCCGCGCGACGAGATCTGCGTGGCCAATTCATGCACGAAGTCGATCTGCAGTTGACGTGCTACGATCCGCTTCGTGAGCGATGAAGTCACCATCCCGGCGTTCCGCGCCGTCCCCCGGACCGGCGTCATCTACGTCACCTCCGAAGCGCACAAGCTCGGGTACCGCAGCTCCGATCCTTCCTGGTGCAACCTCGGCCAGGGCCAGCCGGAGACCGGGACCCTGCCCGGGGCGCCGCCGCGCGTGCAGGAGGTCCGGGTGCGCGTCGACGATCAGGAGTACGCGCCGGTGCCGGGCCTCTGGGAGCTGCGCGAGGCGGTGGCGTCCCTCTACAACCAGCTCTACCGCAAGGGATTGCCCTCGCAGTACAGCGCCGAAAACGTCAGCATCTGCGGCGGCGGCCGCGCCGCGCTGACCCGCGCGGCGGCATCGCTCGGGCACGTGAACCTCGGCCACTTCCTTCCCGACTACACCGCCTACGAGGAGCTGCTCGACGTCTTCAAGGCGTTCACCGCCATCCCCATCCTCCTCGAGGGAGATCGCGGGTACGCGTTCACGGCGGACGACCTGCGCAAGGAGATCCAGGGCCGCGGGCTCTCCGCGCTGCTCCTCAGCAATCCCTGCAATCCCACCGGCAAGCTGGTCCAGGGCGACGAGCTTGCGCGCTGGGTGAGCACCGCGCGCGCGCAGGAGTGCACGCTGCTCATCGACGAGTTCTACTCGCATTACGTGTGGACCGCGCGCCCGGGACAACTCCCCATCGAGAGCGCCGCCCGCTACGTCGAGGACGTGAACCGCGACCCGGTGGTGATGTTCGACGGGCTGACGAAGAACTGGCGGTACCCGGGATGGCGCGTGACCTGGACGGTCGGCCCGGCGAAGGTGATCGACGCG
>DASREU010000129.1:0-19188 GCA_035651935.1 Myxococcales bacterium | reverse complement strand
CGCTGCCGGTGGTGAGCGCCGGGACTTTCCTGCCGGCGGGCGATCTGGGCAAGGGTGATCTCCATGCCAGCATCTCGCTGGAGACCGGGCGCGTGCTGGCGGGGCCGAGCGACGTGCGCGATCTTCCCCAGACCCCGCCCGAAGCGCAGCAGTACGAGGTCTCCACCTGGGTCGCCTCCGACGTGACCGTGCGCTGGCAGGCCACCTCCCGCCTCGCCCTCGAAGGCCAGCTGAAGCTGACGAATCCCGTGGTTCCGTTCACTCCCATGCTGGTCGGCGGCGCGATCGGCACCCGGGTGCGCCTGCGCGAGCTTCCCGCGGGCGGCGGGCTCGCCATCGAGCTCGGCGCGCGCGCGGTGGGCGTCAGCGCGGAGCAGCGGATCGATCGATCCGCCGACGGCCGCTCGCAGACGGACATCTGGAACTACCGCGCCCTGGGACTCGAGGTGCCGCTGATCGTCACCTACCGGGTGAACCCGTTGTTCGCGGTCACCGCATCGCCGTTCCTGCGCGCCTACTGGATCCGCGCCTGGCACGACAAGGTGGTCGGGCTCGCCACCTCGACCGCGGTGCTGCAGTGGTCCCCGGTCCTCTCGGCAGGGATGGGCGCCGCGGCGGCTTTCGACATCGGCCCGGTGCAGCTCTCGCCCGGCGTCGCCATCGAGCTCGCCACCAGGCCGGGCCCGAACAACGCGACCCATTTCCTCTTCGAGCCGGGAATCGCCGTGGGGACCCGCTTTTGACCTGGGCAGCGATCGCCGGGGAGTACCTGATCTTCTGGCTCCTCTTGCCGTTCCTGCTCCTGCATCCCCGCGTCCGCCAGGGGATCCGCCGCAGGCTCGGTCTCTATGACGGCGTCGCGCTTCCGCCGCCCGGACCGCGGGTCTGGTTCCACGGGGCGTCGGCGGGCGACGTGCTCGGGCTGGTTCCCATCGTCCGCGAGCTGAAGGCGCTGCGCCCCGACGCGCGGGTGATCATCTCCTCGGTGACGGACTCCGGAGCGTCGATGGCGCGGCAGAAGCTCGTGCCCGAGTCGCTGGCGGACCTGGTGACGTTCCTTCCCTACGATCTCCCCGGCGCCTGCCGCCGGGCCGTCGCCGCCCTGCGGCCGGACGTGCTGGTCCTGGAATACACCGAGCTCTGGCCGCAGCTGATCGAGGCGGCGGGCGGAGCGGGCGTCAAGCTGGCCCTCACCAACGGGCGGCTGCGTCCCCGCAACGTGCCGCGGTACCGGCTGCTCTTCCGGCTGGTGGGAAATCTGCTGGAGAGGTTCGACGTGCTGATGATGCGCGCGGAGGACGAGGCGGAGCGGGCGCTCTCGCTCGGCGCGCCGAGCGACCGCGTCCACGTCACCGGGAACACCAAGTTCGATGCCCTGGCGGTCAGCGTGCCGCTCGAGGAGGACGCCTCGCTCCGGCAGGCGCTCGGGCTCGAGGGCGGCCGGCTCTGGGTGTGCGGCTCCACGCACGAAGGAGAGGAAGCGGCGCTCCTGCACGTCTTCTCCGAGCTGCGGCGCGAGCACGGCGACCTGCGCCTCTTGATCGCTCCGCGCTACATCGAGCGGGCGCCGCGGGTGCTCGCGCTGGCGCGCTCAGCCGGGCTCCGCGCGCGCCTGCGCTCGCAGGCCGGCGGGCCGGAGCCCGTGATCGTGCTCGACACCATCGGCGAGCTGGTGCGCGCCTACCAGCTGGCGACGCTGGTGTTCGTGGGCGGCAGCTTCGGGCGCCGCGGGGGCCAGAACATCCTCGAGCCGGCAGCATGCGGGAAGCCGGTGCTGTTCGGGCCGCGGATGGAGAACTTCCAGGACAGCGTGCAGGTGCTGGTGGGCCGCGGCGGCCTGCAAGTGAAGGATCCGGCGGCGCTCCTGCGGCTGATGCGCGATCTGCTGGCGCGTCCGGACGAGCTGCGCAAGCTCGGAGAGCTGGCGCGCGACGCGGTCTCCTCGGTGCGGGGCGCCTCCGCGCGCGATGCCCGCCTGATCGCGGAGCTGCTCCCGTGAACTTCTGGTGGCGCTCCCAGCCGCCGCTCTGGTCGGCGCCGTTGGTCGCGCTCTCGGCGGCCTGGCGCGCGGGCGCCGCGATCGACCGCGCCGTCCGGCGGCCGGTGAAGCTGCCGGTGGCGGTGATCTCGGTGGGCAATCTGACGGTGGGCGGTGCAGGAAAGACGCCGGTCACCCTGGAGCTCGCGGCACGGCTCGCGGCGCGGGGCCGCAAGCCGGCGGTGCTCAGCCGCGGGTACGGCAGGCGGTCCCGCGAGCCGGTGGAGGTCTCGGCAGGGACGCCGGCGGAGGTCGCCGGCGACGAGCCCGTGCTGCTCGCGCGTCGCGGCTGCAAGGTGTTCGTCGGCCCGCGCCGCGCGGAGCTGGCGTCGCTGGCGATGCGACAGGGCGCCGACGTGCTGCTCCTCGACGACGGCCTGCAGCACCACGCGCTCGCGCGCGACCTCGACGTGATCGTGGCGGACGCGTCGAATCCGTTCGGGAACGGGCGGCTGATCCCCGCCGGCCCCCTGCGCGAACCCGTCTCGGCGCTGCGGCGGGTACGCCGCGGGCTGATCTGGCTCACCGGGTGCGACCGGACGCGCGATCCCCGCACCGCTGCGCTCGGCGGGTTCCCGGCCGTCGAGAGCGCCTATGCGGCGGAGCCCGATCTCCACGGCAAGCGCGTGTTCCTCTTCGCCGGCATCGCGCGGCCCGACCGCTTCGCCGCGACCGTCCGCGATCTGGGAGCGGAGATCGCCGGAACGCGCTGGTTTCCCGACCACCATCTCTTCACCGATCGCGAGCTGGTCGAGGTGCGCGCGGCGGGCGCGCTGCCCGTGACCACCGAGAAGGATCTGGCGCGGATCGCGCGGCCGGACGGCATCGTCGCGGTGCGCCTCGGGATGCGCATCCTGCGAGGCGAGGATGCGCTCTGGAGCGCGCTGGAGGCGTTGCCGTGAGGGCCGTCGCGCTGCGCGCCGGCGAGTGGCTGGGCGCCCTGGCCTGGCTGCTCGGGATCCGCCGCCGCGTGGCGCTCGACGGCCTTCGGCGGGCGTTCCCCACTGCCACGGAACTGGAGCGCAAGAGGATGGGGCAAGCCGCATACCGGCAGCTCGGGCGCAGCTTCGCGGAGGTGCTGTTCCCGCCTCCCGCCGGCGAGCTCCTGCGCGCCGTCCGCTTCGAGGGATGGGATCTCTACGAAGCCGCCCTGGCGCAGGGTCACGGCGTGGTCTGCGCGGTGGCGCACTTCGGCAACTTCGAGCTGCTCGTCCGCGTCGCGCCCGGACGCGGGATGAAGCTCTCGATCATCGTGCGGAGCCTCGGCGATGCCTTCAGCCGCTGGCTGTTCAAGAGCCGCCTGCGGAGCGGCGTCCGCCATCTTCCGGATCGCGGATCCTCCGCGGACGCGCTCGCCGTCCTCCGCCGCGGCGAGGTCCTCGCCATCGCCATCGATCAGAACATGCGGCCGAGCCGGGGGATCTTCGTCGACTTCTTCGGAGACAAGGCCTGCACCACTCCGGCGGCGGCGGTCTTCGCCCTCCGCGCCCGCGCGCCGCTCCTGACGGTCTTTCCCATCCGGCAGCCCGACGGCACGCACCTCGTGCGCATGCGCGGCCCCTACACGACCTCGCTCTCGGGGCGCGCCGCCATCGAGGACCTGACGCAGCAGATCACCTCCGCGCTCGAGCAGGAGGTCCGCGACCACCCCGATCACTGGTTCTGGGTGCACCGCCGCTGGAAGACGCGCCCGGAGTAGACTGCGGCCATGAACGAGGATCTCGCGCAGCTGCTCGGACGGTTCCCTCGCGCGCGCATCGCCGCGCTCGGGGACCTGGTCGCCGACGAGTTCATCTACGGCGAGACCGACCGGATCAGCCGCGAGGCGCCGGTGCTGATCGTCCGCTACGAGTCGGCGGAGCTGAAGCCCGGCGCCGGGGCGAACGCGATCATGAATCTCTGCGCCCTCGGCGCGCGCGTGCAGGCGTTCGGCCTGCTCGGCGAGGACGACACCGGCCGGCGGCTCCGGGCCTTGCTGCGCGACGCCGGCGCCGACGACGCGGGCGTCTTTTCCGTCGAAGGCCCGACCTCCACCAAGACGCGGGTGTTGGCCGGCGGCAAGAACACCCGGCGGCAGCAGATGCTACGCATCGATCGCGACGGGCCCCGCCCGCCAGGCGCGGCGCTGGCGCAGAAGCTGGTGAAGGCGCTCGCCCAGGCGGCGGCGAAATGCGACGCGATCCTGGTCTCCGATTATGGGCTCGGCCTTCTCGCCCCACCGCTGCTCGAGGCGGTCCGGTCGCTGGCGGCGCAGGGGCGCACGGTCTGCGTCGATGCTCGCTCCGGAATCGGCCGCTACCGTGGAGTGACCGTCGCCAAGCCGAACGAGGTGGAGCTGGAGCAGGCCGTCGGGCGGTCCGTCGGGGGGGATCCGCTGGCCCTGGAAGATGCGGGTCGCGAGCTCCTGAAGGCGATGTCCGCCCAGGCGCTCCTGGTCACGCGCGGCCGCAACGGGATGGCCTTGCTCCGTCCGGGAGCGCCGACGGCGATGATCGCGGTGCACGGCTCCGCCGAAGCCGTCGACGTCACCGGCGCCGGCGACACGGTGATGGCCGCGACCACCGCCGCGATGGCGGCGGGGGGCGACGCGGTGCAGGCGATGCGCATCGCGAATGTCGCCGGAGCGCTCAAGGTGCAGAAGCCGGGCACCGTCCCGGTCTCCGCGGCCGAGGTGCGCCTCGAGCTGAAGCGCGCCGAGGTGGCCCAGCCCACGCTGCTCGCGCAGCCGCGCGCCGCCTCGCGGGGGCGCAGGTGATCTGCACCCTGGCCGAGGCGCAGGTCTTCCGCGAAGAGGCGCGCAGGCGCGGCGCGCTGGTCGCGGTGGCGAATGGAGCCTTCGATCTGCTCCACGTCGGCCACGTCCGGTATCTCGAGGCGGCGAAGCGCGCGGCGCAAGGTGGATTCCTGATCGTGGGCGTGAACTCCGATCTCTCGGTGCGCGCCTCGAAAGGAGAGCGGCGGCCCATCGTCCCCGAGGCGGAGCGCGCCGAGCTCGTCGATGCGCTTCGCTGCGTCGATCGGGTGGTGCTCTTCGCCGAACCGACGGCGGGCGCGCTGCTCGCCGCCTTGCGCCCCGACCTGCACGTGAAGGGGACCGACTACACGCCGGACTCGGTCCCGGAACGCGAGCTGGTGGCGAGCTTCGGCGGGCGGACCGTGGTCGCCGGCGATCCGAAGGACCACTCGACGACCGATCTGATCGCGCGGCTGAAGACGCTCCTGTGACCCGGCTCTCCGCGACCATCGTCGCGCAGGACGAGGAGCGGGATCTGCCCGCGTGCATCGACTCGCTCACCGGCTTCTGCGACGAGATCCTGGTGGTGGACGGCGGCTCCCGCGACCGCACCCGGGAGGTGGCGGCCGCGCACGGAGCGCGCGTGCTGACCCGCCCGTTCGACGACTTCGCCCGCCAGCACGAGTTCGCCCGCACCCAGGCGCGCGGCGACTGGGTCCTCGCGATCGACGCCGACGAGCGTGCCTCGGACGAGCTGCGGGCGGTCTCTTTTGGCGACTGCGCGGCGTACTCGTTGCCGTTCCGCAACCATTTCCGCGGGGTCTGGCTGCGGCACGGCGGGTTCTGGCCCGACCGCCACATCCGCCTCTTCCGCCGCGATGCCTGCCGCTACGATCCGGCCCGGACCGTGCACGAGAAGCTGATCGTGGAAGGATCCGTCGGGCGGCTCGAGGCCCCGATCCTGCACTTCACCTACGACTCGCTCCAGGACTGCCTGGCGAAGATGGAGCGCTACGGCGAGCAGGCCGCCCGCATGCTGCACGGCCAGGGTGTCCGCGCCGGAGCGTGGGAGATCGCCGTCCGGCCGCTGTGGCGTTTCTTGCGCGGGTACGTGCTGCGGCTCGGGTTCCTCGACGGCGCGCCCGGAGCCGCGATGGCCTGGGCGCGGGCGTACGAGGCGTTCCGCCGTTACGCTCGCCTGTGGGAGCTCTCGCATTTTTCGTGATAGGACGGCGCTCCATGGCGATCGCCCAAGAGCTCAAGGAGATCCTCGCTTGCCCGAAGTGCAAGGGCGAGCTCGAGTTCCGCGAGGAGAAGAAGGAGATCGTCTGCAGGACGTGCAAGCTGGTGTACCGCATCGAGGACGACATCCCCGTCATGCTCGTCGACGAGGCGAAGCCGCTGCAGGCGTGACGCTCGCCGCGAGACTCGCCGCGCGGCCGCCTGCGCGCGTCCTGATCGTCCAGACCGCGTTCATCGGCGATACCGTCTTCACCTCCGCGCTCGTCCGGGCCCTCGGCCGGCGATTTCCCGAGGCGGAGATCGACGTCTGCGTGGCTCCGCGCGGGCGGGACGTGGCGCTCGCGTTCCCCGGCGTGGGGCACGTGCACGTCTATGACAAGCGGGGAGCCGACCGCGGACTCTCCGGGCTCCGCCGGCTCGCGGCGCGGCTCGCGACCCGCCAGTACCCGCTGGCGGTGCTCCCGCACGGCTCGATCCGCACCGCGCTCCTTGCGCGGCTGGCCCGGATCCCCGAGCGGATCGGGTTCGCGCGCGCGCCCGGTTCCTTCCTCTACACCGGGCGCGTGCGCACGGACGAGCGGACGTTCCTGCGCCGCGAGGCCGCCCTGGCGGCCGCGCTCGGGGCCTTGCCCGAGGGGATGCGCCTCGTCCCGCGCGCGGAGTGGATCGGCGCCGCTCGCGCCCGGCTGGCGGAAGCGCGCGGCGAGAAGCTGGCCGCGGTGTGCCTCGGTTCGGAGTGGCCGACCAAGATCTGGCCGGCGCGCCACGTCGCGGGGCTGACGCGGATCCTCGCCGAAAGCGGGCTCCGCCCCGTCCTGCTCGGCGGAGAGCGCGAGCGCGCGCTGGCGAGGGAGATCGGCGGCGCCGCCGGATGCATCGACACCACCGGAAACTCCGTCGGAGAGGCGCTCGCGATCCTTTCGCGCTCCGCCATCGCGGTCGGCGGGGACAGCGGCCTGGTCCACGCCGCGCGCGCGCTGGGCATTCCCACCGTCGCCGTCTTCGGCCCTACCTCCGCCGACGTGCACCTCTTCGGCCCCCGCGAGCGGGCGGTCACGCTCAATCTCTCCTGCTCGCCCTGCAGCGTGCACGGCTCACTCCGCTGTCCGCTCGGCCACCACCGGTGCCTCGACGACCTCGAGGCCGAGCGCGTCGCAGCCGCCTGCAGGGAAGTCCTCGCCTGATGGACCCCCGCCTGGATCCGGCGCCCGGACCGGCCGCGCGGATGCTCCTGCGCGCGGCGCGGCTGCTGCTCCCGCTTTCCCCGGAGCCGCCCGCGGCGGAGGGGATCCGCAGCGTGCTGGTGGTGCGGACGGATGATCGCGTCGGCAACGCGCTCCTCACCATCCCCCTGGTCCGGGCGCTGCAGCGCGCCTTGCCGGAGGCACGCGTCGACGTCCTGCTCGCCGCGCCGCGGGCCTGCATCGCGGAGGGCCTGCCGGATCTCCAGGTCGTTCGCTTCGACAAGCGGGCCGGACCGCTCCGGTACCTGCGCTTCCTGCGCGATCTCCGGGGACGGTACGACGTGGCCGTCGACGCGGCCCACTGGCACGCGTTCTCCGTCACCTCCGCGCTCCTCTCGCGCTGGGCGGCGCGCCGCTGGGTGATCGGGGCCGACCGCGGTCCAGCCCGCCTTGCGTATTCCGGCCTCGCGCCGCTGCCCGCGGCCGGAACGCCGGAGGTAGAGGCGAAGCTGCTCCTGGGGGTACCGCTCGGGCTCCGCCTCTGGCCCTCGCCGATGGAGACCTCGCTCGGCCGCGCCGGATCGCCCGTGAGCGGCCGGTTCGCCGCGCTCAACCCCGGCGCGCGCAAGGGAGACCATCGCTGGCCGGCGGCGCGATTCGGAGCGCTGGCGAAGACGCTCGAGCAGCGGCACGCGCTCCGTTCCGTCGTCTTCTGGGGACCGGGTGAAGAATCGCTGGCCCTGGAGGTCGTCCGCGCCTCGGCGGGCGCCGCGAAGCCGGCGCCTCCCACCGATCTCGATCAGCTCGCGGCTGCCTTCCGCGCCGCGGCGGTGGTGGTGACGAACGACACCGGCCCGCTCCACCTCGCCGTCGCCTGCGGCGCTCCGGTCGCGGCCATCTTCCTCGACGCCGCGGGGTTGCGCTTTGCGCACCCCGGCCCGCGGTTCGCGGCGATCGTCGCGCCGGCGGACGAGGCGCAGGTGGCCGCCGCGGTGGCGCGCATTCTTGACAGCGCCGCGTCCGAGGCACAACCTGCCTCCACTCGGGAGGGCCCTGCGTGATCCGCTCCATGACGGGCTTCGGGGCGGGACGCGGCGAGTCCGGCGGGGAGACCGTCTCGGTCGAGCTGCGGGCCGTCAACGCCAAGTTCTGCGAGGTGAAGCCGCGCCTGCCGCGCGAGCTCGCCCCGCTCGAGATCGAGACCGTGAGGGTCATCAAGGGCCGCGTCCACCGCGGGGTGGTCGACGCCTTCGTCCGCCGGGAGAGCGGTGGAGCGCGGGGATCGACGCCGCGGGCGGATCTCGCGCTCGCCGCTGCGTACGCGAAGACGCTTCGCGAGCTCAAGGACTCGCTCGGCCTCTCCGGCGACGCCACGGTGCAGGACCTCGCCGCGATGGAGGGCGTGATCACGCTGGGAGAGGCGGCGCCCGATCTGGAAGCAGCCGCCGCGGCGCTGCAGCGGGCTCTCTCCGCGGGTCTCGACGCGCTCGACGGGATGCGCCGCCGGGAAGGCGAGGCGCTGGCCCGCGACCTCTCCGCCCGGCTGGACGCGATCGAGAAGGGAGCGGAGGAGCTCTCGCGACTGGCGCCGCTGCAAGTCAACGCCGTCCGCGACCGCCTCTCCACCCGGATCGCGGAGCTGACTCGCGGCGTCCCGCTCGATCCGAACCGGCTCGCCCAGGAGGTGGCGCTCTTCGCCGACCGCACCGACGTCGCCGAGGAGCTCACCCGCCTCGCCAGCCACCTCGCGCAGGCGCGCGGGCTGATCCGATCGGACGCGCCTGCCGGCCGCAAGCTCGAGTTCCTCGTCCAGGAGCTGAACCGCGAGATCAACACCATCGGGTCCAAGTCGCAGCACGCCGGCATCGCCGCAGCCGTGGTCGATCTCAAGGCGGAGCTCGAGCGCATCCGCGAGCAGGTGCAGAACGTCGAATGAAGCCGCTCCTCCTCATCCTCAGCGCGCCTTCGGGCACCGGGAAGACGACGCTGGCGCGGAGGCTCGTCGCCGCGCATCCCGGAGCGCGCTTCTCGGTCAGCTACACCACCCGGGCGCCGCGCGGCGAAGAGAAGGACGGCGAGGACTACCATTTCGTCAGCGCGGAGAAGTTCCGGGAGATGGCGGCGCAGGGCGCTTTCGTGGAATGGGCCCAGGTGCACGGGCACCAGTACGGCACGCCGCGCAGCGCCATCGATCCCGGCGCCGCGCTGGTGGTGTTCGACATCGACGTGCAGGGCGGGGAGATGATCAAGAGGCAGCACGACGACGCGGTGCGCGCGCTGATCCTCCCGCCCTCGCTCGCGGAGCTGGAACGGCGCCTGCGCGCGCGCTCCACCGACGACGACGCCACCGTGCGCCGCCGGCTCCACGCCGCGCAGATCGAGATCCGCCTCGCCCGCTCCGCTGGGTACGAGTACTGGGTGGTGAACGACGATCTCGAGCGCGCGTACGGGGACCTGGAGGCGATCGTGCGCGCCGAGGGCTGCAAGGCCGGCCGCCGCCCGCTCGCGCCCGATCTCGGGCTGCCTTAGGCGTGGGCGCGGCCGCCATGCCCTGCTAGTGTTCGCGCCGTGCCGCGCATCCACCTGCTCGACGCGACGCTCGCCAACCAGATCGCCGCCGGCGAGGTGATCGAGCGGCCCGCGGCGGTGGTGAAGGAACTGGTCGAGAATGCGCTCGACGCCGGGGCGAAGCGGATCGAGGTCGACCTCCAGGACGGCGGCCGCCGGCTGGTGCGGGTGCGCGACGACGGCTGCGGGATGGGAGCGGAAGACGCGGCCCTCAGCCTGCAGCGCCACGCCACCAGCAAGCTGAAGAGCAAGGACGATCTCTTCGCCATCGAGAGCTACGGCTTCCGCGGCGAGGCGCTGCCGAGCATGGCCGCGGTGAGCCGGTTCACGCTGCTCACCTGTGAGCCGGGGGCGCTCTCGGGAACCCGCATCGAGATCGACGGCGGCGGCGGCGCGCGGATCTCCTCCGCCGGCGCGCCGCCGGGCACCACGGTCGAGGTCCGCGACCTGTTCTGGAACGTTCCTGCCCGGCGCAAGTTCCTCAAGAAGGCGCAGACCGAGCAGGCGCAGTGCGTGGACGCCGTCCTCCGCCTCGCCGTCCCCCGCGGCGACGTCGCCTTCGTCGTCCGCGACGGCGACCGCGTGCTCCTGCAGCTCCAGGCCGGTGACGGCGTGCTCGCGAGTCGCGCGGAAGAGGCGCTCGGCCGCGAGGTCCGGAACCAGCTGGTTCCGTTCCAGGGCGCGTCGCGCTCGGCCCGCGCGCACGGCCTCGCCGTCTCTCCCGCGGTCGAATACGGCAGCGCCCGCAACGTCTGGCTCTTCGTCAACGGCCGCGCGATCCGCGATCGCTCGCTCACCCATGCGGTGCTGCGGGCGTACGGCGAGCTGATGCCGCACGGCCGCTATCCGGGCGCCATCGTCTTCCTCGAGGTGACGCCCTCCGAGCTGGACGTGAACGTGCACCCGGCGAAGGCCGAGGTGCGGTTCGCGGACGCGAAGGCGGCGTGGGAGGCCGTTCACGGCGGGCTCACGCAGGTGCTGGCGAGCGGCGAGTGGATGCAGCGACGGCAGGGAAGCGGGACGGTGGCGCCCGCGCGCGTGTACCCCCTCGGCGATCCCGCCCAGCGCGTGGCGGACGCGATCGAGCGCTACGGGGCGAGGATGCCGAACACCTGGTGGATGCCGCCTGCGCACGCGCCCCCGCCGCCGCAGCGGGAGCTGGTGGCGCGGCCGGCGTGGTTCCGCGGGCTCCGCTATCTCGGCCAGCTCCACCGCACATATTTGGTGTGCGAAGGGCCGCAGGGGCTGGTGCTGATCGACCAGCACGCGGCGCACGAGCGGATGAACTACCAGCGGCTGCGCGCGCGCGCGGGCGGCGCGGCGGTGCAGCCCCTGCTGGTGCCGCAGGTGGTGCAGCTCCCCGCGACCGCGGCGGCGCGGGTGGCCGAGTCCAGGGAGCTGCTCGCCTCGCTCGGCGTCGAGGTGGACTCCTTCGGGGGCGCGACCGCGGTGGTGAAGGCGCTGCCGGAGGCGCTGCGAAGGCTCGACGAACGCGGCCTCGGCGCGCTGCTCACCGATCTCGCCGAGGAGCTGGAGACGCACGGGCGCGGCGAGTCGCTGGAGCGCGTGCGCGATGCGCTGCTCGCCCGCGCCGCCTGCCACGGCAGCGTCCGCGCCCACGACGGGCTCACCGCGCCGGAAGCCCAGGCTCTGATCGACGCGCTGGACGAGACCGATTACGGGGCGCGCTGCGCCCACGGAAGGCCGGTGGTCGCGGAATGGAGCGAGAGCGAGATCGAACGGCGCTTCGGCCGTGACTACGCGGCGCATGCCCACGCGGCGCCGCCGGAAGCGCTCTGAACATCTGGCGGAAATGCCGGGCCCCGCTGCGCGTTCCCAAGGCTTATGATGGGGCTCCGAAAGGAGCGCGATGCACGTCGCCGTCGAAGGGATCGTCGAGACGCTGCGCGGGGTGCCGCCGGCCCGCTTCCAGCCCGGGGAGGTGTGCGCGCGCCTGCGCGGGATCCTGCTGGACGCGCGGACGCTCTCGCCGTACCTGCACTTCGCCAGAGGGCGCTACACCCGCAACCTGATCTACCGCGACGAGGTGTTCGAGCTCCTGGCGCTCTGCTGGGAGCCGCGGACGCAGAGCCCCATCCACAACCACTCGGGCCAGCTGTGCTGGCTGTCGATCCAGCAGGGAGCGCTGCGGCTCGACAACTATCGCAGCCTCGACGGGCCCGGGCCTGGCGATCGCATCCGCCTGGTTCCCGCCGGCGGCATCGCCCGGGCCCCGGAAGGAGTGCTCGACCTGCAGCAAGGGGAGAACGGGATCCACCGCGTCTCGAATCCATTTCCCGAGCGCGCCGCGAGCCTGCACGTCTATTCGCGCCCGTTCGACACCTGCCTGGCGTACGATCTCGAGGCCTGCGCCGCGCGCGAGATGCGCCTGCAGTACTACTCCATCGGGGGCAAGCTGGTGACGGAGCCATTGCAGTGAGGCGAGCCTGCATCGCCCTGGCGCTGATCGCCTGCGCCCATGGGAAACCGGGGAACGGGGCCAGCGGCCAGGCCGCCCTCGAAGTGCAGGACGCGGTGCACGGCGTGCGCTACTCGCTCCCTTCCGGCGCGGACACCTGGCAAGTGAGCCGCGAAGGCAACGCCCGCTCCGCCTCGGGGGTGGAGGCGGAGGTCAGCTCGTTCCCGATGGCGAAGCCGACCACACCCGAGCAATGCCGCGACCACGCCCGCTCCCGCCTGTCGCCGAAGAAGGAGGCCGGCGCGACGGAGACGCCCTCCGCCGACGCCCCGCGAGACCAGAGCGCCGCCGATGCGCCCACCGCCACCTGGAGCTTCACCACCGGCGCGGCGTCCGCGCCGGTCCACAACCGCTGGGCCTTCTTCGTCCGCGGCGCCGACTGCCTGGTCCTGCACGTCACCGGGCCGAAGGACGACGCGTTCGCCGCGCAGGCGTTCGACGCCGCGATGCGCAGCCTTCACGTCCTGCCCTTGCCGCCGGAGCGGCAACGCGAGTGGGACCTGCTCGCGGGCATGGGGTTTCTGGAGCGCCGCGATCCTGCCTCGGCGCTGGAACGGTTCGAAGCGCTGACCGCGCGCGAGCCCGACAACGCCAAGGCGCACTTCGGCGCGCTGATGGCCGGGTTCGAGCTCGGGCCGGAGGCGTACGCACGGGTGCTCCCGCACGGGAAGATGGCGCTGCGATCCGAGCGCGACCTGTCGGCCGAACAGCGGCAGCTCGCGCTGCGCGCGGTCGGAGTGATGCAGCTCGCGGAGAACCAGGTGCGCGACGCCGCGGAGACGCTCGCCGAGCTGGTGGTGCGGGCGCCCGATCTCGCCGAAGGCCAGTACAACTACGCGTGCGCGCTCGCGCGCCTCGGCGAGGCGCAGCCGGCGATCGACCACCTGCGAGCCGCGCTGCGGCTCGACGGCGATCTGGCGGCGCACGCGCGCGACGACGAGGACTTCAAGTCGTTGCGCGGGAGCGCCGCGTTCCAGCAGCTCGTCGCCTCCGGGAGATAGCCCGGCTCGAAGCCGGCGAACGCCGCTTGCAGGCGCACTGCTTCGGCCGACATGCGCGCCGGATCCCCTACATCGGCCCACGCCTCTTTCGAGGGGAATTTCCGCGCGGGGCGCGACGAGCGGCAGGCGCCCGGCGATCGGGTCGAAGAAAAATCAGCTCCCGGAACGGCGGGCGATGTCGAAATGAAAATGGAGCAGCGCCCGATCTTCTGTATCTTACGGCCGATGCGCCTTGCTCTCGCAGTGCTCCTCGCCGCTTCCGCCTCCGCCGCCGCCGTTCCCGAAAAAGGGGAGGGCACCATCACCCTTCTGGGCGGGGCCCGCACGCTGATCCCCGGCAACGGCGATTACCTCACCGAGCAGGGCGCTTCGCACCAGTCGATCCAGCCCGGCGGGCTCGCGTCCTTCGGGTACCAGTACGACGAGGAGCTGCACTTCAAGATCGAGGTCGGCTACATGTACGACCGGTACCGCGTCGCCGGCGGCGACCTGGTGGTGAAGACCATCCCCATCCTGCTCGCGCTCGATACCGCCCTGGTCAAAGGGCAGGCGTTCACCTTCTATGGGGGCGGCGGCATCGGGTACTCGCTGAACACCGGCTCGCGCGGGGGCGTGAGCAACGAGGCGAACTCGACCGCGGCATACCTCTCCCTCGGGCTGCGGTTCCAGGTGGCGGGCCCGCTCGCCTTCGTCCTCGAGGATCGCTACACGCTCGCCAGCGCGCAGGTCGACGCGCAGAGCACGCAGAAGCTGAACGTCGGGGGCAACCTGATCTCGCTCGGGTTGATGTTCCATGTCCTCGAGCCGGAAGAGAAAGGGAAGCCGACCGATCGGTAGCCCGCCCGCCGAACAAACAGGTGACAGGAAAGCAGAGGGCGTGGGATGCTCCCACGCACCCCACGCGTTGACCGGAGCATGAGGATGATGAGCGACGAGACCAGCACCCCGCGCAGCATTCCCCCGGACCCGGCCGGCCAGGATGGCGACATCTCCGCCCTGCGCCGGGAGGTGATCGAGGCGCGCAATCTCGTCATCAAGACGGACAATCTGCTGAAGAACCTGCACGCCGAGCTGAAGCAGATGGGCCGCAAGCACGAGGAGCAGGAGAAGCGGCACTGGATGACCAGCGTCGCCGCGTACGTCGGTTTCGCGGTGCTCGCCGGCGTCGGCGCCATCGCCTATGCGAACGCCGAGGTCCGCACCGCGCGGAACGAGGCGCAGGCCAACGAGGCCCGGGCCGCGGCGCTGCAGAAGGACGCGGAGAAGATCAAGATCAACGACCACACCCGGCGCGAGGCGTCCGAGAAGGCGCTCCGCGTCTACGATCTGCTGGGGAGCGAGAAGGAGGGCCCCGCCCTCAACCAGGCGATGACCCAGGCGATGCACCTCGACCGTGGCCAGATGTCGGCGCTGGAGGCGAAAGCCATCGACGACCGCGCCGCGGGGATGAAGCGCCAGCTCGCGGAAGCGGCGCGCAGCGCCGGCGAGGCGGCGTTCCGGCGGCAGGAGTGGAAGTCCGCGGCGCAGGACCTCGGGCGCTACGTCGAGCTCGAGCCCAAGGTGGCCGACAACATGATCTGGTTCCACCTCGGCAGCGCGCGGATGCAGACCAAGGAGTTCCAGGCCGCCGTGCAGCCGTTCGAGAACTTCCTCAAGGGCACCGGGGGAACCAAGACGGCGCAGTACGCGGGCCTGATGCTCGGGCAGGCCTACGAAGAGATCGGCAACCCGAACCGCGCCCGCGAGGTCTACACGCGCGCCGAGTCGCTGTACCCCGGCAGCGACTTCGCTCCGACCATCCGCAACCGCCTGCGCAAGCTCGCCGCGGCCTCCGCTCCGCTCGGCACGCCGCCGGCGACCGCCGCCGCTCCCAAGCCGCAGTAGGGACTGCCTTCAGCGCACCCGCAGCTCGCGCCGGGCCCGGGTGAGGGCCTCCTTCACCCGCCGCGCCTCCTCCGCCGCCTCCGCTCCGGATCGCGAGAGGCGGCGCCGCAGCTCCTCGACGCCGTCGAGCGCCTCGGCCAGCGAGCGCGACGCCTCGTCGTTGCCCTGGTCCAGCGCGCAGCGAACGCTGACGCGGTCCACCTCGTCCTCCCAGCGGCGCGTCCATTCATCCCATTCGCGCGCGAGCGCGCCGCCTTCGAGACCGCCCGGCGCGGGCTGGACGGCGCGCGCGGAGATCTGGGCGTAGAGGCGCTCGATGTCTTCCAGGCACGCGGTCGGATTCGGCTGCGCTTTCGTCGCGGGGCGGCGGCCGTACAGGTCGCCGACCACGCTGCGGAGCAGGAGGAAGAAGAGGAACGAGCAGGCGATGCCGAAAAGGGAGTACACCGCGATCCGGTACGGCTTCAGCGCAGGGTCGCGCGGCACCCGGAGGGTCTAGCGTGGGTCGGGTATGGGTTCAAGGGTTCGCGGCGCTCGCTTGCGCCACGTCGGGCAGGATCGCCTGATAGCGGCCCTGCGCGTCGGTGAGCCCGCTGCCGAGGAAGACGCTGTGGCCGCTGGCGTCGAGGGCGAAGAAGCTCACCTGGGCGCCGGAGACGACCGCGCTGGCGGCTCCCGGCTGCGACCCCGTCACCGTCCCGACCGCTTGCAGCGGAGAGGAGATCCGGATCTGCGGCAGGGCTGTTTCCCCGGGATCCGCGGGATCGAGATCGAACTGCACGATGTTGCGGGGGAGGGTCGAGTCGGGCGGCGGGACGATCTCGAACCGCCAGCGTCCTCCGTCGGCGACCAGGTGGTAGATGCCGTTCGAATCGGTCGGGGTGGTGTACGCGGTCCGGGTGGTGAGCAAGGCGTCGGCGAGCCGGGTGGCGATCACCTGGAAGTTGGCCCCGACGGGGCGTCCGTCGGGCCCCAGCACCTGTCCGTACCGGCGGAGCTTGGCGGGGCAAACGAGGTCGACCGCCGATCCGGGCGCGGCGACCTGCTGCTGGACGGAGAGCGCCGGCGCGCCCGGATCCGCGGGCGGGGCGGCCTCCACGAGATACGTGCCCGTGCGGAGTGTCAGCGCGTACGCGCCGGAGGGATCGACGACCACCGATCGGGCCAGCGTCCAGTCCCCCCCGACGCTGCGCGCGTAGACGCGGGCCGAGGTCACGGCGTTGCCGGCGCCGTCGAGCACTCTTCCCGTCAGCGTCGCCGGCGACGGCAGCACGAGGTCGAGCGCCGGTGCGTACCGGATCGGCTGGTACGTGGGAAAGGGATCGATCGAAACCGCGAGACCCACTCCCGCGTCGGCGTCGGCCGGAGGCCCGATCTGCAGCAGGGGAAAGCTGGCCACGGTCGGCGTGAGATACAGCGCATAGCCCCCGTCGGGCTGCGAGAGCGCAGCCGCCGAGAGCGGCCCGCCGTTGTCGTCCACCGCGGTGATGCTTGCTCCCGGCAACGGCTGGCCGTTCGCCGTCACCCCGCCGTCGAGCAGCGGCAGCGTGTCCGTCGCGGGAAGGACGAAGCTCAACGCCGGCGAAGCGGTGTCGATGGCGCCGAATCGCAGCGGCGGCAGCGGGGGCGGAGGCTGCACCAGGACGTCCCAGGTCCCCTGGGGAATGCGCGCGGTGTACGCGCCGGACGGATCGGTCACCGAGACCACCTGCTCCACGCGATCGGGGATCGCCGGCGCGTGATCGGTGAACGTCACGGTGGCGCCCGCGATCGCTTTCGCGGGCGCGCCCTCCTGCGCCTGCGTGACCGTCCCCTGGTTTCCGGTCCCGGCGCCGACGCTCAGCGGGACCGCGAGGGCGAAGTCGTTGAGGACGCTCTTCTGGATGTCGACGGAGAGGCTCCTCATCGCGAACGGCGAGCCGCTCGGCGGCCGCACCTCCACGCGCACGATCGAAAGGTTCGAGGCGGGGGCGCGGCACTCGCCGACGAAGCAGACGTCATCGTGCGAGCACTGCTCGCTGGTGGCGCAGGAGCTCGCGCTCACGCGAGCGTCGCGCAGCGCGCAGCCGGCGAGGAGCCCGAGAAGGGTGGCGGCGCCGGTCCTCATTGGCAGATCCGGTGCGAAGGGAGCGTCTGCGGACACTGTCCCGGGACCTGCTCGACCCGGACGTCGACGAGGAAGCGGTACACGGCCGGCGTGTAGCCCGGCTTCATCGCGCGGTTCGGCTGCGTGGTCGAAGCGGGATCGAACCCTTCGCTCTCGCCGACCACCACCTCCACCACGTGGAAGCCGCTGGTGAAGATCCCCTTCTCGTCGGCATCGAGCAGGAACGAGGGCGTCTGCAGCGGCCGCTCGACCGCGGTGACGTCGTCGAAGGTCCCCGGCAGCGTTTCGGTGTTCCAGACCAGCGTCGAGGCAGGATTCGCCACGTCATAGTCGAGGAACCAGCGCGCCTGCAGCGTGATGGTGGCGTCGTCTTCCTCCACCACCAGCCCGTCGATGCCGCCGAACTCGAGGCGGCAGTGGCAGGGCGGCGTCTGCGTCGCGTCCACGGTGCCTTGGCGGATCAGGGTGAGCACGGGTGCGAGCAGGTACGACTGCAGCTTCTCCACCGCGAAGTGGGGCGGCGGATGCGGCGAAGCCACCTTCGGGTCGACGGTCTGAGGGACCAGGCACCCTCCCTGCGGACACACTGCGACGAGCGAGAAGATCGCAAGCGCCGCGCCACGAACAACCCCTCGCAAAACCGGCAGCTTGGGGGCGATTCGGGGGTGCGGGAACGTGTTCCTGTGCGACATTCCTGTCACTGCTCGTCCAGCGGCTCGTCCGGAGGGAGCGTCTCTCCCCGCTTCTCCGCTTCCATCCGCTCCAGGTGCCGGAAGATCGTGCGCGGGTCGACGCCCAGGTCCTTCGCCGTCTTGGTGCGGTTCCCGCCGTTCCGCTCCAGGACCTCGTTGATGTAGCGCTTCTGCCACTCGTCCCGCGCCTCGAGCAGCGGGAGGATGGGCTCGAGCTGCTCGGGCCGGAGCTCCAGGTCGTCGGGGCTGATCAGCGGCCTCTCCGCCAGCACCACCGCCTTCTTGATCCGGTTCTCCAGCTGCCGGATGTTGCCGGGCCAGCGGTATCGCTTGATGGCGACCAGCGCCTGCGGAGAGAAGCCCTTCACCTTGCTGGAGAGCTCGCGGACGGCGCGGCCGAGGAACCACTTCGCCAGCGTCACCGCGTCCTCGCCCCGATCGCGGAGGGCGGGCAGGTGCAGGTGGACGACGTTGATCCGGTAGTAGAGGTCCTCACGGAAGCGGCCGGCCTTGAGCTCTTCGTCCAGGTCCTTGTTGGTCGCGGCCACCACCCGGATGTCCACCGGCTCCGGCTTGTTCTCGCCGACGCGCGTCACCGCCCTTTCTTGCAGCGCGCGCAGCAACTTCACCTGCAGCCCGGGCGGCATGTCGCCGATCTCGTCGAGGAACAGCGTTCCGCCGCTCGCGGCCTGGAACCGCCCGGGGCGCGCCGCCACCGCGCCGGTGAAGGCGCCGCGCGCGTGGCCGAACAGCTCGCTCTCCAGGAGATTCTCCGGGATCGCGCCGCAGTTGATGGCGACGAACGGCCCGTTCTTCCGCGGGCTGCGCCGGTGGATCTCGCGGGCGATCAACTCCTTGCCCGTGCCGGTCTCGCCCGTGACCAGGACGCCGATGTCCGTGCCGGCCACCTTGTCGACCTTGCGGAAGATGTCCCGCATGGCGTCGCAGGCGCCGATGATGTCGCCGTAGGCCTGCGCCTCCAGCCGCTCGAGGAGGACCTTCTTGTCCGCGCGCAGCTCGTCGAGCTGCCGGGCCAGCTCGATCAACAGCGCAGCGGTGCTGCAGAAGCTGGTGGCCACCTCCAGCTCGCGCTCGGTGAACAGGGTGAGCAGCTTGTCGTTGCCCAGGTAGATCGCCCCCACCAGCTGCCCGCGCATGAGGAGCGGCAGGCACATCACGGAAGCGAGCTTGAGGTTGACGACGCTCTCGCTGGCGTTGAAGTGAGCGTCGTGCAGCGCGTCCTCGATGCGCAGCGGCTC
>DASREU010000128.1:0-20978 GCA_035651935.1 Myxococcales bacterium | reverse complement strand
GTGACCCGCAGGAGTTCGAGGCCGAGGTGGTGCGCGTCGCGGAGCAGCCCAAGGGAGTGGGCCTGCAGCTGGTGGGCGGTTCCGACGAGTTCCGCACCAAGCTGTCCGGCTACCTGCAGGCGCTGGGCGCGTGATCAGTTGCGCGCCGTCGCGGCCTGCTCGACGACCGCGAGCAGCCGATCGACGTTGACGGGCTTGCGCAGCACGCCCACCGCGCCCTGGAGATCCTCCGGCTCGTAGCCGCGGTTCGCGCTCACCACCACCACCGGGATCGTCCTCCACTCGGGGCGGGTTCGAAGCGCCAGGAGCACTTCGAAGCCGTTGAGCACGGGCATCATCAGATCGAGGAGGATCACGTCGGGCTTGAGACCGAACTCCAGACGATCGAGTGCGTCGCGACCGTCGGCCGCGGCGTGCACGTCGTAACCCTCGTAGCGCAAGCACTCGCTCAAGGCATCGCGGATGTCCGGATCATCGTCCACGATGAGGATGTCGCGCCGGTGGTTGGCCCCCACGGGCGCACTGTCTACACCTTACGCGTGCACGCGTCTCGTTTCTCTCGCACGCTGCTGCGGAAAATTACAGATGGTCTGGCGCGGCTGTTGCATCGACGCGCGTCCGTGAATTCCAGGACCCGGGGTACAAGCTGGCGTGCTCTGCACGAACCGAACCCGCGGCGGACACTACGGCCGCGCCCTTACGCATCCGGACCGATGCCGCAGCAACGCGAGTTTTTACGTTCCGCGGATGGCGAAGAAACGACTCGAGAACGTGCGCGTCGCCGTTCTCGCGGCGGACGGATTCGAGCAGGTGGAGGTCACCATCCCGGTGAAGGCGCTGCGCAAGCAGGGCGCCGACGTCCGGATCATCTCGCTCCGGCCCGGGCGGATCCGCGGCATCAACTTCCTCTGGCGCGGCAAGGAGCTGCCGGTCGACGACACCGTCTTCACGGCCGACGCAAACGACTACGGAGCGCTGCTCTTGCCGGGAGGATTCATCAACCCCGACCTGCTCCGGCAGAGCCAGCGAGCTCTGGCGTTCGTGCAGGAATTCGATCGCGCTCGCAAGCCGATCGCGACGCTGTGCCACGGGCCGGAAGTCCTCATCTCCGCCGGACTGACGAAGGGTCGGACGCTCACTTCGTGGCCCGGGATCGCGGACGACGTCCGGAACTCCGGCGGGCGCTGGGAGAGCGCGCCGCTGGTGCGGGACGGCAACTGGGTCTCGAGCCGGGCGCCGTACGACCTTCCGGCGTTCAACGACGGGATGATCTCGATCTACGAGGCGCTGGCGCCGCGGAACCTGGCAGCGCCGCCGCGCAGGTTCCGCTGGGTCGCGTCGCTGATCAGGGCTGCGACCCTGGCGGGCGTCGGCTATGGCCTGCTCCGCGCCGGAAGGCGCCTCGCGGCAGCGGCCTGAAGAAGTGGCGGGCCCTGCAGGATTCGAACCTGCGGCCTTCGGATTCGTAGTCCGACGCTCTATCCAACTGAGCTAAGGGCCCTTCGTGCGACGATGGCGGAGAGGGAGGGATTCGAACCCTCGATACAGCTTTGGGCCGTATACTGGTTTAGCAAACCAGCGCCTTCAGCCTCTCGGCCACCTCTCCGGAACTCGTAAACCCTCTTTCCCCCGAGCGATCCCGCCCGCGGAAGCGCAGCGTTCTAGATCGCGCCCCCTCGGGCGTCAAGGACGGATGCGCGCGCCCTCCCGCACTTGACGCGCGGCCGACGCAGCGGCAGAAGCAGCGCCACGCGCCTGTAGCTCAGCTGGATAGAGCAGCGGCCTTCGAAGCCGCGGGCCGCAGGTTCGACTCCTGCCAGGCGCGCCATTTCAGGACTCGTGCGGATTCAGACGGGCGTCCAGGCCGCGAATGTCGTGGGCGGCGGACTGCGGTAGCTTCGCAAGATGCTCCTCCACGACCTCAAGGCGGCGGTCCGCTCGTTGAAGCGCTCGCCGGGCGTGACCGCCGCGGCCCTGATCTCCCTCGGCCTGGGGATCGCCGTGTGCAGCGCGGTGTTCTCCCTGATCGAGGCAGTCCTCATTCAGCCGCTTCCGTTCCCGTCTCAGGAGCGGCTGGTCTTCGCGACCGAGACCGCCGGTGCGGAGCGCTCGTTGAATGCCGTCTCCGGGCCGGACCTCGTGGACATGCGCGCGCGGGTGCGATCGTTCGAGGCGCTCGGCGGCTTTCATCGCACGACGTTCACCCTGACCGGTCTCGGCGCGGCGGAGCGGATCGACGCGGCGGCCCTGGAGTCCGGCGTCTTCTCCGCGCTGCGGATCCCGCCGGTGCGAGGACGCGCGTTCGATGCGCCGGACGACGCGGCCGGGGCGCCGCGGGTCGCGGTGCTTTCGCATGCCTTCTGGAAGACGCGCCTCGGCGGCGCGGAGTCCGCGGTGGGCAGCTCGATCACCCTCGACGGTCAGCCTTTCACTGTGGTCGGCGTCATGCCGCCGGATTTCCGTTTCCCGCTGGACGGGCCTGCCGCCGCGCTTTGGGTCCAGCCGCGCGCGGCGCCGTTCGGGAACATGCTCGGGGAGCGAGCCCTCTTCTTCTACCAACTCGTCGGCCGCCTTCGCGCCGGCGCGACGGTGGAACAGGCGCGCGGCGAGCTCGCCACCATCGTCTCGGCGATTTCTGCCGCCCATCCGGAATCGCACCCGCACCGCAGCGCGTTCGTCGTTCCGCTGCGCGAGCAGGTGGTCGGCCGCGATCGCGGCGCGCTGCTGCTCCTCCTCGGCGCGGTCGGGCTGCTGCTGTTGATCGCCTGCGCGAACGTCGGGAGCCTGCTGCTGGCGCGGGCCATGGCCCGTCGCCATGACCTCGCGGTGCGCGCCGCGCTGGGCGCATCGAAGCGACAGCTCTTCCGCCAGCTCCTGATCGAGAGCGCCGTGCTCGGCCTTGCCGGCGGCGCGCTCGGTCTCTGCGTCTGCGCAGTGTCGATCGACGCATTCGCGCAGCTCCTTCCAGCCGAGGTCCCGCGCCTTCGACCGATCACGCTCGATGCCGGTGTGCTCGTGTTCGGCATCGCCATCTCGCTGCTCGCCACGCTCGTCTGCGGCACGGCGCCCGCATTGTTGCTCTCGAATGCGGGGGCCGGCGAGATCCTCCGCGCTTCGCAGGGCGCGCCGGCGCGAGGCACCCGGCTGCGCAGCGTCCTCGTGATCGCGGAGGTCGCCCTGGCGCTCGCGCTGCTCGTCTCCGCCACGCTCTTCGGCCGGAGCCTGCTCTCCGTCCAGCGGGTCGAGGCGGGCGTGTCGACAGCAGGGCTGCAGGTGGTGCGTTTCACGTTGCCGGAGGCGCGATACCCGGAGGCCGGGCAGCGCCGCTTCGTGGAGACCCTCGTCGCGCGGACCGCGGCGATCCCCGGCGTCACCGGCGTCGCGGCGGCCTCGCCCTTACCGGTCGGAGGACATGGGCTCGGGCTGACGGTCACGCCGCTCGATCATCCGGAGCCGAATCCGCCGCAGAGCGACTTCTTCGCGCTCAGCCCTGGCGCCCTCGGGTTGCTCGGCGTGCGGATCGAGCGCGGCCGCGAGTTCGCCGCCGAGGACCGCGCCGAAGGACGGCCGGTCGTGGTGATCAACGAGACGCTCGCGCGCCGGCTCTGGCCGGCCGAGGATCCGATCGGCAAGCGCATCGGTCTCGGCCCTGGCGATCCCGCCTCCCGCGAGGTGATCGGGCTCGTCCACGAAGTCAGGCAAGTCCTCGACGTTGCGCCGGGCCCGCAGATCTACGCGCCGTTCGCCCAGGTTCCCTGGCCGTTCACCACGCTGATCGTGCGCAGCGCGCTTGCGCCGGCCACGCTCCATCACGCTCTCCGCGCAGAGGTGGACGCGATCGACTCCGACCTGCCGGTGGACGTGCCCCGCACCATCGACTCGATCCTCGCGGGCACCGTCGCGCGGAGGCAGTTCTCGACGCTGGTGCTCTCGGCGTTCGCCGGCGCGGCGCTGCTTCTGGCCCTGCTCGGGATCAACGGCACCCTGGCATACCTGGTCGCGCAGCGGACGCGCGAGATGGGCGTCCGCCTTGCCTTGGGCGCGCAGCGCCGGCAAGTGCTCCTGCTGGTGCTGCGCGATGGACTGCGACTCACCGGCGCGGGGATCGTCCTCGGCCTCGCCGTGGCGTGGGCATCGTCCCGGGCGCTTTCGAGCCAGTTGTTCGGCGTGAGCGCGACGGATCCGCTGACCTATGCGGCCGTTTCGCTCGCGTTGCTGGCGGCCGCGGTGCTGGCGACGCTCTTGCCCGCCTGGCGCGCGACGCGCGTCGATCCGATGGTCGCACTGCGCGCGGAGTGAGTGCTCACAGGTGTGCGGAGAGTCCAACGCGCATTTCCTGCGCGACGCTGCCGGTGCGACCAGCGTGACCGCTCCCCATGCGTGGGAGTCCCCACAGCGGGCTCGCCCGACGAGGCAGCAATGAAGAACATCGCCAGGGAACGACTTCCCCACATCGCCGTCTTCGCGGCAGTCGTCGCGGTGGTGCTCTCCACGCACGCCGCGCACGCGGAGGAACGGCAGGGCGAGGAGATTCCCGGCGGGCACCTCTATATTGGCCTCAGCGCCGAAGGCACACAGCCGTTTGGCCGGGCGTTGATCAGCCGCGACCAGCTCACAGCGGGGTCCGCAGGCGGGCTCTATATCCACTACGAAGGCGAGCGGTTCCTGGTCGGCGCCGAAATCGCGCGCGGGCACTTCGGGCACGACGATACCTATTCGAATCCGTTTCTCCTCGCGATCCGGGCTGGTCCGGTCTTCGGCTCCAGCCGCTACGCTCCGTACCTGGCCGTCGGCGTCGCGCAATTGGCCTTCGGCGCCATCGGTGACGATGCGGCGAGCGCAAGGGGACTGACCGCAGAGGCGGGGGTGCTCCTGTTCAGGCAGCTGCGGTGGTTCCGCGCCACGGCGTTCCTGCAATACAACTTGCCGATCTGGGGCGACGCCGGAAAAGGCGTCGAGAACGTCACCTCGCTCAGCTGGGCAGCTCTCGGAGTGCGCGTCGAGCTCTGAGACCTCACTGGCGCGACATCTTCCGCAGCTTCTCCACGAGCGTGGTGCGCTTCAGGCCGAGCGATTGTGCGGCCTGGTTCTTGTTCCCTCCGCTGCGCTCGAGCGCCTCGCGGATCAACCGGTCCTCCAGCTCGCGGAGCACTGCCTGGAGCTGGATCCCTTCCGGCGGCAGCGCCTGCGGCGCGGCCGGCGAAACGGCCGGTGCGCTGCGCATCTCCGCAGGGAGGTCGCCGACGTCGAGATCTCCCGTGGGCTTCAGCACTGCGAGCCGCTCGATCAGATTCTCCAGCTCGCGGACGTTCCCCGGCCAGGCATACTGCTCGAGGGCCGCGATCGCGGCGCCGGTGAATCGCCGCCCGGACGACCGGAGAAAGTGCACGGCCAGGGGAGCCACGTCCTCACGCCGCTCGCGAAGCGGCGGAAGCCGCAGCGAAACGACGTTCAGGCGGTAGTAGAGATCGGAGCGGAATTTCCCCGCATGGACGAGCTCCTCGAGCTTCCGGTTCGTCGCCGCCACCACCCGCACGTCGACGGTTTGCGTCCGCTCCCCTCCGAGCGGCTGCACCTCGCCCTCCTGGAGTACGCGGAGAAGCTTCGCCTGCAGGCCGACGGGCATGTCTCCGACCTCGTCGAGGAACAGCGTTCCCCCGTCCGCCTGGCGAAAGCGGCCCTCGCGCGCCCGGTCTGCTCCGGTGAATGCCCCTCTCTCATGGCCGAACAGCTCGCTCTCGATCAGCGTCTCGGGCAGCGCGGCGCAGTTCACGGCGACGAACGGCGCGCGTGAGCGACGCGAAAGCCTGTGCACCGCCCGGGCCACGAGCTCCTTGCCCGTCCCGGTCTCGCCGTCGATGAGGACCGTGGCGCCGGTCGGTGCCGCGAGGAAGAGCACGTCGAGGATCGCTCGAATCGCCGGAGAGCGGCCTACCATCCCCGCCTCTCCCGTCGCATCCAGCGCGGCTTCGAGATCGCCGCGGGCGTCCATCGCGCCGGCGAGCTCCCTTTCCAGGACCTCGAGTGACACCGGCTTCTCCAGCACGGTGACGGCCCCCAGCCGGATCGCCTCCACCGTTCCGGACACCGAGCGCGAGCCGGTGATCATCAGCACCGGACAGCGCGGCAGCTTGTCGCGCACCAGGCGGATGATCGTGCGCCCATCTCCGTCGGGAAGCTGCAGGTCCGTGATCACGGCGTCGAACGGCGTGCCACTCTTCGCCGATTCCTCGATTGCCCGAACCGCGTCCTCAATCAGGTAGACGCCCCTCACCTCGTAGCCCCGCCGCTCGAAGTGCCGGAGCAATGCGTCCACCAGGAGAACTTCGTCATCGAGGATCAGCAGCCGCTGCCGCGCAGGCACCTCTCGCATGTACCGCGTCGCCTCCCGCTTTGCCAGCAACCGTCATTCGATTGACGGTCGACCCGTCAATCCGGCAAGGCTGGCGCGAAGGACCGCTGCAAGTGCGCGCGAACTGGAGGGCCGCCGCTGGCCCCGCGGTTGCTCTTGTGTGCGGCCATGAAACTCGCCGCCGCCGCCCTCGTCCTCCTCACCTCCTCCGTTGCCGCCGCGTTTCCCCGGGCGAATATCCGGGTAGGCGCATACGTGGTCGCATCTGCGACAGTGTCGGCATCGATGGCGGCGTCCCGGCGCTCCGTGGAGATTCGCACCTCGGCGGGTCGGGCGCCTGTCGCCGCCGTAGTCGTCGGCGGCGAGGTGAAGCCGATGAGCGACGCGGCGGCGCAGCTCCATGCTCCGCGCAACGGCGACCTCCTGGTCACCGTGCTTTACTGATCGCGACGTCGTACAGCGCGCTGGCCCGGGCGACGAGGCCCGCGATCACGCCGGCGTAGAATCGGACCATGGAGTTCTCGATGCCGCCGACGGCTTTCGCGGCATTCGCCGGGTCGGCGCCGGCGAAGCGCTGGAGAAAGCCCCCGTCGAGCAGCGGCTTCACCCAGGAGTACGTCTCCTCGGTGACCTCGACCAGCGCGACACCCTTCACCCTGCCGTCCGGCGCGATCGCGATCGCTGCCCGCACCGGCCCATGGATGGTGAAGTCGGTCAGGAGCACGGCGGACGCGACGACGTTCCCGTCGCTGCCCCGCCCGACGTAGAAACGGTAGTAGTCGTCGTCGGCGCTCCAGCCGGTCTGCTTGCGTACGGCGTCCTTCTCCGCGGGCGAAAGCCGCACCTCGCGAACGAAGTAGCGGCTCGACCCGGAGAGCAGGCTCGTCACGGCCTCGCGCTCCGAGGCCAGCGCCACCGGAGGCGTCATGTGGGCGCCCGCGGGCGCTGCGAGGGCGAGGACGAGCGCGGCGAACGCGAGCGGCTTGTTCATGCGAGCTCCTTGCGGAACCAGAGCTCGTAGATGGATCGCACCGAGATCAGCACGTACCCGAGCGCGAACAGGGATCCTCCGGCGATCACCAGCACGCCGAGAGAAGGAGAGAGAAACCGCGTTCCCCACATGCCGCCGACGTCGATCAGCGTGCCCGCGAACGGCAGCGCGCCGATCGCGCACTTGATCGACTCGCGAAGCCCGCTGAACGCGAAGATCAGCGCGAGCAGCCCGGCGATCAGCGTCTGCCCGAACAGGTGCGTATGGCTGGTCTGGATCAACAGCGGCGTCCGGATCCACACCCGATCGGCGGCGCCAGGGATCTGCGCGAGGTCGATCTCTTTCTCGGCGCTCATCTGGCCGTGAGCGAGCGCGGTCATCGGCATCTCCGGCGCAAGGCTCGCCTGCACGGCCGCCGGAGAGATTCCCACTGCGGTGGAAGCCTGCGCGAACGCTGCGAGCGAGCCGCATCCGATGCCGGCGAGGAAGAGGGTACAGAACAGCTTCGCGCTCAGCGGCAGCCCTGAAAGATGCACTCCGCGCATGAGGTTTGCCCTCCTAGTAGTTGGCGACGAGCTGCAGCGTGACCTGGTGGGAGGTGCCGCTGCCGGTTGCGATGGGAGCTCCTGGCTCGGCGTCCGAAAACACTGGCTGGTCCGAATGCGCGACCCGGTATTCGAGCCGCAGATCGACCCAGTCGAGGCGGTGGCGCGTCCGCGCGTAAGTGACGCCGATGGGCTGGAGCCCGGGGACCAGCCGCGAAAGATGGACGATCGGCGTCACCGTCACCGATTGCAGCAGCTGCGCCACGCCGGTGCGCGCGCCGTCGAAATCCTTGAACGCTCCGTACCGGAGCGAGACCCCCAGCCAGGCGGCCAGATCCCAATGCGCGAGCGCGTACATCCCCATCCAGCTCACCTGCGCGTCGTCGAGTGCGCCCGCTGCGAACGGTTGGCCCCGGCGGCGGAACGAGACGCCGGCTTCCTGTCCGTAGACGAACTCGGCCGCGACCAGCAGCGGCGCCGAAGGCGACCAGGTGAGATCCGCGTCCAGGATCCAGCGCGCGTGGTGGTTGTCGTCCGGCTGCTCCGGACCCCAGAATCCGCCGATCCCGAGGTTGAGCAGCGTCGATCCCTGCAGCGGCGTGATCCCGATGCGGCCGCCGACGCTCTTCGCGCGGTTGTCGTCCTCGGGCGGATCGTCGGTGGTCTCGTTCTCCCAGCGGTTGACCACGAACGCGGTCGCGTCCAGCCACGGCGTCAGCGCGTAGGCGAGCTGCAGTCCCGTCATGCTCTGCGGACGTCCGAATTGCTGCAGCTCGGAGGTGGTGGCGGTCAGGTTCAGCGCGGCGTCGTGCCGCTCGTATCCGTACGGCGTGTCGAACCTGCCGAACGAGATGGAGAGTCCGTTTCCCAGCGGCGCCACCGCCGTGACGTTGAACCGGTGCAGGTTGACCTCGGTGTCGATGGGCTCCGCGCCGAACTGCTCGACGCACGGGCCCGTTCCGGGGCAGCCGAACGCGGGGTCGAAGCCATGGCTGTGGCGGTGGCCGTGGCGCTCGATCTCGATGCTCGCGCCGGCGGACAGCCAGGAGCCGAAGGTGCGGAAAGCGCCGATGCTGAATTGATCGAAGCGGTAGTCGATCCGGCCGGGATCCGAAGACGCGGGCGCGCTTCCGGCGAACTCCGGGACCAGCTGGATCCGCGAGTTGTAGTTCGCGGAGCCGACGAAGAAGCCGGAGAGCCGGACGCCGGCCGGTTCAGGCAGGAGGATCTCGCGTTCCTCGCCCCCCGCCGCAGGTTGTGCGCGGGCGGTACGGACAGCGAGGATCGCGACGACGAGCAGGAAGAACGAACGGCGCATGGGCCGGCACTCCACGAACGGGAGAAGGAATCCGCGGTGCGAGCCGCGGCACATTTTCGCGAACGGTGGATCAGCCGCGCGCGAGCGGCGGCGGCGTCGGGACGTCCACCGCGGGATCCGCAGGCGGCAAGACGACGAGCGGTGTGGAGCGTGGGCTCGCGAAGGGCGGCGTTCGGCCGGCGTGCGGCGGAAGGATGGCAGCGTCCGTTGCGGCGATGGCGTCCGCGTGCCCTGCAGCCGCACAGGTCTCGATCGCCGGGCGGTCCGACTCGAGCAGCCGCTGGTGTGCGCACACCGGGCAGTTGCAGACCTCTTCCGCCGCCCGATGCGGGCAGCAGCACGACGCTGCCTCCGCCTGCAGCATCAGCGGAAGCCGGGCCGATTGCACGGCGAGGGCGCAGACGGCGGCGACTGCCGCGGAGCGCACGCATCGCGCCCACCGCGCGCGACTGACGATGCCCTGCGAGCCCATGGCGGTCGCGTCTACTTTGGGAATGTGCTCCCGTCAAGCGGCGACGGATTCACGAGCGCGGTCCCACCCAGACTGCGGCGCCAGCCGGACCATCTGCCACGCGCTCCCAGCCGGCGAGGCGCTGGCCGAGAAGCGTGACCACCAACTCCGATGCGCCCTCGAGGACGAAGGCCGGGCGGTCGGGAGCGATCGCGCGTGCCGCCGCCATCAGTTCGGTGGCGCGCTTCGAGGCCGGCGACGCCACCGCCGCGCGCCCGTTGACGTCTTCGAACACGACGCCGTCGCCGGCGCAGACCGCGGCCCGGACGATCACGCCGCTGTCGAGAGCGCTGCGGGCGATCTCCTGCGCGAACCGCGCGGCGCTGAACAGCGCCGCGTCGAGCCCTGCCCGCGCATGCGGCTGCTCGAAGGCGACGACCGAGAGCAACGGTCCGGTCTGGGTCGCGGCCGATGCATACGCCTCGAGAAAGGCGCGCGCGCGGTGGGCGACGAATCCGAGCAGCTCGTGCGCCTCCCGGACCGTGAGGTTCCTGCCCGCGTCCGCGATCTCCCCCGCATAGAACACGGCGCGCACCGGTGGCCGCACCGTCGATTGCAGGCCGGCATCCCGCATGGCGCGCTCGAGCAACGGGCGCGGCGGGTCGAGCGAGAACCAGGTCTGCAGCAGCCGCAGCTCCGCCGCGGTGCGCGGTCCCCGGGCCGCGATCTCCCCCAGGCGCTCCGCTTCGCCGCCGGTCGCCAGCTCCGCCGGGACCTCCGGGCGGGTGGCGCGCACGGTCCAGAACGGCAGAACGTCCGCCGCTGCCGGGACCGGACGCAGCGTCTCCGCCGCGACGAAGTTCGCGTCGGTCAGCTCACCCGGACCGATGAACCGGACCGTGCGATGCGTCCCGTCGTCCATCGGGCGCGAGAGCACGACCAGCGAGACGCGGAGGCACTCCTTCAGCCGATCGGTGAGTCGACGATCGTCGAGCCGCGCCGCTTCCGGGCGCAGCCTGTGCTGCTGCTGGCACTCCACCGCGATCTCGTGCATCTCGTCGGTGAGCAGGCGAAAGACGTCGAACATCGACTTGAGCCGCTCGGTCTCCTGCTGCGCGACGCGGACCACGGTCCGGAGCCGGATGCGGAGCTCGCCGAGGAACTGGGGCGCGATCAGCTGCTCGAGGCCTTCGAACTGCAGCCGGGCGACGTCCTCCGGGTCCAGCGCGCGGATGCAGCTGCGGATGCTCACCGAGGTGGTGCCTTCGACCAGCCAGGCGTCGGGCACGGCGCGAAGCTGCGCGGGAAGCAGCACAGAGAGGAGCCGCGCCTTCGCTTCCCATGCCGCGGAGACCGGGAAGGAAGAGGCGGTCTGGTCGCGGCGCTGGCGGGGCGGCCGATGCTGCTGGTGACCGCCGCGCAAGAGCGTGCAGACGATGTGGGAGAGAGGGCCGCCGACGGAAGTGGTGAATCCCAGCGCGCCGTCCTCGCGGAAGCCCTGGCGCGACTCGGCCTCCAGCAAATAGCGGCGGTCGACGCAGAACAGATGGTGCGCCTTGTTCACCTGCACGAGCCCGCTGGCGCCGAGGGCGTGCCCGAACGTGAGCAGCCCGCCGACGGGATTCGACCAGCCTTCCGCCATGCGCTCCGCGCTGCGATCCCAGCCGAGCCCGAGCGCAAGGAGGAATGAGAGCTCGATGCTGGCAAACGCGTCGTGGACCACGCCGAACGAGCAGGAGGTGAACGTGGACGCCGGCACCTGCGCATCGTCCGCGCACCCGGCCAGAGCGCCGTACACCGCCGGGGCGAAGAGCAACGGGGTCTTGCGGTGGAGCAGGTCGGGGTTGGCCGAGCCGTCGCCGAGCCCCAGCACTTCGGTGAGCGGGGCGGTGCGAAACCGCGGATTGCGCGTGGCGGTGATCGCCTCGATCAGCGCGTCATCGGAGGTGACGATGGTGGCGGCCGCGCCGCAGCAGGGCACGGCGATGTCGCTCGCGTCGAACCAGGGAGTCCTGGGCGTGTCGCGCCGGAACGGCTTGCCCGCGTTGATCCCGGCCGGATAGTTGGCGCCCACCTGCGCCTTCCGCGCCGCGACGCGGGCGAGAAACGCTTCCAGCTCCGGCGGCGGCACCGCGAAACTGCGCCGCATCACGTCCATGACCAGATCGCCGACGGCGAGCATGTCGAGGCCCCGGGCCTGGTCGTCCTCCCCGAGCACGCTGCGGATCTGGTACTGCGAGACGTACCCGCTGGGGATGATCTGTCCCGCGAGCACCAGGATGGTGGCGGGGTGCTCCGCGTTCCGCGCCGCGCGGACCGCTTCGGCGAAGGCCTGCGCGCCACTGTCGGAGGTGCCGACGACGAACTGGGCCCGCGCCCGCGGCGAGAGCCCGAGCTGCACCTGCAGGGTCTGCGGCACCAGTCCGATGTTCACCCGCTCATTGGGATCCAGCCCGGGCATGGCGGTGACCAGCATGTCGGTGATCGACTCGCAGGTCCTTCGCCAGTCGCCGCCGGTGAGGACGTGCAGTGTGGTCAGCGCCCGGTGCGCCGCCGAGGCGAGCAGGTCGGGCAGCACGATCGGCTCGCGGATCCCGAACGCCTTCTGCCACTCCTCCGGTTTGGTGCGCCCGTCGTCGCTGCGGTTCGGATACCGGAAGAACAGGTGCGACGACTCGTGTGGTCCGAGCTCCGGGTGCGGACCGCCGAAGAAATCGCGGCGCCGGCGCTCCGGCGGAAGGTTCCGCGGGCTCGCGCTGTATTCGGCGGCAACGACGAACACCCTGCGGCGCGCCATTCCTCAGTCAAACACGCCGGCGCGTCGGAGGGAAGCACGAGTTCCGTCGATTTCCGGACTGTGAATCGCCGCTACTTCTTCCTCCAGCGGCCGCGTCCCCGCGTGTCCGCCCGGCAGGTCAGCGTCGCTCCCTTGCGATCCGTCGAGGTGGTCCCGATCGCCGCCTTCGAGCAGGAACCGCCCGCATGGGGGCCCTTGCGCGACGTCCTGGCGCGGGCGAAAGCGGGCGCGGTGAGGAGCGAGAGCGCGAGGGCGGCGGCGAGCGTGCGCATGCGGGTTTCTCCGTCGGGTGCGCCATCCTATGCGATGCAGAAAACCGGAGGAAACGGACGTCGCCGCCTCGACACTGCACGCAAGCCTGCGGATTGCCCGTTCCGGGATCCGTACCTACCTGCCGCCCGTGCTCTCCTGGCTCGCCCTCTGGACGCTTTCGTTCGTCCTCATGAACCTGTACGTCGGCAAGATCGCCCTCGACGAGGCGGTCTTCGCGGCGATCGGAAGCGCGGTGACCGCCACGGCGTCCATCGTCGTCCTCGAGAAGCACCTCGCGCCGCTGCGGGCGGAATGGCGCGCGATCGCTCAGGTCTTTCGCATCCCCAGGTATGTCGTCACCGGCACCTGGGAGATCTGCGCGGTGCTGTGGAGGCAGATCGTCCTGCGCAAACCGGCGGACTCGCTCATCTACGGCGTCCGCTTCGACGCCGGGGGCGACGACGACGAGGCGGCCTTCCGCCGTGCCCTGGCGATCGCCTGGACGAACGCCACGCCGAACTTCGTCATCCTCGGCCTCGACCGCCCTCGCGGCCTGCTCGTCTACCATCAGGTCCGGAAGAGCGCGATCCCGGAGATGACGAAGAGGTTGGGAGCCCGGCCGTGAACGCCTGGATGGCCGGCGCGTTCTCGCTTTGCGTCGGGATCCTCCCCTGCGCGCTGGTCTGCCTGCGAACGAAGGGCGTCTTCGACCGCCTGGTCGCCCTGCAGATGGCGGGGGCGACCGTCACGCTCGCGCTGGTGCTGCTGGCGGAAGCGATGCAGCGGCCGCTCTTCCTCGACCTCGCGCTGACCCAGGCGCTGCTCTCGTTCGGCGGCGGCCTGGTCTTCGCGCATTTTCTCGAAAGGTGGCTCTGATGCAGGCCGCGGTCTCGGTCTTGATCGCTCTCGCGGTCTTCTTCTCGCTCGTCGGCGCAATCGGCCTCTGGCAGATGCGCGACGCCTGGCAGCGCCTGCATTATCTCGCCCTGCCCTGCAGCCTCTGCGCCTGGTTGATCGCCTTTGCGGTGCTCCTCTCCGAGAAGCAGAAGCAGGCCGGCGTGAAGGTCCTTCTGGTCGCGCTGGTGCTCTTCGCGAACAACGCCGTCGTCACCCAGGCCACGGCACGGGCGATCTGGGTCCGATCGAAGGGGCAATGGCCGCCGCGCGAGCCGCCCGCCCCGCCACCGGCAGAGGCGAAGGAATGATCGGGGCGCTGCAGTTCCTCCTCTTCATCCTCCTCGCCCTGGCGGGGATGCAGGTCGTGCGCACGCGAGAGCCGTTGGCCCAGTCGATCGCGGTGAGCTTCTACGGCCTCGTCCTCTCGCTGCTCTTCTTCCTTCACCAGGCGCCGGACGTGGCGCTCTCGCAGATCGCGGTCGGCGCGGTGGCGCTGCCGCTGATGATCCTGCTCGCGCTGGCGAAGATCCGGCGCGCCAGGCAGGAGCGCGAGGCGGAGCAGAACCGTTGATGCGCCTGCGCCTCGTCCTCTTCGCGGCCGGAGCGCTCGGGCTTGGCGCCGCGTATTTCGCCGCCGCGCGCGGGCTCCCTCCCGTCGGCGGGTACTCCGGGGCGTACGGCGAGGTCCTCAACGCCGTCAGCGTCGGCGAGCGGCACGCGACCGATGTGGTCTCCGCGGTGAACTTCGATTACCGCGGCCTCGACACGTTGGGCGAGGAGTTCATCCTCTTCGCTTCCGTTCTCGGCGTCGCCACCATCCTCCGCAAGCAGCAGGGCGACGAGGAAGATCGGAATGAGCCGGCGTGGCAGGCCCGCCAGGCGCCCGACAGCGATGCGGTGCGCGTGCTCGGGGTCTGGCTCGTGCCTCTCACCGTCTCGTTCGGGCTCTACATGATCTCGCACGGGGCGGTCTCTCCCGGCGGCGGCTTTCAGGGCGGCGTCGTCCTCGCGACCGCGCCGCTCGTCATCTATCTTTGCGCCACGGCGAAGACGTTCCTGCGCATCGCTCCGCCCTGGCTGACCAAGGCAGCCGAGGCGATCGGCGCCGGCGGTTACGTCGTCATCGGCTGCCTGGGAGTGCTCGCGGGAAAGCAATTCCTGGAAAACGTGCTCCCGCTGGGCACGCCGGGCGCGGCCTGGTCGTCGGGAACCATCCTCTTCCTCAATCTCACCGTCGGGATCGCGGTCGCGGCCGGATTCGTCGAGCTCCTCGCCATCTTCATCGAGGAAGTGCTGAGGCGCGAGACATGAGCTCGATCCTCGCCTGGCTGCCGTACGCCGTCGCCGGTTGGCTGCTGCTCTGGGGCCTCTACGGGATCGTCAAGAGCAGGAATCTCGTCCACCTGATCATCTGCCTGGTCATCCTGCAGTCCTCGACGTACGTGCTGCTGCTGGCGATCGGTTACAAGGCGGGCGCCGTCGCCCCGGTGTTCGCGGACATGCCGCTCGGCACTCCCGCGGTCGATCCGGTGGTGCAGGCCCTGATGCTCACCGACATCGTGGTCGAGGCGACCGTCGCGGCGCTGCTCCTGGCTCTCGCAGTGCAAGTGTACCAGCGCGCAGGATCGCTCGATCCGCGCGAGCTGGTGCGGCTCGAGGGATAGCGTGCACCTCGCTCCGTGGACCGTCGCGCTTCCTCTCGCCTGCGCAGCCCTCCTCGCCGCCCTGGCAGAGAAGATCCCCCGGACCGTCGCGGATCTGCTCGCGCTCACCGTCGCCGCGGCCAACACTGCCCTTTGCGCGCTGCTCTTCCGGGAAACTCGATCCGGTCCCGTCGTGTACTGGTTCGGAGGAATCCGCCCGCGCCAGGGCGTGAGCCTCGGGATCGACTTCGCCATCGATCGCATCGGCGCCGGGCTGGCGACGCTCAGCGCGGTCCTGATCTTCTCCGCCCTGCTCTTCGCCGCGCGCTACTTCGACAAGCCGCAGGCGTCGTTCCAGGCGCTCCTGCTGGTGTTTCTCGCGGCCTTGTGCGGCTTTTCCCTCACCGGCGATCTCTTCGACCTCTTCGTGTTCTTCGAGTTGATGAGCGCCACCGCGGTGGGGCTCTGCGCCTACAAGAGCCGCGAAGTCGGCCCCCTGCAGGGCGCGATCAACTTCGCGGTCACGAATACCGCGGGAGCCTTCATCACCCTGACCGGAATCGCGCTGCTCTACGCGCGCACGGGGGCGCTCAACCTCTCGCAGATCTCGCGCATGCTCGCCGGCAGGCACGACGCGCTGGTCCTCGTCGGATTCGCGTTCGTCTGCCTCGGCTTTCTCGTCAAGGCGGCGATCGTGCCGTTCCATTTCTGGCTCGCCGACGCGCACGCGTCCGCCCCGACTCCGGTCTGCATCATCTTTTCCGGAGCGATGGTGGAGGCCGGGCTGTACGCCGTCGCGCGCCTGCACGGGGCGCTGTTCGCCACGCCGCTGCCGGGATTTCGCCCAGCGCTCCTGGCGCTCGGCGCCATCACCTGCGTCGTCGGGGCGGCGATGTGCTACGCGCAGCGGCATCTCAAACGGCTGCTGGCGTTCTCCACCATCGCCCACGCCGGCGCGATCCTCTGCGGGATCGCGCTGCTCACCCCCGAAGGGTACGCCGGCGCAGCCCTCTACGTAGCCGGGCACGGCGCGATCAAGGCCGGGCTCTTCCTCTGCGTGGGAATGCTGCTGCACCGCTTGCATTCGGTGGACGAGCTGGTCCTGCACGGGCGCGGGCAGGGCCTGCCCTGGCTCGGCGCGCTGTTTGCGGCGCTCGGCCTCTTGCTGGCCGGAACGCCGCCGACGGCGATGTTCCTCGGCGAGTCGATGCTGCACCATGCGCTTCGGGAGCACGCGGTGGCGCGCCTCGCGCTCGCGATCGCGTCCATCGTCACTGCCGCGGCAGTTCTCCGCGCATGCGGCCGGATCTTTCTCGGGTGGGGGCCGCGCGAACCGGATGCGCCCGGGGGCGGCGAGTCGGACGAAGAGCCGGAGACGGTCCCCGCGCGCATTCCCTGGAGCATGTGGGCGGCTGCGACGCTGCTCCTCGCGGGGGCGATCGCCTCCGGCTTTCTCTCCAGGCAGCAGGCCTCGAAGGAGGCGATGCGCATGCTCGATCCGCACGCGTTCGCCACCCAGGTGCTCGACGGAGCGGCTCCGTCGAATCCGGAGGCGGCCACGCCGGAGCCGCTGGGCCCCGCTCTCTGGCATTCGGCCGGGACTGCCGCCGGCGCCCTCGCGCTCGCGGGTCTCACGCTCGGGCGGAAGCGCCTGCCGGGCGCATTGCGCCGCGCCTGCGCCGGCGTGTGGGAGCCATTCGCCTCGGCGCTGCGCGGCTTGCACACCGGCGAAGTCGGCGATCAGGTCGCCTGGCTCGCCTTCGGCGCGGCGATCCTGTGCGGCGCGATGGCCCTCGGGTAGACTGGCTCCGCAATGCCCGACGACATTTCGGCGCGCGTCGACCGGCTGGAGTTGCCGTTCGATGCGCGCGGCGTGGACGACTACGGCGTCTCCAAGTGGCACCTGGGCGTCGTCTTCCGCGCGCTGGCGTTCCTCTATCGCAACTACTTCCACGTCAAGTGCACCGGCCTCGAGCACATCCCGGCGCGCGGCCGCGCCATGCTGGTCGGCAACCATTCGGGGGGCATCGCGCTCGACGCGGCGATGGTGATCGCTTCCTGCTTCCTCGAGCTCGACCCTCCTCGCCTCGCCCAGGGGATGGCGGAGAAGTTCATCAACCGCTTTCCTTTCGCCTCCACCTGGACGGCTCGCTGCGGCCAGCTCACCGGACTGCCGCAGCACGCCCAGCGCCTGCTCGAGTCCGACCGCCTGCTGATGGTCTTTCCCGAAGGCGCGCGCGGCACCGCCAAGCTGTGGAAGGAGCGGAACTCGCTCGTCGAGTTCGGCACCGGCTTCCTCCGCCTGGCGCTGCGGACGAAAGCGCCGATCGTGCCGTTCGCGTTCCTCGGCGGCGGCGACGCCATTCCCACCGTGACCAACCTCTACAAGCTCGGACGGATGATCGGCGTTCCGTACCTGCCGGTGACTCCGTGGCTCCTGCCCTTGCCGCGTCCGGTCCCACTCTCCATCCATTACGGCGAGCCGATCCGGTTCGAGGGCACGGGGTCCGAGGACGATGATGCCACGCAACGGCAGGTCGACGAGGTGAAGGCGCGGATCGCCGCTTTGATCGAGCGGGGTGGGCAGTGAAGGTGCTGATTCCCGGGATCGCCGGCCTGCTGGCACGGAAGGTGGCTGTGCGCCTGCTCGCCATGGGCCACGAGGTGATCGGCATCGATCCCCGCGGCTGGCCGGGAGTGCCCGCAGGCATCGAGCTCCACGCGCTGGACATCCGCAAGCGCGCCGCCGAGGACGTGTTCCGGCGCCGCCGGCCCGACGCCGTGATCCACATGGCGACCATCTCGGCGCTGCTCGCCGACGCCGAGGAACGGTATCGGATCAATCTCGGCGGGACGCGAGCAGTCTTCGAACACTGCGCGACCTACGGGGTCCGGCAGATGGTGTTCGTCGGCCGGCATACCTACTACGGCGCCGGCCCCGACGCGCCGCTCTACCACAGCGAGTCCGAGCCGCCCCAGGAGCTGGGCAGCTATCCGGAGCTCGCGGACCTCGTCGCCGCGGATCTCTATGCCGCAAACGCGCTCTGGCGGCTGCCCGCGCTGGAGACGGTGGTGCTGCGCGTCTGCTACACGCTGGGCCCTTCGGCGCACGGGACGCTGGCTGGCTTCCTCCGGGGGCGATTCGTACCGATGGTTCTCGGATTCGATCCGCTCTTCCAGTTCATGCACGAGGACGACGCGGCGGCCGCCATCGTCACCGCGCTCTCCGCCGGGCTGCACGGCATCTACAACGTGGCCGGCCCGCAGCCGTTGCCGCTCAGCGTGATCGCGGAGGAAGCCGGACGGCGCGTCCTGCCGCTCCCGGAAATCCTGCTCGCGGCGGTCCTCGGGCGCGCAGGCCTGCCGCGCCTCTCGCGGGGAGCGCTCGCGCACATCAAGTATCCGATCGTCGTCGACGCGAGCCTGTTCCGGCGCGACACCGGCTTCGCGCACCGGTTCGACGAGCTGACCACCGTGCACACCTTCTCGGATGCGTTTCCTGCCGGCGGGCGATCGAGCCCGGTGCCGATGCCGGGTTGATCGGTGCTGCGCCTCGGACCCCTGCGGCTCCACTGGAGCCTTCTTCTCGGCGCCGTGCTGTTCTGCGCCCTCCAGCCGCGGCCGCTGCTGCTCGCGGGTTATCTCGCGGTCCTGCTCGCGCACGTCGTCGGGCACGCGCTCGCGGTCGCCGGCACGCCGACGCGCGTCGACGGCGTCCTCCTGCACGGCCTCGGTGGAGAGTTGCTCGGCGAAGGCGAGGTTTCTCCGGTGCGCAGGTCGCTGATCGCGCTCGGGGGCGTCGCGGGACAGGCCGCGCTGCTCGCCGTGGCGCTGCTCGCTTCGATGCCGCACGACCTGCACGACGCGTTCACCCGGCGCAACGGCGTCCTCCTGCTGATGAACCTGATCCCGGTGAAGCCGCTCGACGGAGCACTCCTCTGGAAGCTGCCTGCGCGCCTGCGCGCGGCGCGACGCCTGCGATTCCGCGGAACGATGCGCTCTTCTCGCGCGGTGCAGAAGGACGTGGCGGACCTGCTCCAGAAGATCCGCGCGTCGAGCCGGGTCCGATGACGCTTTCCCGCAGGGATGTGCTGCGGGCCGCCGCCGCGGGCGCGCTCGCGAGCGGAGGAACGATGGGCGGCGAACAGATGCTTACGCGCCCGATCCCGCGCACCCGCGAGCAGGTTCCGGCGATCGGGATGGGGACCTGGCGCACGTTCGACACGGCTGAGCGCACCGCGCTGGTCGAGGTGGTCCGCACTCTGCTCGACGCGGGCGGCGCGGTCATCGACTCGTCTCCGATGTACGGCCGGTCGGAGACCACCGTCGGCGAGGTGCTGCGCGATCTGCGCGGGGAAAAGCGCCCGTTCCTTGCCACCAAGGTGTGGACCAGCGGGAAGGAGGAGGGGATCGCGCAGATGCGGGACTCCATCCGGAAGCTGGGCCGTGTCGACCTGATGCAGATCCACAACCTGGTCGACTGGCGCACGCACTTGCCCACGCTCCGCGCGTGGAAGGAATCCGGGACCATCCGCTACTGGGGGATCACCCACTATTCCGTGTCCGCGTTTGCGGAGATGGAGAGCATCCTCGCCGCGGAAAAGCCCGACTTCGTGCAGCTTCCCTATTCGCTCGGCGTGCGCGAAGCCGAACGACGCCTGCTTCCCGCCTGCGCGGCGCACGGAGCGGCGGTGCTGGTGATGCGGCCGTTCGAGGGCGGCTCGCTCTTTTCCGATGCTCGCAAGCGGCCGCTGCCCGGATGGGCCGCCGAGATCGACTGCACGAGCTGGGCGCAGGTGTTCCTCAAGTTCATCCTCGGACATCCGGCGGTGACCTGCCCGATTCCCGCCACCTCGAATCCGGCGCACATGGCGGACGATGTGCGCGCGGGTTTCGGACGTCTGCCCGACGAGGCCATGCGCCGGCGGATCGTGAAGGAAGTCTTCGGCTGAGAACGCCCGGAACGGCCGCGGGTTCGCGAGCTCCCGTGCAGCTTCGCTTGACTTTCCGAAGTCACTTCCGTTATCGGTGCCGGACGATGTCGTTGCCGTTCCAGAGCTCCTGCGCATGTTGTTGTCGCCCCGGCATCTCCTGCCGGGAGCGCGCGCGAGCCTGACGGCGACTTCGTAACTCCGCCTCACCGCTCCTTGCCGCCCCGGCGTTCCGTCGCCGCCGTGTCCCTTTCGCAAGGAGTCGTCCGTGGAGCTGTATCCCGTCTTTCTGCACTTGCGCGGCCGTCCTGTCCTCCTCGTGGGCGGCGGCAAGGTCGCCGCTGCGAAGCTCGCTTCCCTGCTCGCGTCCGGCGCGCGCGTCACCGTGGTCGCGCCCCGGATCCTCGCGTCGCTCCGCCAGCCCGGCGTCGAGCTCCGGGAACGCGAGTTCACCGCCGCGGACCTCGACGACATGTGGTGGGCCGTCGCCGCCGCCCCGCCGGAGATCAACCGCGCGGTGGCGCTCGCCGCGGAGGAGCGCCGCGTCTTCGTCAACGCGGTCGACGACACCGCCTCGGCCACCGCCTACCTCGGCGGCGTTCTCCGCAAGGGCAGCGTCACCGCCGCCATCTCGACGGCGGGCCGCGCCCCCGCGCTGTCGGGACTGTTGCGCGAAGCGCTCGACGCCCTCATTCCCGAGGACCTCGAGTCCTGGGCAGAAGTCGCGCAGAGGCTGCGCTCGCACTGGAAGGCAGAGGCGGTGCCGCTGCCACGCCGCCGCCCGCTGCTGCTGCGCGCGCT
>DASREU010000127.1:0-5058 GCA_035651935.1 Myxococcales bacterium | reverse complement strand
GGTGGCGAGCGCGGGCTCGTTCCTCGACGGCGGAGGGTCGCGGCCCTTGCAGCGGGCGGCGATTCCCCTGCTCGCGGAGGACGTGGTGCGCAAGGAGACGCTCGCGATCAACGCCGCGTTCCGGGAGAAGCGCGACGCGATGATCCGGCGCCTGGAGCGGATCGGGATCCGCCCCGACCGCGCCCCGGACGGCACCTTCTATGTCTGGGGCAATCTGGGAAGCCTGCCCCCCACGCTGAGCGACGGGATGGCGTTCTTTCGCGCAGCACTGCAAAAGAAGGTCATCACGGTACCGGGTGAGTTCTTCGACGTGAACCCCGGGAAGCGCCGCAGCCGTATCGCCTCAAGATTCCGAAGTTACACGCGATTTTCTTTCGGGGCTCCCCAGCCGCAGCTCGACGAGGCCCTCGATCGGATCGAGCGCCTCGTCCTCGCCTCGACCTGACCCGCTTGTCGCGCCGCGGAACCCGTGCGTAGCTTGCCCCGGGGGGAGGCATAGCCATGCGCTTTGTCCGGTGGTTTTCCGAGGTCGGCCTCGGCGACGTCGCGGTGGTCGGTGGCAAGGTCGCATCGCTCGGAGAGATGATCCGCGAGCTCTCCCCGCTGGGGATCCGGGTCCCCGACGGTTTCGCGATCACCGCCGACGCGTACCGTCACTTCATTTCTGCAGCAGGTCTGGACGAGCGGATCTCCGGCCTCCTCGGCGGGATCGCGGCGGGCGACGTGCAGGCGCTGGTGGCCCGGAGCGCGGAGATCCGCAACCTGATCCTCGGCGCGGAGCTGCCGCCGGAGATCGCCTCTGAAGCGGTCGCCGCCTACCAGGCGCTCTCGCAGCGATTCGGGATCCCGGAGACCGACGTCGCGGTGCGCTCGTCGGCGACGGCGGAGGACCTGCCCGGCGCCAGCTTCGCCGGCCAACAGGACACGTACCTGAACGTCCGCGGCGAGGCCGCGCTGCTCGAGTCGGTGAAGAAGTGCTTCGCCTCGCTCTTCACCGCCCGCGCGATCAGCTATCGCGCCGACATGGGATTCGATCACCTGCACGTCGCGCTCAGCGTCGGCGTGCAGAAGATGGTGCGCAGCGACAAGGCGGCCTCGGGCGTCCTCTTCACCCTCGACACGGAGAGCGGCCACCGCGGGGTGGTGCTGATCACCTCCAGCTACGGGCTGGGCGAGGCGATCGTGCAGGGCCAGGTGGTCCCGGATCAGTTCTACGTGCACAAGGACACGCTGCGCGAAGGCTACCGCCCGCTGGTGTGGAAGACGATCGGCAGCAAGGAGCAGCGGATGGTGTACGGCGAGCGCGGCACGCTGCTCGAGCCGGTTCCGCCGGGGCTGCGCGCGGAGGCCTCGCTCGGCGACGACGAGGTGCTGCAGCTCGCGCAATGGGCGCTGCGGATCGAGGAGCACTACTCGCGCGAGCGCGGGTCCGACTCGCCGATGGACGTGGAGTGGGGCAAGGACGGCGAGACCGGGCAGCTCTTCGTCCTCCAGGCGCGCCCGGAGACGGTGCACTCCAACCGCGCCGGGACCTCTCTGCGCATCTACAAGCTGACCGGGAAGGGCGAGCAGCTCGCGCAGGGCCTCGCGGTGGGCGAAGGCATCGCGGTGGGCACCGCGCGCGTGATCCTCAGCCCTGCCCAGTTCGATCAGTTCAAGGCCGGCGAGATCCTCATCACCGGGAACACCGATCCGGACTGGGAGCCGATCATGAAGACGGCCTCCGGCATCGTCACCGAGCGCGGCGGGCGCACCTCCCATGCGGCGATCGTCGCCCGCGAGCTGGGGATCCCGGCGGTGGTCGGCGCCGTCTCCGCGACCTCGCGCGTCCCGTCCGGCGAAGAGGTCACGCTCAGCTGCGCCGAAGGCGAGCAGGGGCGAATCTACCGGGGCGCGCTCGACTACGAAGTCGAGGAGGTCGATCGCGCGCAGTTCGCCCGGCCGCGCACGCAGATGATGCTCAACGTCGGCAACCCGGAGCAGGCGTTCCAGACCGCGATGCTCCCGAATGACGGCGTGGGCCTCGCGCGCATGGAGTTCATCTTCGCCAGCTGGGTGAAGGTGCACCCGCTGGCGCTCACCCGGTACGCGCAGCTCGACGAGGAGACCCGGGCGCAGGTCGACGAGGTGACCCGCGGGTACGCGGACAAGACCGAGTACTTCGTCGACAAGCTCGCGCAGGGCATCGGCACCATCTGCGCCGCGTTCCACCCCAAGCCGGTGATCCTCCGGCTGAGCGACTTCAAGTCGAACGAGTACGCGACGCTGCTCGGCGGCCGGCAGTTCGAGCCCGTCGAGGAGAATCCGATGATCGGGTGGCGGGGCGCCTCCCGGTACTACCACCCGAGCTACAAGGAGGGCTTCCTCCTCGAGCTGCGCGCGGTGAAGCGGGTGCGCGAGCAGTTCGGCTTGAAGAACCTCAAGCTGATGGTCCCGTTCTGCCGGACGCCGGACGAGGGCCGCAGGGTGATCGAGGTGCTTCGCGAGGGCGGGCTTCCCCAGGGCAAGGACGGCCTGGAGGTCTACGTGATGGCCGAGCTGCCCTCGAACGTGTTCCTCGCCGACCAGTACGCGGACATCTTCGACGGGTTCTCCATCGGCTCGAACGATCTCACCCAGCTGGTGCTCGGCGTCGACCGCGACAGCGCCCTGGTGGCGCCGCTGTTCAACGAGCGCAACGGCGCGGTGCTCCAGGCCTGCGCGCGGATCATCGATGCGGCCCGGCAGAAGCGGCGCAAGGTGGGCATCTGCGGGCAGGCGCCCAGCGACTTCCCGGAGTTCGCCGCCTTTCTCGTCGAGCAGGGCATCGATTCGATCTCGCTGATCCCCGACTCGCTCCTGAAGACCAGCGAACGCGTCCTGCAGGCGGAGCAGCAGCCCCGCGCCCTGCGTCCTTCGCGCCGCGGCACCGACGTCCGCCTCCCCTCCGCCGGCAGCGCCGTCCGCGCCGTAGCCGAGCCTTCGGCCGCCTGGGCCGACACCGAACCCTTCGTCCCCGGCACCGACTAGAGCCGGAGTTCTGGGGACACCATACGTAATTCGCGCGCCAACGCGTGGTTGGCATGGCGACGAATTACGTATGGTGTCCCCGGATCTTCGAGCGGGCGGGCAGGCGCAGGTCGCCGGTCTCCCTGCGGGCGGCCCCTGCATCTATCGTTGGGCAACCTACATTTCGCTTGGCGAAGTGGAGGGGGAACATGCTCGCTCTCATGGCCGCGCTACTGGTCGGCGCGCCGCAGAACGTGATCGCTGCCGGGGGCGGGAACGCCCTCACGCTTCCGGCAGCCCGGCACATGGTTCGGCTCGATCCGCAGAACGGGCAGGCGGCGACATGGCTTCTGGCGGTGCAGCAGGATGGCGCCAACGGGCACTGGCTGTCGATGTACCGGAGCACGGACGAGGCGAAGAGCTGGAGCTGGTACGCCCCCATCCAGGACGCCTGCTGCGAGCGCGACACGCCCGACCTGATCCAGGTCGGCATGGACGTGGCGATGGTCTTCTCGTACGAGGGCCCGGACATCACCGGGTCCACCGCCCACGACGTGTACTTCCAGTGGTGGCGCTGGAACGGCAACACGGAGTGGGTGCCGCAGCCGGCGGTGCGCGTCTTCGATTCCACCTCCAGCGCCACCGCCTATCTCCGCGGCGAGCTGGCGCGCGACTCCCTCGGGCGCCTCTGGGTGTGGGCGCAGCGGCTGAACTCCGACGGCACCTTCACGATGGTGATGTCGGTGAGCGCCGACGGCGGCGCGAGCTTCCAGGCGCAGCCGTCCCTCGACACGTTCTCGGACCGTCCGGGCGGACGCATCCAGCCGATCTCCGGGAATGGCTTGATGCTCGTGTACGGAACGCACGGCACGGATCCCGGCTACATGCGCCTGCGGAACGACTCGGACCCGGTCGGGACGTGGGGAGCGCGGCAGGTGGTCTTTTCGGAGGGCATCTACCATGGCGCCGCGCTCAGCGCGGCAGGCGACGGGAGCGGCGGCGTCCATCTCGTCTACAAGGACGTCAACGAGCAGCTCTGGTACCGCCACTGGAGCGGCACCTGGAGCGGGCGCCAGCTGATCGAGAGCAGCGCGGACTGGGCGCTGCAGCCCGCCATCACCCGGGTCGGCGGCACGCTGGTGATCTTCTGGAACCGGATGTACGCGACGAACACGAACTATGACTTCCGGTACCGCACCTTCGACGGGAGCACGCTGACCGGGAGCACCCTCCTCGACGGCAGCGGCGGCTTCAAAGGGTATCCGGCATCGGTCGAGTCGCTGCCGAACACCGTGCCGCAGATCCCCTGCTTCTACGGAAACACGCCCGATGCGAACAGCAGCGGCAGCGTGGCGCTGGTCTTCGCTCCGACGCCGAACGCCGTCACCCCGCCGCCGCCTCCTCCACCGCCGCCGCCTCCGCCGCCCCCCTCGTCGGGCACGCTGTTCTCCGACGACTTCAACCGCACTTCGGGTCTCGGTGCGGCGTGGCAGGTGATCTCCGGATTCTGGAAGACGCCGGGAACACGCGCCGAGTCCGATCTCGACGGCGCGGACCAGGTGGCGGTCCAGTCGCTCGACTGCGCGGACTGCTCGGTGCAGGCGAAGGTGGTGAACTTCGCGGCCGGCGTGGTGGCGCTCGATCTGCGCGAGAGCGCGTCGGGGGACCGGTACGACGTCGCCTTGCTCGCGAACGGCCACTTGCAGGTCCGGCGGCACAACGGCAGCGCGACCACGGTGCTGGGCGACGTGGCGAGCGGGATCGCCGACCTCGGAAACTGGGCGACCATCGGGTTGAGCGCGACGGGCGCGGGACCCGTCCAGCTCGTCGCGTCCGTGAACGGAACGGTGAAGCTGACCGTCAACGACGCGTCGGCGTCGGCGATCGTCGCAGCGGGCACCGCCGGCATGTCGACGAACCTGGCGGGGATCTGGTTCGACGATTTCCTGGTGCTCGGAATCGGCGGCGGCAGTGACGGCGGCGTTCCTGACGCGGGGACGCCGGATGCAGGGGCGCCGGATGCCGGGGCGCCAGATGCCGGGGCGCCGGATGCAGGGGCGCCGGATGCTG
>DASREU010000126.1:0-16917 GCA_035651935.1 Myxococcales bacterium | reverse complement strand
GACGAAGCGGGCGCGGATCTTCGGCCGCGACCGCTATCGCTGCCAGGTCCCGGGGTGCAGCCGCGCGGCAGCGCACCAGCACCACATCGAATACCAATCCCACGGCGGCAGCGACGACGAGAAGAACCAGCTCTGCCTCTGCGCCGCTCACCACCTCTACGGCATCCACGAAGGGCTGATGCGGGTCACCGGGACTGCGCCCGACGCGCTGACCTGGGAGTTCGGTCTCTGGCGCAGTTGGGCGGCGACGGCGGTGCCATGACGAACGGCAGCCGCCGCGGCCCTCGACAGTCGCCGTCGCCGTTCCGGAACGCCCTCCTGGCTCGCCGGCGGGAGCCGTCAGTTCGAGGAATACGCGATCGCCGAGAGGACGCGCGGGTACTGCACGCGGACGCCCAGCGATGCGTCGATCGCGCCCATCCGCTCGAGCCGCGTGAGACAACGCGAGAGGGTCTCCGGGCGCATCCCCAGCATCCGCGCCAGCACCTGCTTGCGGATCGCCTCGGGCCGCTCGGCGAGGAACGTCGTGTACGCCAGCGCGAACCTCGCCACCCGGCGGAGGCAGCTTCCCTCGCGGAAATTGACGTCCGTGCGCTGCGCGCCGCTCTCTTCGAGCAGGAGCTCGACGATCGCCTGTGCCGGGCTCCGCAGCGGCCCGATCCAGCGCTTCATCTCTTCCGCCGGCAAGCTGCACAGCCGGACGCGCGAGAGTGCCCTCACCTCGACCGGCGACGACTGGCCACGCATCGTCTCCATGCAGAGCAGGGAGGCCGGGCCGCGGACCATCAACGTCAGCTCCGCGCCGCTCGCGGCGGCGGTGGAGAGCGAGACCAGTCCCGCCTTGACGAAGTAGACGGCGCGGGCCCGCTCGCCCTGCGCGCAGAGGACTGCGCCGGAGTGGAGCGTGAGCGGAGCGAAGTTGCACTGGTTCTCGCCCGCGGCCTGCCCCAGGGCGCAGTCGGAGCAGCTGGTGATCGGGGCGTTCGAGAACAAGAGGACCTCGCCGCTGCACGCACCCTACGCTCCGCCGACCGGCCAGGGCCATCCCGGCGCGCGCGACATAGTGCCGCGTTCCGTGACCATCCCGTGACTTGCCGGTGCGCATCCTCCCGACATGAACGCTCTGCTCGTGCAGCCGCTGGCGCCAAAGACGTACTGGGGCTTCCAGTATGCGGTCGGCATCGTCGGAAAAGGCGCCCCGCATCCCCCGCTTGGCCTCGCCACCCTCGCCGCCCTGCTGCCGCAGGAGTGGGAGATCCGGATCGCGGATCTGAACGTCGCGCCGCTCCACGACGCCGATCTGCAGTGGGCTGACGCGGTCCTGATCACCGGGATGCTGGTTCACAAGGCTTCCATGCACGAGGTGATCGCGCGCGCGCGGCGGATGGGCGTTCGCACGATCGCCGGGGGCCCGGGTGCGAGCACCCGGCCGGAAGAGTTCTCGGACGCGGACCACGTGTTCACCGGCGAGGCCGAGGGGCGCCTGGAGACGCTCGTCCGTGCGCTCGAGCGGGGCGAGGGGCCGCATCTTCTCTCGCCGTCCGGCGACGCGAAGCCCGACATGGCGCTGGCGAGGGTGCCGCGGTTCGATCTCCTCCCCCGTTCGCGCTACACCTCGATGAGCGTGCAGTACTCGCGCGGCTGTCCTTTCCAGTGCGAGTTCTGCGACATCATCGAGCTCTACGGGCGCAATCCGCGGACGAAGACTCCGGCGCAGGTGCTGGAGGAGTTCGACGCGCTGTACGCCTTGGGCTGGCGCGGGTCGATCTTCGTCGTCGACGACAACTTCATCGGCAACCGCAAGGAAGCGGCGAAGCTGCTGCCCGAGATCGCCCGCTGGCAGCGCGAGCACGGGCGGCCGTTCGAGCTCTACACCGAGGCGAGCGTCGATCTCGCGTCGCTCCCCGCCCTCGTCGAGTCGATGGTCGACGCCGGTTTCGCCACCGTGTTCCTCGGGATCGAGACGCCGTCGAAGGAATCGCTCAAGCACACCCGCAAGCTGCAGAACCTCAAGCTCCCGCTGGAACAGTCGGTCCTGCGGCTGACCCACGCGGGTCTCGAAGTGTACGCCGGCTTCATCGTCGGCTTCGACAGCGACGGCGACCACATCTTCGAGGTGCAGCGCGAGTTCATCTCCAGCCTTCCCATCGCCGCGGCGATGATCGGGCTGCTCACCGCGCTCCCCAACACCGCCCTCTGGCGCCGGCTGGAGAAGGAAGGGCGGCTCCGCGCCGACGCGACCGGAGATCAGTTCGGGCGCCCGAACTTCGATCCGACTCTGGACGAGAAGACCCTGCTCGAGGGGTACCGCGACCTGCTGGCGACGCTCTACGAGCCCGCGGCCTTCTACGCGCGCTGCGAGAAGCTGGTGGCCGAGATCGGCGCGGGCAACGGCCGCGCGCTGGTGCTGCAGGACCTCGCCGTCTTCGTCCGCATCCTGGTCGGCCTCGGGCTCCGCTCTCCGCGCCGGGGCCACTTCTGGCGCCTGCTCTTTAAGGCCGCCCGGCGCCCGCACGCGTTCGCCAAGGCGATGTCGATGGCGGTGCAGGGCGAGCACCTGATCCGGTACACGCACGAAGACGTGCTCCCTCGCATCGACCGCGCGCTCGCCGATCTGGCGGCGGAAGGCAGGTATCGTGCGCCCCGGCCCAACCCCGCGGCGGCGGTCAGCGCGTCTCCGATGGCGTAATCGGGAGTCCCTGGGCGCGGGATCGCCGGAGCGATGCACTTTCACCGATTCGATGCTCCGGGAAAGGTGAGGCTCGCCTCCATTCCGGAGGAGCCCCCAGACGGCATTTCCAAGCACGACGCGAAGAAGCGATTCGAGGCGCTGAACGACGAGCTGTTCGAGCTCCAGGATCTGCTCTGGGGTGCGCGCACGCATTCCGTGCTGATGATCCTCCAGGGTCGCGACGCCGCCGGCAAGGATGGATCGGTGAAGCACGTGGTGGGCGCCCTCAACCCGCGCGGCGTGAGGGTCACGAGCTTCGGAGTGCCGACGGCGGAAGAGCGGGCGCACGATTTTCTCTGGCGCGTCCACCGGGTGACGCCCGGCTCGGGCGAGATCGGCATCTTCAACCGCTCGCACTACGAGGACGTGTTGGTGGTGCGCGTGAAGGGACTCGCGCCGGCGCCGGTGTGGAAGGAGCGCTACGAGCTGATCAACTCCTTCGAGCGCACGCTGGTCTCCGGCAACTGCATCCTCCTCAAGTTCTTCCTGCACATCACCCGGGACGAGCAGGAGAAGCGCCTGCTCGCGCGCGAGGAGGATCTCGCGGGGGCGTGGAAGCTGAACCTCGAGGACTGGAGGGACCGGGAGCGCTGGAACGACTATACGGAGGCGTACGAGGACGCCATCGGGCGCTGCGCGTCGAAGGAAGCGCCCTGGATCGTGGTGCCCGCCGACGCGAAGTGGTTCCGGAACCTGGTGATCGCGGAAGCCCTCGCCGGCGCGCTGCGGCCGTACGGCAAGGAATGGCGGAGGAAGCTGGACTCCGAAGGCAAGCTCCGCCGGCGCGATCTGCAGGCCTGGAGAGCGGAGCACCCCGAGGCCCTCGGCAAGAAGAAGCGGAAATGATCCGGCGATCGCTCAGCGGCCGAACAGGCGCGACATCCAGCCGCCCTTGCCGCCGGGCTCGGGCGCGTCCAGCCGCGGAGGCTCGGCGGCGCCGGCGCCGGACATCCGCCGCTTCACGGCCTCCGCGGAGTCCTGCGTACTGAACGTGGCCGTCACCGTCCTTCGCGTCCCGCGCTCTTCCGCCGTCACCGACAAGAGCGACTCCGCCGAGAGCGAGAAGATGATGTCGAAGACGACGTTGCCCTTGGTGCCGGGCGGCAGATCGGGCACCACCAGCGTCCCCAGGTACTCGTTCTGCTGCGCCTTCTCGGCCTCGCCCTGGAAGATGGGGATCTCCAGCGTCTTCTGGTCGTCCTGCGAGGTCCAGATCGAGTAGGTCTTCTTGTGCGGCAGCGAAGTGTTCCGCTCCACCACTTTCTTGAAGCGTCCGCCGGGGAGGCCGACGCCGATGCTCATGGGCAGGACGTCGACGAGCACCATGCCCCCGATGTCTCCCGACTGCATGGAGTGGGCGAGCAGGGCGGCCCCGAGCGCCACCGCCTCGTCCGGGTGGACCGCCTTGGACGGCTCCTTGCCGAAGAACTCGCGCAGCTTCGCCCGGACCAGCGGCATCCGGCTCTGCCCGCCCACCAGCAGCACTTCGCCGATGTCCGGCGGCTTGAGGCCGCAGTTCGTGAGCACGTCGTCGCAGACGCGCAGCGTGCGCTCGACCAGATCGGTGGTGAGCTTCTCCAGCTCCGTCCGGCTCAAGGTCTCGTCGAGGTTGTATCCCTTCTCGCCCACCATCGCGACGAAGGGCACGTTCACCTGCGTGGTCAATCGTTCGGAGAGCGAGATCTTCGCGCGCTCGGCCGCATCGGTGATGCGCTGCAGGGCCACCCGATCGCCCTCGAAGTCGATCTTGTGCTTCTGCTTGAAGCGGGTGAGCAGGTCCTGGACGACGGCCTTGTCGAAATCGACGCCGCCGAGGAAGGTATCGCCGCCGGTGGAGATCACCTCGTAGACGTTGCCGTGCAGCTCCAGCACGCTGGTGTCGAAGGTGCCGCCGCCGAGGTCGTAGACCATCACCCGCTGCTCCAGCGAGCGGCCCTGGGCGAACGCGATCGCAGCCGCCGTGGGCTCGTTGACGATGCGCTCCACGTCGAGGCCGGCGAGGGCGCCGGCGGCGCGGACCGCTTGCCGCTGGTTGTCGTTGTAATAGGCGGGAACGGTGATCACCGCGCGCGAGATCGCCGAGCCGAGCCAGCGCTCCGCGAGCTCCTTCACCTCCGCCAGCACCAGCGAGGAGATCTTCTGCAGGGAGAAGATCTGCTCTCCCATCTTGACCGCCGCCTCGCCCCGCGGGCCCGCGACGATCTCGTAGCTGAACCTGCCCAGCAGATCGGTGACCACGGGTGACTTGTACTGGCGGCCGATCAGGCGCTTCGCCCCGTAGACGGTGTTGCGCGGATTGATCAGGAGCTGGCTGCGGGCGGGATGGCCGACCATCAGCTTGCCCTTGTCGCTGAGCGCGACGACGGAAGGGATGGTGTTGTAGCCCTCGCGCGAGGGGATCACGAACGGCTTGCCGTCCTTCACCACCGCGGCGCACGAGTTCGTCGTTCCCAGATCGATGCCGATGATCGGGCCGCTCGGTGCGCCTGCCCGCGCCGGTACGGTCTCCTCGGCCTCTTCCGCCTGCTGCGCGGACGGCGCCTTCGGAGTGGCTGCGCCCGGAGCGAGCGTGGGCCGTGGCAGCGGCGGCGGCGAGGGGCGGCGCGATTCCGGTTTCGGCGGAGCCGGTTTGCCGGGAGGCGCGCTCGGCACCCGCGGTGCCGCGGGCGCTGCCACGGGCGCTACCGCGGGCGGCGCCTCGTCTTCGATCGCGACCTCGAAGTCCTCTTCGACGGCGGTCTCCGCGGCAGCGGCGGGCGGTGTCGCCGGCGCGGCGGAGCGCGGAGCTGGCGCAGGAGGCGAAGGCGGCGCGGCGGGCGGCGGCGGCTCCCACGACGGTTGGGCAGGCGCCTGGGGGGGCGCGGCCGCCACGACGGGTTCAGCCTGCGGCGGAACCGCGTCTTCCCACGAGGGTGGCGCCGGTTCGTCGTGCGCCGGCAGCGGAGCGGCCTGTGCGGCTGGAGGGGATGGTTCTTCCCACGCCGGAGCTTGCGGCGGGGCGGCATCTTCCCAGGACGGCGGGGCGGCGACGACCGGTTCGCTCCACGGCGTCGGCGCAGGCTCGGGCGGATCGAGTGGCGGCGGGGCGGCTTTCGGCGGCGCGGCGGGCGCGGGCCTGGGCGGAGCCGCGGTCGCGGCTGGCACGGGCAAAGGCGGCGGTTCCGTCGGAGGGGGCGTGACGACGAAGTCCACCAGGGTGGAGGTCGGCGCGGGCGACGGCGGCGTCTGCGATGGCGCGGGCGGCGGCGCCGCCTCGGGCGCAGCCGGCTTCAGCAGCGGCGGCGGCTGCCCGCCCATCCAGGCCACCAGCTCGCGGCCCGGATCGTCCATGCGCAGGAGCCAGAGCATCATTCCGGCTTCGCTGCGCTCGGGCGTCTCCCCGCCCTTGTAGACCTTCTCCACCACCGCGTTGGCGCGGAAACAGTGCTTTCCGTCGCTGAGCACCGCGCTGATCCGGATGGCGGTGTCGACGGGCCTGGGATTGCCGGTCTTGAGGAAGAACCGGCGCGAGGCGAGCTCCGGATGGCGCGAGCGGACGTCGTCGAGCGTCGCGCAGGGAAGCTTGAGCTGCAGCGCGATGCCCGTTTTCTTTGCGCTTCCTCCTGGATTTGGAGGATCCCCCGGTCCGTTCACGCTCACTTGGCCATTGTCGGCGCTTCCCGCCGGTGCTGCCAAGAAACCGTCGCGGCCCGAGCCACCCACAGCGGCGCCTGTGTTGTGACCCGCGCACACCCGCTGCGCTTGCGGAGCGACCCGCGCGGTCCCGTAGCGTCGAAGCACGAACCGAACCAGGGAGGAAACATGAGGACCTTTCGTGCACTGGCGATCGCGCTCACCGTCGCGGCTTTCGCGGCGCCCGCGATGGCCGATCGCCTCAACTCACCGCGGGATCGCGCATCCGTTCCGGACGAGCGGGACGCGAACAACTCCTTCTTCCTCGAAGGCGGCGGGCCGGGCCTGCTCTACTCGATCAACTACGAGCGCGTCCTGGAGCAGGACTTCGGGTTGCGCATCGGCTTCAGCTACACCTCGCTCTCCGCCTCCGCGGGCGGTGCGAGCGCGTCGGCGTCGTTCATGGCCATCCCGGTGATCGCCAGCTATCTCGGTCTCCGCGAGGGCAACCACATCCTCGAGCTCGGACTCGGCGGAACTGCCATCTACGTGTCGGGCTCGGGCGGGAGCGGGACCGCGTTCGCGGCGGGTTCCGGCACGACGGCGCTCGGCACGGCGCTGATCGGGTACCGCCGGCAGCCGGTGAACGGCGGGTTCCAGTTCCGCGTCGGCCTCGAGGCGCTCGTCGGCAAGGGCCTGGCGCTGAGCAATCCGAACCCGGACTCGATCGGCGTGCTGCCCTGGATGTACATGAGCCTCGGCTTTTCCCTGTAGAACGCGTCTCTGCATTCCGGGCGTGTTCCCGCGCTTTGCGGGAACATGCAGTCAAGCACAGTCTTCCGGCGACGGCCCTGGCCTCGCCGAGCGGCGTGACCTTCGCCTGGCAGCGCCGCTCAGCGCTTCGCGCCGCCGGCGCGCACGTGCAGGATGTCGCCGTCCTGGACGACGTAATCCTTGCCCTCCAGGCGCAGCTTCCCTGTCTCCCGGGCCCGGTGCTCGCTCCCGGCGGCGATGAAGTCGTCGTAGTGCGTCACCTCCGCGCGGACGAAGCTCTTCTCCAGGTCGGAGTGGATCCTCCCTGCGGCGCGCGCCGCACGGTCGCCGCGGCGGATGGTCCAGGCGCGGACCTCGTCCTCCCCGACGGTGAAGAAGGAGATCTGGTGCAGGAGCGCGTACACCGATCTGAGGAAGCGCGCGCGCGCAGTCTCCGACAGACCGATCGAGGCGAGATAGTCCGGCTGCTCGGCGGCGGGTAGCTCCGCGATCTCCGCTTCCACCTCGGCCGAGAGCGCGATCGCCTCCGCGCCGAGCCCCGCCGCGGCGTCCTGCACCGCTTCGTCCAGCGGCCTGGCGGCTTCGGCCTCCGGCACGTTCACGACGATCAGGAGCGGCTTGCGCGAGAGCAGGCCGAAGTGCGCCAGCGCGTGCTCCTCCGCCTCGCTCATCTGCAGCATCCGCAGCGGGGTGCCGGACTCGAGGTGCTTCGCCACCCGCTGCAGCTCCTGCATCTCGCCCCCGGAGTTGCGCTCCTGGCGAAGCCTGTGCAGGCGCTTCTCCACCACCTGCAGGTCGGAGAGGATCAGCTCCGCGTCGTAGTCGCGGAGATCGCGCAGCGGATCCGCGCCGGCGTCAAAGGCGCGGAGGACGAGGCAGAGCGCCTCCACCTCCCGGAGCGCCTGGAGCGCCTCGGATTCTAGCGAGACGCCCTTGCCGCGCGGTCCCGGCAGGTCGGCCAGCAGCACTTCCGCAGGGGTCGTCTTCGCCGGCTTGAAGAGGGCGCTCAGCGCGTCGAGCCGGGGATCGGGCACCTTGATGGCGCCGAGGTGCACCTTCGCCTCCGGTCCCCGCTTCAGGCCGGTGAGCGCATTGAAGAGGGTGGTCTTTCCCGATCGGGCGAATCCGGCGAGACCCGCGCGCATGCCGGCCTCCGTCGCGTGAGAGGGCAACGAGTGGGGGCACACAAGGTACCACACGTGGCGCCTTCCGGCGGGCGCAGGTAGAATTCGAACGAGGACCCGCGGGTCGGTCGCGATGCGCGATTCGGGGAACATCTTGCTGCTCGCGCTTCTGTCCGACATCCACGCAAATCTGGAGGCGCTCGATGCCTGCCTGGCCCACGCGCGCGCCGCGGGGGCGACGCGGCACGCCTTTCTCGGCGACCTGGTGGGCTACGGCGCGGATCCGGCCGCGGTCGTGCAGATCGTCCAGCGCCATGTGGGGCAGGGCGCCGTGGTCGTCCAGGGAAACCATGACGCGGCGGTCGCGCGATCGTCGGGCGTCAGCAGCGAGAGCGCGCAGGACGCCATCCGCTGGACCCGCTCCGTGCTCGACCCGGGGGCGATCGCCTGGCTGGCGTCGCTGCCGCTGGAGGTGCGCGAGGAGCAGCGGTGCTTCGTCCACGCCTCGGCCGCGGCCCCGCAGCGCTGGGAGTACGTAGACACGCCGGCCGCGGCGAAGAAGAGCGCCGACGCCGCAGGCGTTCCCTGGACGTTCTGCGGACACGTGCACCGGCAGACGCTGTTCTTCGAGGGTCCGAGCGGAAGGATGACCTCGTTCAATCCAGTCCCGGGCGTCGCGGTCCCGGTCCGCAGCGCCCGCCGCTGGGTGGCGATCGCGGGCTCCGTCGGTCAGCCGCGCGAGCGCGATCCCGCTGCGGCCTACGCATTGTTCGACTCTGATCGTGAGCGCATCACCTTCTACCGGGTGCCGTACGATCACCTCGCGCCCGCCAGGAAGGTGCGCGCGGCGGGCCTTCCCGAGCTCTTCCGCTGGAGCGCCTGGCCATGAGCGTGCAGACCGCCGGGGAGCGCCTCAGCCCCGGCCAGCAGATCGACGACTTCCTCGTCTGGGAGCCGCTGCACATCGGCGCCCAGGGAATTCTCTATCGCGCCACCGGACGGGACCTCCCGTTTCCTCTCCTGATGAAGGTGCCGCGCCTGCAGAGCGGAGAGACGGCGGAAAGCCTGCTCAGCTTCGAGACCGAGGCGATGATCCTTCCCGCCCTCACCGGACCGCACGTCCCGCGCTTCGTCGCCGCCGGCGACCTTTCCCGCGTCCCCTATCTGGTGCTCGAGCACGTCCGCGGAAAGAGCCTCGAGTCGCTCCTGGAGGACGCGCCGATTCCCCCGCCGGAGGTGGCGCGGATCGGGGCCGCGGTCGCCGATGCGATCCACAGCCTGCACCGCCAGGATGCCGTCCACTGCGACCTGAAGCCCGACAACGTGATCCTGCGCCCCGACGGCGAGGCGGTGCTGATCGATTTCGGGTTCTCCTGGCACGCCCGCTTTCCCGATCTCTTCGCCGAGGAGGAGCGGTTCGCGGCGGGTTCGGTGCCGTATCTCTCGCCCGAGCAGATCCTCGGCGTCCGCGGCGATCCGCGCAGCGACATCTTCTCGCTGGGAGTGATCCTCTATGAGATGGCCACCGGCGAGCTTCCCTTCGGGATGCCGGACTCCGACGGCGGCCTGCGCCAACGGCTCTGGGACGACCCCGACCCGCCTGCCTTGCTCGAACCGGCGGTGACGCCGGTGCTGCAGGAGATCATCCTCCGCTGCCTCGAACCCCAGGCGGAACACCGGTACCGATCCGCCGCGCACGTCGCCTTCGACCTGCGCAATCCGGCGCAGGTCCCCCTCACCGACCGCGCCACCCGGATGCGTCCCGGGAACTTCATCACCCGGGCAGGACGATGGTGGAAAGCGCACGTCAAGCCGCTGGAAGCGCCGGTGCTGGTGAAGCGCGCGATCCACGCCGCGCCGGTGATCATGGTCGCCGTCGACACCACGCACGCCAGCGACGAGCGGCAGCCCGCGATCCTCCAGGCCACCCGGAACATGCTCTCGCTCTCGGACGAGTACCGGCTGGTCTGCGTCGCGGTCGTGCCGGCTCCGCCGCTCGGCAGCACCGGCGCCGAGGGCGATGCGGCGCTGCGCGTCGAGCACCTGACGCGGCTGCGAAGCTGGACCGCGCCCCTGGGACTGCCCAATCAGCGGCTCTCGCTCCACGTCCTGGTCGCCGGCGACGCCGCCTCCGCCCTCGTCGACTTCGCCCGCCGGAACCAGGTCGATCTCATCGTCCTCGGCGCCCCGAGACCGAAGCAGCAGCCCCTCGCCTGGATGCGCTCCGTCGCCTCCGGAGTCACCGCTCACGCCCACTGCAGCGTCCACGTCGTCCGCGTCCCCGAGCGCCCACCACCGCCAGGCACCACCGCCCCCTGAGTTTCGGCGCGGGTTCAGCTCTTGCCGCAGAATTTTGCGATGGTGCTGAGCAGCTCGGCGAGATCGATTGGCTTCTTCAGGAATGCGGCGGCGCTCATCTGGGTGCCCCCGCGCGCGCCGTCGACGTGCGCGCTCAGCACCACCACCGGGATCTCCTTCAGCGCTGCGTCGCTCTGCTGCTCCGCGAGGAACGCGTGGCCGTCCATCACCGGCATCATCAGGTCGAGCAGGATCACGCAGGGGCGGGGACCGCCGCGCAGCTTCTGGAGCGCCACCGCTCCGTTGGCGGCGCGGATGGTCCGGTAGTTGCTGTCCTCGATCACATCGGCGAGCTCGTCGCGGATGTCGCCGTCGTCCTCCACGACCAGAACGGTGCCGGCTGCCTTCCTGGTAGTCATGCGCGAGCCTTGTCCTTCGCCCGCAGCGCCCCGGCCGGGAAGCGGGGCAGCTCGATCACGAAGGTGGACCCCACGCCCGGCGTGCTCGCGAGCGTGATGGTGCCGCCGTGCCCCTCGACGATGTGCCGGCTGATGTACAGCCCCAGCCCCATCCCGCCGTAGTGGCGGATGGAGGCTGCCCGCTGGAACCTCGCGAACAACCGCGCGGCGTCGCTCTCCGAGATCCCGATCCCCTGGTCGGCGATCGAGAGCCGCACGCGATCCGGACCCGCTTCCAGCTTCACGGAGATCGGCTTTCCCGCGCCATACTTCACGGCGTTCGAAAGTACGTTCACCACCACCTGCTCCAGCCGCAACCGATCCCAGGACCCGCGCACCGACGCGGGCAGGTGGAGCTCCAGCGGTGCGTTCGCCTGCGCGGCCGGCTCCCGGAAGTCCTCGGCGACGTCCCTGATCAGCATGGCCAGGTCGAACTCTTCCGGAGCCATCTCCAGGCGCTGGTGGGTGATCCGGGAAACGTCGAGCAGCCGATCGATCAAGGCCGCCAGCCGCTCCGTCTGGCGCAGCGCGCCCTCCAGCCGCTCCGTTCCGCTCGTTCCCGCGAGGAGCTTCCGCTCGAGGCTCTGCAGCTTGAGCTGCAGCGCGGTCAACGGCGTTCGCAGCTCGTGGGCGGCGATGGAGATGAACTCGTCGCGCTCGCGCAAGGCCTCGTTCGCCTGCACCGTCTTCTCGCGCTCTTCGACCGCCCGGCGCTCGGCGGCTTGCAGCTGCTGCTCCATCCGCGCCCGCGCCACCGCGGCGGCGATCACGTTCGCGATCGACTGGAGGAAGCTGACGTCGTTCGAGCCGAGCTGCCGCGGCGAGAGCACCGCAACCTCGCCATACGGCACCAGCTCCCCGGCCGTTGTGAGCACGTGGATCGGGGCACAGATCGCGCCTGCGGGCTTCGCCTCGCCCGCCGCGACGATGCGGACATCGGCGAGCCCGAGGTTCTGCTGGATCACGCGAACGGCTCCGTCGAGGACCCTGGGGAGCTCCGGCGTCGAGAGCGCGAGCAGGCCGAAGTCGGACACCGCCGTCTGCTGCCGCGCATGTTCCAGGAGCTCTTCGGCGGCGTGCTTGCGGTCCGTCATGTCGCGCGTCACCTTGGTGAAGCCGAGCAGGTGGCCGTCGCTGTTGCGCACCGCGCTGATCACCACGTTGGCCCAGAAGCGCGAACCGTCCTTCCGCAGCCGCCAACCTTCTTCCTCGAAGCGCCCTTCGGCGGTCGCGATCGCGAGCTCGCGTTCCGCTTTCCCGGTCATCGATTCCTCGGGAACGTAGAAGCGCGAAACGTGCTCCCCGATGATCTCTGCCGCGGCGTATCCCTTGAGGGCCTCGGCGCCGGAGTTCCAGGTGGCGACCCGCCCGTGGGGATCGAGCATGATGATCGCGTAGTCCCGAACGCTGCCGATCATCAGGCGCATCCGTTCTTCGCTGTGCCGCAGCTGCTCCTCGGATTGCCGGCGATCCGTCAGATCGCGGGTGACCTTGACGTATCCGCGCAGCACCCCGTCGGGGCCGGTGATCGCCGAGATGATGACGTCGGCCCAGAATCGCGTGCCGTCCTTGCGCACGCGCCAACCCTCGTCCTCGACACGGCCCTCCCGCGCGGCTTGCCGCAACAGCATCTGCGGCCGCCCGTTCGCCAGATCCTCGGGCGTGTAGAAGGTGGCGATGGTCTTGCCGATGATCTCGTGCGCCTCGTAGCCTTTCGCGCGCCGCGCGCCGGTGTTCCAGGAGAGGATCACGCCCTGTGGGTCGAGCAGGAAGATGGCGTAATCGCGCACGCTGTCGACGACGGCGCGCACCTCCGGCGAGGCAAGGAATGCCTTCAAGTCTCCGGGCACGGAAACAGTCTGCATCATTTGTCCGACGACTAACGACGGGGCATTCCTTCCGCAGTCAGTTTATACACATACGGATCCGGCAGCGCCGTGCAGGCAGCCTGGCGCTCAACGAGCCTGGGCGACCTCCTCGGCGGGCGCGTGCAGCGTGACGACCGGGCATTCGGCATGCCGCACCACATACTCGGCGGCGCTGCCGAGCATCAGGCGCGAGAGGCCCTTCCGCCCGTGAGTGCCCATCACGATCAGGTCCGCTTCCCTGCGGCGCGCCACCTCGAGGATGGCAGAGGCGATCCAGGGCGCCCGGATCACCTCGCACGTCGCGTCGGGCGAGCGCTCGCGAACGTCGCGCTCAAGTTGCTGCGCGAGGTCCGCGATCTCCGTCTCCGACAACGCGGGGAACGCGGTCATCTCCGGCATCGCCACGGCGGGGACGGGATTCACGACGTGCAGGACGTGGACGGGCCGGCCGCCCGTGCTTCGCTGCAGGTCGAGCGCCCAAGCGAGTGCACTGTGGGCGGCGGGCGAGAAATCGTACGCGACGAGGATCCGCGGCTGCATGGCTGAGCCTCCTCCGTCAGGATGGTGCAAGGCACGGACCGCCGTGTCATGTCGCGGAATGCCGCAGCCCGTCTGCATCGCCTGCGTCACGGCGCGGCTGCGCGCACGTCGTTCGGCCGCGCTCACCGGGTTTGCGAGCGCGCAAATCCTGCCACGAAGGGCGATGCGGGGGACGCGCGCAGCTGCTCGGCCGTGCCCTCCTGCACGATTCGACCTTGCTCGAGCACGGCGATGCGATCCGCCACTCCGGCGTCGTCGACGTCGTGCGAGACGATCAAGACCGGCAGCCGCCAGGTGCGGAGCCATTCGCGCAGGGAGCCGCGCAGGTCGCGCCTCGCCTCCGGATCGAGGGAGGCGAACGGCTCGTCGAGGAGCAGCGCACGAGGTTCCCGGACCAGCGCGCGGGCGAGCGCGACGCGCTGGCGCTCGCCGCCGGAGAGCGCGCTGATCCGGCGAGCGGAGAGATGCGCGGCGCCGAGCCTCTCGAGCCATCGTGACGCGCGCTCGCGGCGGTCCTTGCCGCGCAGGCCAAAGGCGACGTTCGCTTGCACGTCGAGGTGCGGAAACAGGGCATAGTCCTGCGGCAGGTAACCGAGGCGGCGATCCTCCGGCGGCAGGTCGATTGCGCCGTCGAAGAGGATGCGGCCGTCGAGCGAGATGGTTCCGGCATCCGGGCGAAGGACGCCGAGGAGGAGGCGAAGCAGCGTCGACTTGCCCGACCCGTTCGGCCCTCCCACCACGACGGTTTCCGAGGAGACGCGCAGGTCGACGTCCAGGTCGAGCACGCCAATCCGGCGCCGGATGCGGGCCTCAAGCATGCTCCGCCTCGCGGATCATCCGCCGGAGGACCAGGAGGAGCGCGAAGGCGAACGTCACCATGATCAGCGCGAGCGCCTGCGCCGCCCTCAGGTCCGACTCCATCGCGGTGTAGACCGCGAGCGGCAGCGTCTGCGTCCTTCCCGTCAGGTTCCCGGCGAAGAGCACCGTGGCGCCGAACTCGCCGAGGGATCGGGCCCAGCTCATGGCGGCTCCCGCGACCAGGCTCGGCGCCGAGAGCGGGATGGCGAGCTCTAGGAAGGTCCGGAACGGCGACGCTCCCAGGGTGCGGGCGACGATCAGGAGGTTCTCGTCGATCCGCCGGAACGCGGCCGTCGCGGCCTGGAGGAAGAACGGGGCGGACACGAACGTCTCCGCGAGGACCACCGCCGCGGTGGTGAAGGGGAGCTCGATCCCCCGTCGCTCGAGCCAAGGCCCGAGCAGGCCGCGGCGGCCGAACGCGAGCAGGAGCCCCACGCCGGCCGCCGCCGGCGGCACCACCGCCGGGAGCTGCAGGATGGTCTCCACGGCGCGCGAGAGGCGCCCCGGGTGTCGCGCTACCCACCAGGCGACGATCGATCCGGGCACCACCACCAGGACCAGGCTGGTGGAGCTGGTGCGCAGCGAAAGGCGAAGCGCCGGCCAGAGCAATGGATGCCGGATGCCGGCGAGCAGATCTTCCCAGCGGAGGGTCAGGCCGAGCGCCGCGACGGGCAGCACCAGGAAGGAGGCCGCCACCGCCACGGCGCCCAGCTGGGCAGCGTCCCAGGCCCTGACCTTCACTGAAATCCGTGCCTGGCCAGGACGGCCCGCCCTTGGTCAGAGAGCACCAGATGGACGAACGCTTCCGCGAGCCGGGGTTCCGGCGAGGTTCGCAGGACGGCGATCGGGTAGGTGGCTTCGGGGTTCAGCTCGGCGGGGATGGGGATCGTCTCTACGCTCGCCTTCGCCTCCAGCGCGTCGGAGCAGTACACGATGGCTGCATCCGCTTCGCCGAGGCGGACCTTTGCGAGCACCTGGCGGACGTTGAGCTCCCGGGATGCGACACGGTCCTCCACCTTCTTCCTGAATCCGGCTCCGTATCTGGCGGAGGCCGCATCGAGCAGGCGCAGCGTGTACGATCCGATCGGGACCGAGGGATCGCCCACCACGATCCGGTGCGCGAGCGGCAGATCGCCGAGCTCGCGGATCTTCGCGGGGTTTCCGCGAGGCACGATCAGCGCCAGCCGGTTCCGGGCGAAGATGGCGGGCGCCCCCACCAGGCCGTCGCGGACCAGCGCCTGGAACTGCGGCTGGTCGGCGAAGGCGGCCACGTCGCCGCGCGCACCTTGCTGCAGCTGGGTCCGCAGCTCCTGCGAGCCGGCGAAGTTGAACGCGACCTCGACGGCGGGATTCTCCTGTCCGAATTGCCGGCCCAGCTCCTGGAAGGCGTCCCGCAAGGACGAGGCGGCGAACACGGTGAGCTGCACGGCAGCGACCAGCGCCCAGGGCATGGGCGACGATGTCGCGTAGGCGCGACATCGTGTCAAGTCCACCTTACGGCAGCTCGGTCACCAGGCGCCCGGAGCGGCGCGTGTCGTATCCCCCGAGGCTCCCCAGCTCCTTGCGGAAGGCCCGGCTCTCCAGCGTCTCCACGATCCTCGCCGCGCGCGGATCGTTGCTCCACTCCTTGGGAAAGACCAGGTCGAAGCGCTCCTCCGAGAGAGCGACGAAGTCGAGCCCGTGCGCCACCGCGGCGCTCCGCGCCACCACGCCGGCATCGGCTGCGCCCATCGCCACCGCTTGCGCCACCTGGAGATGACCCCCAAGCAGGCGGTCATAGCCCTTCACCGCCGTTCCCGGCACACCTGCCTTCCGCAGCAGCCGATCGAGGAGCCTGCGCGCGCCGGCGCCCGGCTCGCGGTTGACGAAGCGCACTCCCGCGCGCGCGATGTCCTGCGGCTTGCGGATCCGGTGGGGATTGCCCCTCGCGACGGCAAATCCTTCCTCGAGGTGGGCGAAGGTGACCACCACCATCGGGCGCCCGGCCAGCGAGCGCCGCACGAACGGGACGTTGAACTCCCGCGCCTGCTCGTCGAAGAGGTGCGCTCCGGCGACGTGCGCCTGCCCGCGCGCGAGCGATGCGAGCGCCGCATCGCTGGAGGCCGCGATCCAGCAGAGCCTTTGTCCCGGCCAGCGATCCGCCATTCGCCCGGCGAGGACGGCCAGTCCCGGGTCGCAGCCCGAGATCAGCACGTTGGCTTCCACCGCGTCCCGCTGCCGCAACAGCCGCAGCTTGCCCGCCGAGAGCAGCGCGTCGGCGGAGGTGACCACCGCCTGCGGATCGTGCAGGCGCAGCGGATGGGCGATCCAGCGGCCCGCCACCAGTCCGAGAAGCGCGCGGCGTGCCCCGCGCGCCGGACTGGCGAGATCCGCCCGCAGGCTGTCGCCTTCCTCGCGCAGCCAGAACAGCTCCTCGACGCGGCAGCCGAGCGCGCGGGCGAGATTGAGCGCCATCACCGTCGAGGGCTGGGCGCGCCCCGCTTCGAGCGCGCTCAGCGCCTGCCGGCTGATCCCGGCGCGCGCGGCCAGCTCGCCTTGTGTCAGGCCGCTCCGGCCCCGCGCGCGCCGCAATCCGCTCGACAGGCCCGCCATGGAGCACCTGTCACGCGCGCACGGCCTCCGTGTCAACCGGCGCCTTCCGGCCCTTCCCGAAG
>DASREU010000125.1:0-2704 GCA_035651935.1 Myxococcales bacterium | reverse complement strand
TGGGGCGCAGGCGCGTGTCGATCCGGTAGAGGATCCCTTCGCGCAACGGCAGGGTCAGGTGGCTGATCAGCTTCTGGGCGATGCGCGCGAAGTACTCGTGGTTCGTCCCGTGCTCGTGCCGCTCGCCGGACGGGGCGTCGGCGGGCGAGTAGAGGAAGAGCAGGTCGAGATCGGAGTGGTACCCGAGCTCCCGGCCGCCGAGCTTGCCGAGGGCCACGACGACCATGCTCGCCTCGCGGCGCCCGTGGCGCTTCTCGATCTCCCGCGACGCGAGCGCGAAGCATGCCTCGACGCACACGTTCGCCAGGTCGGAGAGCTGGCGCGAGACCTGCTCCACGTTCAGCGCCCCGGCCACGTCGTGCAGCCCGATGCGAAGCACCTCCTCGTTCCTGAAGCGCCGCAGCTCGGTCAGCCGGCCTTCCACGTCCAGGTCGTCGAACGGCCGCAGCCGGCTGGCGAGGTCGCTGCGGAGGTCGGTGCGATCCCGGACCAGCGCCGCGGCGCCGCGGAGCACGAGCTGGTCGATCAGCTCGGGATGGCGGAGGAGCTGCCGGGAGAGGTAGTCGCTCGATCCGAAGAGCGAGACGAGGAGCCGCGTGGTCCGCGGGCTCTGGGCCAAAAGCTCGCTGCTGGCGCGCGGGTTCGAGAGGCGACCGAAGAGGTCGGCGAGGTGGCGCAGGGCCTGGTCGGGATCCGGCGCCGCCGCGAGCTCCATCACGAGCGCGGGCCCGAGGGGCTGCGCATCGTGGAACGGCGTCCCGCGCTTGCGGGCGAGCCGGTCCAGCTCCTCGGCGCTCGCATCGGGCTGCGCAAACCCGAGCTCCGCGAGCGCGGCGCTCCGCTGCTTCGTGCTCGCGTCCGGGTCGGCGGCGGCCGCGGCGCGCGGGTCGGCGTCGGGGGCATCGCCTGCGGCGACGCGCAAGAGGTCCTTGAAGCGGGCCTCGACGTTCGCGCGGTGGCGGGAGAGGTCGCGCTCCATCGCCGCGGCATCGGCGTACCCGCCGCGCCGCGCCAGCCGCTCGCGCTCCCGCGGATCCTCGGGGATGGAGTGCGTCTGCCGCTCGGCGACCATCTGGATCCGGTGCTCGAGGCGGCGCAGGACCACGTAGGCCTCGCCCAGCTCGTCGCGGTCGCGGCTGGAGATCAACCCCGCATAGAGCAGCCGCTCCAGCGCCTTCAGCGTGCCGCGCACTCTGAGGTTCGCGTCGCGGCCGCCGTGCAGCAGCTGCAGGGCCTGGACGAAGAATTCGATCTCGCGGATGCCGCCCCGGCCCAGCTTGAGATCGACGCCCGGAGCGCGCGCCGCCTCCTTCTCCGCGCGGGCCTTGAGCAGGCGCATCTCGTCGATGGCCTTGAGATCGAAGTACTTGCGGAACACGAACGGGACGAGGTGCCGGAGCGCTTCTTCTCCGGTGGCGAGATCGCCCGCGATGGGCCGCGCCTTGAGCAGCGCGAAGCGTTCCCAGGCGGCGCCCTGCGACTCGTAATAGAGCTCGAGGCCGTGGATGGCGTTCACGATCGGGCCGCTGCGCCCTTCGGGCCGCAGGTCCAGATCGACGCGGAAGACGAATCCGCCTTCGGGCGCGGCGCCCGGCGAGCCGACCGACGCGGAGACGCCCTCCGCCAGGCGCGCGTAGAAGGCGAAATGGTCGAGAGGATCCTCGCCGGTGGTCCGGCCGTCCTTGTCGTAGACGTAGAGCACGTCGGCGTCGGAGGAGAAGTTCAGCTCCTCGCCGCCCAGCTTTCCCATCCCCAGGACGCAGAACCCCGAAGGCCCCTCGGAGCTGCGCCCCGCGGGGGGGCCGTGGATCGCGCAGAGCCTGCGGTAGTGGAAGTCGACCGCGGCGTCGAATGCGCGCGCGGCGAGCCTTGCGAGGTCGCGGGTGACCTCCGGAACGGAGGCGCCGGAGAGATCGCGCAAGGCGATGCGCAGGACTTCGGCATGCTTGTGTCGCCGCAGCGCGCGCGCCAGCGAGACCGCGTCGGAGCCGCGCGAAGAGCGGAGCGGAACCGGGGCTTGGGGAAAGCGCGAGCAGCCCAGCAGATCCACGAGCCGCGGGCGCGCCGCAAGCAGCTGGGCAAGGAACTTCGAGGCAGCGCAAACGCGCACCAGCGGCGGAAGCGCCGCCACGGGCGCAGGGCGGCCGTAGCGCTGCTTGCGCGCGGCGAGGGCGCGGACCGCTCCGGCGAGGGCGCCGTCGGGATCGGGCGACTGCGCGCAGAGGGCCAGCAGCTCGGCCGCGGGCAGCCCCGTTTCCGCCGGAATGCGCGAGGCGAGCCTCTCCGCCCGATCGCGGTCCTCCCACTGAGCGGGCGCTTGCATCCGGGGCGATCCCTGCACGCCGTCGAGTGTAGCAGCGCCTGCACAATTGCCGCGTCAAAGGCGCGTCGCTATGCTCATTTCATGCTGTCGCCCAGAGGACGCGAAGGGATCGCTCCCGAGACGTTCCGTCCCTGGATGGCGCTCCGCACGGTGGTGATGGGTGCCGCGACGCTCTGGTTCGCAGTCTTCCTCGCGTTGATCGCGATGCATGGGGCGACCCGGTCGTCGTTCCTCTCCGCGGCCTTCTTCGTCGCCCTGTTCTCGGCCTGCTCGCTCTTCTACAACCGCCTGGCGTTCATCGTCAGCGACACCGGCCTGACCGTCCGCACGGTGGCGATGGAGCGCACGGTGCCGTTCGACGCGATCGTCCGGGTCGACGTG
>DASREU010000124.1:0-8461 GCA_035651935.1 Myxococcales bacterium | reverse complement strand
ACGCCATCGAGAGCAGCAGCACCGGCGACCGGCGCAGCTCGAGCAGCTCCTTCCGGATCACGGTGCCGATCATCGCTCGCGCGCCTCCGCCAGGAGCTGCAGCCAGGCGTCCTCGAGCGGATCGCGGTGCGGCGCCACCGAGGCGATGCGGGCGCCGGAGCGGACCAGCGCGGCGACCATCTCCGGCACCTCGACGCGAGGCTCGATCAGGAGCGCGCTCCCCGAGATCCGCAGCGAGCGGCAGAGGGCGAGGACCCCGTCCGGCGCAAACGGCGCGGCCAGCTCGACGCGCAGGAGGTTCTCGCGGCGGATCTCGTGCACCGCCACCAGCCGGCCGGCGATGAAGGCAGCGCGCGAGCACAGGCGCTCCACCTCCTCGAGGTGATGGGTGCAGAGGACCAGCGTCCGGTGCTCCGCCGCGAGCTCGGCGACGAGGTTGCGCACCTCGCGGGTCGCCTCGGGATCGAGCCCGACGGTGGGCTCGTCGAGCAGGATCACCTCTGGGTCGTGCACCAGGGCGCGGGCGATGGCGAGCTTCTGCTTCATCCCGCGGGACAATTCGGCGAAGGGGCGCTGCGCGTGCTCGCGCAGCGCGAAGCGGTCGAGCAGCGCATCGCTGCGCCGCCCGGGATCGCGCGCCCGCTGCAGGCGCGCGAAGAAGATCAGGTTCTCGCGCGCCGTCAGCCGATCGTAGAAGCCCGGCGATTCCGTGAGCAGCCCCACCCGAGCGCGCAGCCCGGGTCCACCGGCGCTGCCGGCAGCGATGGGGAATCCCGCGACGCTGGCCGTCCCTGCGTCCGGCGCGTAGAGGCCGGCGAGCATCCGCAAGGTGGTGGTCTTTCCCGCGCCGTTGGGCCCGAGCAGCCCGAACACCTCGCCGCGCTCGACGGTGAAGGAGACCTCGCGGCACGCGGAGCGGCCGCCGAACGATTTCGCCAGCCCGTGCGCCTCGATCGCCGCCAACCGGCGGAGCTTACCCTTCGGCGTTGCCCGGAGTCTTGCCCGGACTGTCGCTCTGGGCCGGATCCTCCGCGCCGGATTCCGCCGAACCCGGGGTCTTGCCGGAAGGATCCGTCACGATCGGGTTGCGGGCGTTGCTCAGCGGCGGCAGCGATCCGTCGGCATTCGGCCGGGGCTCGACGCCCATCCGCGTCTCTTCGGTGCCGATGCCGCGCTCGTTCTTGATCACCCTGATGTTGTCGTTGTCCGCCATGGCGTAAAGCTACGCACTCCGCTAGAAGGGCGCGATGCAGCGCCAGGCGGACGTGGTGGTGGTCGGCGCCGGCCACAACGGCCTCGTCGCCGCGCTCCTGCTCGCGAGGCGCGGGCTCGACGTCCTGGTTCTCGAGGAGAAGGACGCCGTCGGCGGCGCCGCGCGGACCGAGCGGCCCTTCCGCCGCGTGCCCGGGCTCGCGACCTCGACGGGCGCTTATCTGCTTGGACTGATGCCGCCGGAGCTGTTGGTGAAGCTCGGGATCGAGCTGCCTCTGCTGCGGCGGGACCCTCACTATTTCCTGCCCACCACCGGCAAGCGCTACCTGCTGTTCGGGGCGGACGGGGCGGCGATGAAGGAGCAGTTCGTCAGCTTCTTCAGCGAGCAGGACTTCCGCGCGAACCAGGCGCTCCAGGCGGAGATCGGCCAGCTTCGCGACGACGTCGCTGCCACCTGGCTCGAGGAACCGCTCTCGATCGAGGACACCGCCGCGCGGTACGTGCGCCCGGCGCTCCGGGAGGTGTTCGTCGATCTCTGCCGCAAGCCCGTGGGCCGGTACCTGGACCGGTTCGGCTTCCGCTCCGATCTGCTGAAGGCGATGTACGCGGTGACGGATGGTTTCTCCGGGCTGAACGGCGACTGGGACACGCCCGGCACCGGGATGAACTTCCTCGTCCACAACATGTGCCGGCTCCCCGGGAGCGACGGAACCTGGATGATCGTCAAGGGAGGAATGGGCACCGTCACGCAAACCCTGGCTGCCGCGGCGCGGTCCGCCGGCGCGCGGATCGAGACGGGCCGGGCGGTGCAAGCGATCGACGCGCGCCCGCTCGCGGTACGGTTGGGCGACGGCAGCGAGATCCGGGCGCGGGCCATCGTGGTGAACGCGGACCCGTTCCGGCTCGGCGATCTGATCGGGCGCGAGAAGCTGCCTGCGGCGTGGAATGCGCGCGTGGACGGATATCGGCGCGACGGGACCACGTTCAAGGTGAACCTGGCGCTGCGGGATCTGCCGCGCTTCACCTGCCTGCCCGACGATCGCGGCCAGTTCGGCAGCACCATGCACCTCTTGCCCGACGAGCCCGAGGTGATGGCGGCGATGCGCGACGCTTTCGCGGACGTCAGGGCCGGACGGCTGCCGCGGTTTCCCACCATCGAGTGGTACGTTCACACCACCGTCGATCCCTCGCTGCGCGATGCGCAGGGCCACCACAACTCCGCGCTGTTCGTGCAATGGGTGCCGTACGAGCTTGCGGGCACCAGTTGGGAAGTGGAGGAAGAGCCCTACGTGCGCCACCTGCTCGGCATCTGCGATCGCTTCGCGCCGGGGACGTCGGCCCTGGTGGCGGACACGTTTGCGCTCACGCCGAGGAAGATCGAGCAGCATTTCGGGATCTCGCGCGGGCACATCCACCACGTCGACAACGCATTCGGCTTCGCCGATCGCCTCCCGTACGCCACGCCGATCGCCGGCGTGTACTCCTGCAGCGCCGGATGCCATCCCGCAGGCTCGGTGATCGGGGCGGCAGGCCACAATGCTGCCGAGCGCGTGCTTCGCGACCTGGCCTGAATTCTTTCATTGCACGGCCGGCGTCCATGCCCTACCGATAAGTACGCAGGCGACGCAGATTGCATCGCATGCCCCCCACCGAGCCGCGCGACGTCTTCGCGCGCTGGAGACAAGCGTCGCGGTCCACCGCCCTGGCGCTCGTGACCGGCAGCGGGATCGGCGAAGCAAACGCCCGGTATGCCGCCCTGGACGCGGGCGGGGGTCCGTGGAGGTGGCTGAACGGACCGCACGCCCGGGTGCAGTACGAGACCCTCGGCGAGCTCCTCCGCGGCGAGGCGGCGACGCTCGCGCCCGCCCCGTACCTCTCGCGGTTCGAGCGCCGCGCCCAGGTGATCGAGATCCGGCTCGAGCGGCTGGGCGGCAGCGAGGCGATGGCCCTGATCCACGACGTCACCTCCGAGCTCCGGCGGCAGCGCGAGATGCAGCAGCAGCGCGAGGCGCTCCTCCACGAGGAGCGGATGCACGCGATGGGCGTTCTCGCCTCGGGCGTCGCGCACGATCTCAACCACGCGCTCAACGTCATCGCGCTGAGGGTGGCGACGCTCCGCGCGGATCCGGGGTTCAACCCGGCGCGCCGCACGCTCGACGTCCTCACCCGCGTGGTCGACGACGCCGCGCGGGTGGTGGCGAGGCTGCAGGACCTGGCGCGCCGCCGCCGCGACCGGCCGACGGATCCGCTCGATCTCGCCGCCGTGCTCACCGGCGCGGTGGAGATGGCGCGCACCGAGTCGGACGCCGCGCGGGTGCGCCTCGAGGCGGACGTGCCGCCGCTGCCGCTCGTGCGCGGATCCGCCGCCGAGCTGGCGCACGTCTTCGGCAGCCTGCTGCTCCACTCGCGCGAGCAGATGCGCGAGGGCGGCGTGGTCCAGGTCAAGGCGCGAGAGGACCGCGGGCGCGTGCTGGTGACCATCCGCAGCGGCGGCGACGGCATGCGGGAAGAGGACCTCGCGCGCCTCTTCGATCCGTTCTCCGGCGTCGCCGGAGACTCCGCGCTCGGACTCTCGGTGGCCTGGGGTGTGATGTCCCGGCTCGGCGGCTCGCTGCAGGCGCACACCGGCCACGGCGAAGGGACGACGTTCACCCTCAGCTTTCCTTTGGCGGCTCCGCCCCGCCTCGCGCCGCCCAGGGCGTCGGAGAACCAGCGGCGCCGGCGGCGGATCCTGATCGTCGACGACGAGCACGACAACCTCGATGTGCTCCGCGAGGTGCTCGAGCTGGAGGATCAGGAAGTGCACGCGGTGGCGAGCGGGCCGGACGCGCTGGCGCTCTTCGAGAGCGGCGAGCGCTTCGACCTCGTCCTCTGCGACGTGGGCATGCCGGAGATGAGCGGGTGGCAGGTGGCGCGCGAGATCCAGCGGGTCGCGCCGCGCACGCCGGTGTGGATGCTCACGGGCTGGGCCAACGAGATCGGCGAGTCCGATCCGCGCCGCCATCACGTGCGCGGCATCCTGGCGAAGCCGCTGGATCTCGACAAGCTCCGCTCGTTGCTCGACGCGTCGCCGGAGCCGACCGCAGCAGAGACGAACGCTTCCGCGGCGCCCTGAGCTTTTCTCATCCGTCAGGCCGGGCGGCTGCGGGACGGTCGCGCGAGCCGCTCGCCGCGGGCGGCGATTGCTGGCGATGGCCCGCGTTCATTTTTTCCAATGCGCGCGAATGCAGCCCGCTCTGCGCTTGCGCCGTTCGTCGCAGCGCGCCCGTCGTCACGCCCGCGGCGCAAAGCCGCAGCGCGCATTGACTTCGCCTCTTGAGTGGGACTCCACCTACGCGGCAAAGCAGGGGGCTCCATGCCAGCACGTCGAGGTCTCGGGTTCGCCCTGGCCGCCGGCACGTTCCTGGTCGCAGCGGCCGCGCACGCGCGCATCGCACGGATCCAGATCACCACGAAGGAGTCGCCGACGTTCGGCGGCTACTCCTGGCCGGGGGTGGGACAGTACGAGAAGATCGCCGGGAAGGCGTTCGGCGAAGTCAATCCGGACGATCCGCTGAACGCCGTGATCGTGGACGTCGCCCTCGCGCCGCGCAACGCGAACGGGAACGTCGAGTACTCGTTCGACTTCTACATCCTCAAGCCGATCGATCTGACGAAGGGCGCTCACAAGGTGATGTACGAGCCGCCGAACCGCGGCGGCAAGACCTGGACGGCGCTGGGTCGCGTCACCGGAGGCGGCAACGATCCGGGGTCGATCACCGACCCGACCGTGCTCGCGAACTCGTTCCTGATGCCCCGCGGATATACGATGGTCTGGAGCGGTTGGGACTACGCCGCGGGGACCAGCACCGCGAACTTCAACACCACGATCACGCTCCCGATCGCGAAGAATCCCGACGGCTCCACGATCACCGGACCGGCGTTCGAGTACATCGTCAGCCCGGGCGCCTCGTATGCGCTGAACTACCCCGCGGCGACGCTCGACAAGACGAAGGCCGTCCTCACCCATCGCGTTCATCTCGACGATCCGCAGGTCGCCATCCCTGCCGCGGGTTGGGCTTACGACGCGACCGGAACCTCGATCAGCCTGGTGGGATCGAGCTTCGTCCCCAACGACATCTATGAGTTCTCGTACACGGCGAGGGACCCGACGGTGAACGGCCTCGGCTTCGCCGCCGTCCGTGACTGGAATGCGTGGCTGCGCTACGAGACGAAGGATGACCGGGGCACGGACAATCCGCTGTCCGGAGACATCAGCCGCATCTACACGGAGATCTCCTCGCAGCCGGGGCGCATGCTGAACGACTTCCGCCACCTCGGGTTCAACCAGGCGGAGAACGGCAAGAAGGTGTTCGACGGCCTGATGCAGTGGATCTCCGCGGGCGACGGCATCAACATGAATTATCGCTTCTCGCAGCCGGGCCGCACCGAGCGCAACCGGCAGGATCACCTGTTCGTGGAGGGCGTGTTCCCCTTCGCCAACGTCACCACGACGGATCCGATCACCGGCAAGACGGACAGCCGGTATGCGAGGTGCACGGCGACCAACACCTGCCCCTTCGGCGCGGAGATCTACTCCGCAAACGAGTACTGGGTGAAGGCAGCGTCGCTGTTGCACACCGACCCCACCGGCACCGTCGATCTTCCGGAGTCGCCGTTCACCCGCAACTACTTCATCTCCAGCCACCAGCACGGCACGGGCAATGGGGCGTCGAAGGGGAACTGCCAGCAGTTCCAGAACCCGCTGAACTCCGCGCCGGTGCAGCGCGCGCTGTTCATCGCGCTCGACGAGTGGACCAACGGGATCCAGCCGCCGGCGAGCCGGGTGCCCACCATTCGCGACGGAACGCTGGCGCCGCCGCTGCCCCAGTCGGCGGTCGGGTTCCCGCACATCCCGGGAGTCACCTATACGGGCCTGAAGACGACCCGGTACCGGTTCGATTACGGACCCGGCTTCTACGAGACGGGGATCGCGACCATCAATCCGCCGCTGATCACGCCGCCGTACGAGGACAATCCCTTGAACGGCCCCATCTACCCGAGCTTCGTCCCGACGACGGACAGCGACGGCAACGACATCGCCGGTGTGCGCTTGCCGGACGTGACGGTTCCGGTGGCGACGTATACGGGCTGGGCGCTGCGGGCGGGCGCGCAGGCGAACGATGGATGCGAGAGCTCGGGGCAGATGATCCCCTTCTTCGTGGGGAGCGCCGGCGATCGCGTCGCCTCGGGGGATCCGCGCAAGTCCGTCGGAGAGAGGTACGCCACGTTCGGCGACTACTACGGCAAGGCCGTCGCGGCGATCGATCGGATGGTCGGCGATCGCCTGATGCTGCCGGAGGACGCGGCGAGCGAGAAGAAGCGGATGGGGACCAACGGCCTGCTCCGGGGAGTGCCTGCGAACAAGGCGCCGGTGGCCGCGTGCAGGAACGTCACCGTCCCGACCGTCGCCACGGCCTGCTCCGCGCCCGCCTCGGTGGATGCCGGCTCTTCCGATCCGGACGGCGACAGCCTCACGCTCGTGCAGGCGCCCGCCGCACCGTACCCGCTCGGCGCCACCACCGTGCAGCTCACCGTCCAGGATCAGCTCGATTCCTTCTCCGCGAGCAGCAGCTGCAGCGCGACGGTGACGGTGGTCGACCGCACCGGTCCGGTCATCTCCGCCGTCTCGGCATCGCCGAACACGCTCTGGCCTCCGAACCACAAGATGGTCGCGGTGTCCGTCGCCGCGAGCGCCGCCGATGCGTGCGACGGCGACGTCGCCGCCCGATGCTCGATCACCTCCGTGACCAGCAACGAGCTCCTGGATCGCGGCGACTTCCAGATGTCGGGGAGGATGTCCGTCAGCCTCCGCGCCGACCGCGCAGGCTCCGGCTCCGGCCGCGTCTACTCTCTCGGAGTGACCTGCACCGACACAGCCGGCAACGCCTCGACCAGCAACGTCGCCGTCACGGTCCCGCACGACCAGGGGAATTGAAAAGGGACTCCCGCACTAATTTCGGCTAGAGGCCGGTGGGGCATTGGGACGGATCGCCCAGAGAGCAGGGCTTGAGGGAGTTGCAGGCGGGGGTGAGGGCGAAGGGGTCGTCCACGAAGGTGAGGCAGCCTGAGGGGTCCCAGCATTGCTTGACGTCGCCGAAGACGCCGAGGACGCCGCAGTTGGCGCGGAAGGTGTCGCGGCCGGCGCCTTGGGCGTTGAAGAAGGTGGTCACCTCGATGGTGCAGCCGGTCTTCGGATCGGGGAAGGCGTAGTCGAACTGGCCGTGGCCGTCGGCGTACTCGGTGAAGCCGTAGTCGAAGGAGATGAGGCCGAAGGCGTTCACCCCCGCGGTGAGATCGAGCGAGATGGTGTGCGGCTCGCTGCTCAGGTCGTAGAAGATCCGCATCGGCAGCGCCGGATCGCCCGGCTTGTTCATCGCCAGCGCGGTGGAGTTCTCGAAGTGCAGCGTCAGCCGGCCGATCCCGTGGCTCGCCTGCGCGCCGAAGAACTCGCCCTCGAGGATCGGGAGGTACGCCCCCGGCAGGCGCGCGGCGGAGATGGTGTAGACGAAGCGCCAGGGCGTCCGCGTCGCGTCCAGCTCCCGGAACATCGTCACCTGGATCGTCACGCCCGGGTGGTCCTTGTCGGGGAAGGGCCCCCAGGTGCGCGAGTCGTCGTCCCGGGTCGTCGGGGGCGTGGTGCGGATGGTATCGACCAGCGAGAGGATCGCGTCCACGCCGGCGTTGATCGACACGCCCGTGGTCTTCGCGCTGGCGTAGATGTCGGCGGAGCCGATCGCGCAGAGGCTCTGGGCCTGCGACCCCTGCGGCACGGCGACGTGCAGCTGCTGCTTCTGCGGGATCGCCACCAGGAACGCGACGTCCTCGTTGGAGAGGTTGCCGCAGGCGCAGAGGAGCAAGAGGCCAGCGGCGCTAAAGGCCGAGCGCATAGTCCACTCCCAGGGCGAACTCGGCGAAGCCGAGGTTCTGCGCCTTGTCGACGTTGTAGAAGAGGTAGTTCACGCGCGCCCGCGCCACCGCCGACCAGCGGTCCGCGAAACGCCAGGCGAACCCCGTCTGCAGGCCCGGGGTGAGGGTGAAGAAGTTCTGCCCCTGCAGCTCGGGGTGGTTGTCGAACGTGCGCGCCAGGTAGAGGAACGCCACCCGCGCCCCCAGCGAAAGAGTGAACGAGTCCCCGACGGCGAAGTCGCGCCAGAGCGAGACGCCTCCGGTCAGCTCGACGAACTTCTCCGCGATCGGCGTGACGCCG
>DASREU010000123.1:0-5528 GCA_035651935.1 Myxococcales bacterium | reverse complement strand
ATCAAGGAGCTCCAGACCTTGTTCAAGCTCCTCGTCGACGGCATCGTCGGGCAGCAGACGAAGGGCGCCATCCGCAAGCAGCTGCCAGCGTGCCACCGGCAGGCCGAGGCGCAGGAGCTTTTGGGAAAGCTGTTCCGGGGCAAGAAGCTGGGCAGCGATCCCGGTGGCCCTGACGGAACGAACAACTCGAAGACGCAGGCGGCGGTGAAGGACTTCCAGAAGGCCACCGGCCTTGCGCAGACGGGCGTGCCGGACGCCGACACGCTGGCGAAGCTGCAGGCCGCGGTCGCGGAGCACGCGCCGTCGCCGGCGAAGCACGGGCTCGACCCGAAGCTGCTGTTCCTCTACTGGCTCGGCAACGTCACCCCGCCCGGAGGCTCCGCGACCCTGCGCCTGCACAGCGTGGACGTGAAGAAGGGCTTCGAGCTGCAGGTGGTGCTCAGGGACATCGTCGTGGGGAAGGACGTCGACGCCAAAGTGAAGCTGGTCGTCTCCGGCGACCAGAGCCAGGTCGCCATCTCCATGCCGCCCGAGTTCGTGCAGGGCACGCTGGTGATGGCCACGGTCAAGGGGACCCTCGACGGGGACCGGAAGCTGGAGCTCTTCACGCCCGCGCCGCTCTTCGTCCGGGACGAGGTGAAGCAGGCGCCGGTCGCTCCCGGCGAGCTGGAGACGTTCTTCAAGTTCAAGGGCACGGTGGGCGAGAGGGAGAGCCCGAAGGACCATCTGTATGTCGCCTACAAGGTCCCGGGAAAGCCGCAGGCCTGGTTCATGAAAGGCCGCCTGATGACCGACGTGGACGGCGCGCCCAACTGCTATCACCCCGACAACCTCAACGTCCGCACCGACTATCTCGCGTTCGACATCGAGAAGCACAAGGGCGCGCTCGACTGGAAGGCGAACGGCGGCAAGGACGGGAACTGGTTCGGCGTGGTCACCGACACCGGCGAGAAGACGGGAAGGCCGATCATCCAGGGCGATGGCGACCCGTGCCCGGGATTCTACGTCTCCTCGACGAGCCTCTCCGACAGCAGCAAGAAGCGGAGCGACCCCAGGCGCTACGTCGACGCGCGCATCATCCCGTACATCGCCTTTCCCGGGCAGATCTACAACGAGGGCAAGCAGGGGACGCGGTTCACCCGCGTCGGGCAGGGGCCCACCGGGCGCCTCGGCGATTTCCTCACCGTGGTCAATCCCGACGCGGACGAAGAGCACCGGTATACGCACGCGATCTTCGCCGACATGGGAGGGCTCAACGACGAGCACTTCGGGGAAGGCTCGCCGGCGCTGGCGAAGAAGGTCCACGCGGCCGGGGTGGTGGACGCGAAGCTGCTCTACATCTTCTATCCGCACTCCGGCGCCGGACCGGGAAAGATCCCCACCGCGGACGAGGTGCAGAAGAAGGGCGAAGAGCTCTTCAAGCAATGGGGCGGAATGGCGGAAGTGAACCGGGTGCTGCCGCTGATGAAGTGACCCTACCCCGCGCCCGTCGCCTCCCACACCTTGCGCTTGAGGTCGAGGAACGCGGGCGAAAACCGCGAGTCGAGCGAGCGTGGGCGCGGGATGTCCACCGCGAACTCCGCCTTGATCTTCCCCGGGCGCGGCGAGAGCACCACGATGCGGTCGGCGAGATAGAGCGCTTCCTCCGCGTCGTGGGTGACGAAGACCACCGTCTTGCGCCGCTGCTCCCAGAGCCGTGCCAGGGCGTCCTGCATCCGGGCGCGCGTCTGCGCGTCCAGCGCCCCGAAGGGCTCGTCGAGGAGCAGGATGGCGGGATCGGTCGCGAGCACGCGCGCGACCTCCACCATCTTCGACATGCCGGCGGAAAGCTCCCTCGGCCAGGCGGACTCGAACGACGAGAGCCCGATCAGCCGCAGCAGGTCGTCGCCGATCGCGCGGCGGGCCTGCGGATCGAGACGCTTGGCGAGCAGCCCGAACTCGACGTTGTCGCGCACGCTCATCCAGGGAAAGATCGCCTCCTCCTGGAGCACGTACCCGCGCTGCCAGCCCGGGCCGTCGATGCTGGCGGCGGCGCAGCGCACGGTTCCCGCGGCCGGGCGGAGGAATCCGGCGAAGATGCGCAGGAGCGTGGTCTTGCCGCAGCCCACGGGACCGAGCACGGCGAGGAACTCGTTCTCGGCGACGGCGAGGTTCAAGCCCTCCAGCGCCCGCGTCGGGGTCGCCCCGGGATAGCTGTAGGCCACTCCCGTCGCTTCGAGGATCGGCGGAGCGCCGCTCAAGCGGACCGCCGCATCCAGCGCGTCGCGCGCGCGTGCAGGAGCAGCGCCGCCAGATCGAACGCCAGCACCAGCGCACCGACGGTCGCGATCGCGATCAGCATCGTCGGGACGCGCGGGTAGGCTCCGGAGAGCGCGAGCAGGTAGCCGAGGCTCGGCATCCTCGCGTCGATCAGCTCGGCGACGACGATCGTCACCCACGCCAGCCCGGCCGCGATCCGGACGCTGGCGAAGATCGAGGGGAAGGCCAGCGGGAGGACGATCTTGCGGAAGCGCAATCCCGGCCCGGCCCCGAGCGCCGCGGCGGCGTCCAGGTAGACGCGCGGGACGCGGCGCACGCCCTGGTGCGCTCCGAGGAGCGTGATCACCGCGACGCCCGCGGCGATCAGCAGCACCTTCGAGCTCTCGCCGTAGCCGAACCAGACCACGAAGAGCGGCAAGAGGGCGAGCGCCGGGGTGAAGCGGAAGAACGTCACCCAGGGATCCGCGAGGTACTGCACGCTCGCGGCCCATCCGGTGGCGAGCCCGAGGAGGATGCCGGCGATCGAGCCGAGGAGGAGCCCTTCGAGGACCCGGCGCGAGCTGACCACGATGCTGTCGGGGAGGATCCGCGACTCGACGAGGAATGCGCCCTCTTCCGCGAGCGAGCCGTAGGTGGGCAGGAGCTGCACGTCCTCGACGAAATGGGCGCCCATCCAGACGCGCGTGGGCAGCCGGCCGTGGGCGACCTCGGCCGCGACGCCGTAGACGAGGGCGAGCGCCAGGAGCGCGAGGGCCGCGCGGCGGATCCGGACGGCCCCCATCACCGCACCCAGCGCGTGAGGCGCGCCGTCGCGGCCTGGGCGACGGCGTCCATCGCCCACCCGGCCGCCGCGAGCGCGATCACGCCGACGATGATCACGGCGGGATCCGAGCGGGTCTGCAGGCGCGAAGCCCACATGCCGCCGCCCACCAGCAGATTGCCCATCCCGTCGTCGGCCATCAGCATCTCGGCGCCGACCGCGGTCATCCAGGCGATGGCGATCGAGTACCGCAGGCCGCCGAGCACCGCCGGACCGGCGGCGGGCAGGATCACCTTGTTCAGGAGGAGCGATCCGCGCGCGCCGAGCGATCGCGCCGCCACCAGGTACTTCGCCGCCAGATCGCGCACGCCGTGGTACGTCGGGATCACCGCGGTGACCGCGACGGCGTAGACGATGGGGATCAGCCGGTGCGCCTCGCTGTGGCCGAGCCAGAGCATGATGTACGTGATCAGCGCCAGCGGCGGGACGGATCGGACCAGCACGTAGATCGGGTGCAGGTAGTCGTCGGCCCGCCGGCTCCAGCCCATCCACAGCCCGAAGAGGATCCCCAGCGGCAGTCCGACCGCCAGCCCGAAGAGGACCCGCAGCGTGCTGACGCCGAGCGACGCCTGGAGCGTCACGCCGGCCTGCAGCAAGGTGTCCACCTGATCCGTCGACCGTCCGTGATGGTGGTGGGCGTGTCCGCTCATCTCCGCGGCGGGCATCTCCCCGGGAGCGGGCTTCGCGGAGGGACCGGAGACGAGCGCGGAGAACGCCTCGGCGATGTCTTGCGAAGGCGGGATCAGGTCGGGCCGGGCAGCGGCGCTCGCGATGGCGGTGTACGCGCCGATCAGCGCCAGAAGCGATGCGAGCCAGAGCAGCGAGCGCTGGTTGAAGATGCTCTTCATCCGTGGATCGTGTTCATCACATCCTGGTTCTGGAGCACCAGCTTCGGATCTCCATGATAGATGATCTCGCCGCGATCGATGGCATACAGCCGATCCGCGACCCGGGTGGCGTTGGCCAGGTTCGACTCGGCGATCAGCACGGCGATCTTCATCTCCTTGATCTTCCGCACCGCCTCGATCAGCCGGGTCACCACCACCGGGGCGAGACCTTCGAACGGCTCGTCGAGCAGGAGCACGGCCGGCGAGAGCATCATCGCGCGGCCGATCGCCACCATCTTCTTCTGCCCGCCGCTCAGATACAGGCCGGGGCGGTGGAGAAGCTGCCGCACCTCCGGAAAGAGCGTGAACACGCGCTCATCGGTGTCCGCGGCCTGCGCCGCCCTCCCCGACGACTTCGCGAGCAGCCGGCAGATCTGGAAGTTCTCCGCGACCGTCAGATCGGGGAACAGCCCGCTGTCCTCGGGCGCGTAGCCGATGCCGAGCCTCGCGCGCCGGTACGGGGGGAGCTTCGTGATGTCGTGCCCCTGGAAGGTGATCCGGCCTGCGCGCAGCGGAAGCAGGCCGATGATGCTGTCGATGGTGGTGGTCTTGCCCGCGCCGTTGCGCCCGACCAGGCACACCGACTCCTTCTCGCCCAGCGAGATCGACACCTGCCGGAGGATCTGCGCCTGGCCCCGGTAGGTGTTGATGGCCTCGAGCTCAAGCATGGGTGGGCCCGAAGACGGCGTCCTTCACCGACTCGTTGCTCCGGATCTCCTCCGGGCTGCCGCTGGCGAGAATGGCGCCCTGGTGCATGACGACGATCCGGTCCGAGTACTTGAAGATGATGTCCATGTCGTGCTCGATCACCACCGCGGTGATCCGGTTCGAGCGCACGATGGCGCTGATCACGTCCATGATCGGCGCCTTCTCCCGCGTGCTCACGCCGCTGGTCGGCTCGTCGAGGAAGAGGAGCCGCGGCTTGAGCGCATAGGCGACGGCGACGTCGAGCAGCTTGCGCTCTCCCTGCGAGATTCCCCCGGCGAGCTGCGCGCGCTTCGACTCCAGGCCGAAGTGGCGGAGGATCTCCAGCGCCTCCTCCCAGACCTCGCCGTAGTGGTCCGCGAGGGTGAAGAACCAGCGCGTCTTCCCTTCGCGGGAGAAGATGGAGAGCGCCACGTTGTCGAGCAGCGTCAGCTCGTCGAAGAGATTGACGATCTGGAAGCTGCGCGCGATGCCCGCCTTGATCCTGCCGTCCACGCGCTGCCGGGTGATGTCCTCGCCGCGGAAGACGATCCGGCCGCTGTCGGCCTGCAACAGGCCGCTGATCAGGTTGACCAGGCTGGTCTTGCCCGCGCCGTTCGAGCCGATCAGGGAGAGGACCTCGCCGTCCCGGACGGTGAAGTTCACCTTGTCCACCGCGCGCGTCTCCCCGAAGTGCTTGGTGAGGGCGTCGGTCTCGAGGAGGTTCACCACCGGTAGGCCTTCCTTCGCGCCCAGGCGGCCAGCAGCCGGACCGTGCCGACGATGCCGGTGGGGAGCGCCACCACCAGCACCACCAGGACGATGCCGAGGAACGCCTGCCAGTAGACGGTGAAGCCGACGGCGTACGTCTTCAGGTA
>DASREU010000122.1:0-2687 GCA_035651935.1 Myxococcales bacterium | reverse complement strand
GCGGCAACGCGCTCGCGCCGAACTTCCAGATGCCGGAGCATCGCACGTCGCAGATGGACCACATCTCGTTCGGCATCACGCCGTTCGATCCGGACAAAGTGTACGAAGCACTTTGCGCGCGCGGGCTGCAGGCGCAGGTCGACACCGGCTCGATCGCCAGCTCGCCGGCATCGGAGCAGGACATTCACACGTCGACGTACAAGAGCTTCCACACGCGGACGCCGAACAACTTCAACTTGCAGATCAGCTCGAAGATCTCGCCGGACATGAAGACAGGGCCGGGGTGATGCAAAGGCGGTCATCCGCAAGGAAGGCATCCTGAGCGAAGCGAAGGATCTCTTTCGTCGCTGAGAGATCCTTCGGTCGCTGCGCTCCCTCAGGATGACCGCGGGGGCTGGCTTCGCTCCTCAGCAACTGTCTTGATTTCATACCGCCGCCGAGGTGGGAAGCGAACACCAGCGGCGCTGATCGCGCAGCATGGCGTTCAGGATGGTGAGGAGTTTTCGCATGCACGCCACGAGGGCGACTTTCTTCGCTTTGCCGGCGGCCAGCAAGTGCTGATAGTGCGCGTGAATCACGGGATTGCAGCGGGTCGCGACGAGCGTCGCCATGTAGAGCACCGTGCGCACGGCGGCGCGGCCCCCGGCAATCGCGCGCTTCCCGCGCATCGCCCCGCTGTCGTGCGCCACCGGCGCGACGCCGACGAGCGCGGCGATCGCGCGGCGCGAGAGCTGCCCCAACTCGGGCAACTCGGCGAGGAGCGTGCGCGATGCGACCGGCCCGATGCCCGGCACGGAGCGTAAGAGATCCTCCTGGGCGCGCCACAGGGGGCTCGCTTCGACCGCGGCGCCGAGATCGCTATCGGCGTCCCGCAGCTCGCGCTCGAGATAGGCGATGTGCTTCTCGAGACTGGGCCGCACCATCGTCCGCGCGAGCGGGACGCGATGCTTCTCCGCGACGAGCATCTCGGTGAGCTGCCGCCGCCGAAGGAGCAGCGCCGCGAGATCGGCCTGCGCGTCGTCGGGGAGCGGCCGCACCGGCGGGCGCACGCGTTCGGCGAACAGGGCGAGCACCGCCGCATCGAGCCGGTCCGTCTTCGCGCGTTGGCCCGTCGCCTTGGCGAAGGCGCGCACCTGGCGCGGATTGACCAGGGCAACCGGGAGGCCCGCCGTCGCGAGCGCCGCGGCGCACGTCCGCTCGTAGCCCCCCGTCGCTTCGAGCACCACACACGTCACCCCGCCTCCCCCGGCGCCGCCCAGCGTGAGGAGGCGCCTCGCGAGCGCGTCGATCCCGCTCGGGGTATTCGCGACGGTCCACGGGTCCAGGCCGACGAGGAGGGGCTGGACGGCCACGACTAACGTGTCCTTCGCGACATCAATCCCAACAGAGAACCCAGAGACCGCTGGCATCGCACTCCGCTCGCAGCGAGGAACAAGGAGGGATCGCCGCGCTCGGCCTAGCGCATGCGGGCTAAGCGCTCGCGATGGAGTCGTCTCGCCCTGCCAACTGTTCGAGCTCTCACGATCCCGGCATGGAGTGCGACGCCCGCGCTGAGGAACGGACTCACCGACGGAACGCGGTGGTCCACAGGATGAACGGGCTGTCGCACTCCCAGTGAACGCCGGGAACTTACTCTTTTCCTCAGATACTAGGATGACCTAAAGCCTTCCGTCATCCCGAGCGCAGCGAGGGATCGCTGTCCACGGTGAGCAATCCTTCGTCGCTTCGCTCCTCAGGATGAACGGGTCGCCCACACGGCACAGGCTCGGTTGGGGCTGGCTAGCTGGCCGGCTCGAAGGCTGGCCCGCTCTCGGCTCGGCTGACCGTCATTAACTAGTGATCCGCACGACACCGAGACCCGTCCCTGCTCGCTACCCCGCAAACGCCCCGAGCAGCTCGGCTGTCGTCCTCACCCGCCCGATCGTCGGGAAGTATTTCCGTACCGCCATGTCGTGCAGCTCCGCATCCCGCCCCGCCATTGCATCGCTCGCGAAGACGAGGTTGAAGCCGTGCTCGTACCCGGTGCGCGCCGTCGACTCCACGCCGATGTTCGTGGCGATGCCGCAGAGCACGATCGTCTGGATGCCGCGGCGGCGGAGCTGGACCTCGAGGTCGGTGCCGAAGAACGCGCTCGGCTGATGCTTCTTTACCACCACGTCGCGCTCCTTCGGCCCCATCTCGGGCACGATCTCGGCGAAGTTGGGCGGAATCTGCATCGCCGGGCGCGGAACGTCGGCGATCCCTTTCGGGAAGAGCGCGCCGCCGGGGCCCAGGTCGACGTGAACGAGCACGACGAGCGCGCCCGCCGCGCGGAAGGCGCCGGCGAGCTGCGCCGAGCGCGCGACGACGTCGCCGGCGGCGTGGGGGACAGTCTGCGCGCCAGCGATGCCGCGCTGAAGGTCGATCACGACGAGCGCCGTGGTCTTTGGATCGAGGGAGATGTCAGGCATGCCGCTAAGGTATCGACGTCGATCCCGGCGGTGCAGGGCCGTCGCCCTGGTCGATCGGCTTGACCGGCACGTGCAACCGCCGGTGCGGGTCGACGCGCTCGGCAGACTCCAGGAGCGCGCACAGCTCGGATGCCGACAGGCTTTCCCACGCGGTCGGAAAACTCACGAGCCGCCGCCGCTCGGCGCCGTTGTCGAACGCCAGCCACCCGTTCCGGAAGGCCGCCGGTAAGAAATCGG
>DASREU010000121.1:0-10444 GCA_035651935.1 Myxococcales bacterium | reverse complement strand
CAGCTCGACCCTCACCTCGATCTTCGGGGCCACCGTCATTCCCAGGTACGAGGGCGCCTTGATGTCGAAGTCGCGGATATCGAGCTGCAACGAGCCGCTCACCCGGGTGACGTCGCTTCCGGCGAGCTCGGCGCGGTAGTGCACTTTCACCGGGCGCGACTGGCCGTGCAGCGTCAACTCGCCGTCGACCGTTTCCTCCGTCACCTGGTGCTCGTGGGGAAAGCTCAGCGACGTCCGGGCGACGCGCAGGACCGCGGCCGGGTACTTTTCCGCCTCCAGGATCTCGCGCATCTGCAGATCGCGAAGGCCCATCCCGGTGTCGAGGGGCGCAAGCGGCACCGTGAACGTCAGCGCCGCGCCGTCTTCCGCGATGGAGACTTCCGATCCCTTCCCCTCGATCCGCAGACCGGCGGGGCCGCGCGCGAGGACGGTGACGGAGCTTCTGTCGCCATACCCGGAAAGGGCGATGGCTCCTTCGGTGAGCAGCGCAAGGAGCAGGAAGGCTCCCGTGAGCAGGTTGCGGGTCCTCATGGAGCACCCACGCCGAGCACAGACATTCCAGGCATCCGGTTCATCTCCCCTCCTCGATCCGTCGCGCGGAGCGCGCGGCGTACCCCGGAGATGAACCGAGCGGCCGCTCCTATTCCGGCAACAGGGCGCCGGAGCCGCCCATCTCGCTGGGCAGGTCCTTCATCTTCGGCAGCCCGTCCTTCATCGGCAGCACGGTTTCCCGGTAGTGCACGTGCACGCCGGGCTTGAAGGAGAAATCGGGGATCGACGCGGCATACACGTCGACCAGGTTCCAGTGCGGATGGACCGTCATCAGATGCCCGCCGCACGCCTTGCAGAACTTGCGGAAGCTCTTCTCGCTCTTGTTGTAGACCCCGACCTGGTCCTCGCCGCGGGTCATCTTCACCGACGCGGGCTCCCACAGCGTGAAGGCGTTCACGGGCGCCGCGGCCCAGGAGCGGCAATCGGAGCAGTGGCAGTAGCCCGCCGCCTTGGGCTCACCGGATACCGTGAACTTCACCTTGCCGCAGAAGCAGCTCGCGGAATGCTGGCTCATTTCGGGTCTCCCGCGGAGCGCACCGGGCAGACCCGACGCAGTTCCACTCCGCACCCTCGGCTGCGCTGGATGCGCAGCGTAGCGATGGGGATGGAAGGAGCCGCGGGATTATTCCGGATCAGGGCGGCGTGCCCACGGCCTCGATCCCGGCGATCCCGATGTGCAGCTCCGGCGCATAGAGGCCGCGTTCCTCGCGTCTCCACCAGGCGCCCGTCGCGCGCTTCTCTTCCGGAGTGGTGAACCAGTACTGCCACTTCACCGCGCGCACGTACGCCGGGGGCTCTCCGGCGAAGGGATCGGAGGCGAACAGCCGCAACACCGGCGGCGAGCCTTCCAGGAGCCGCAGCTCGGTGCGCACCACCCAGGGATTTGCGCGCCAGTGGCCGAGAGAGGCAAACCAGAGATTCCACTCGAAGCGCGGCTGGTACGGCGCATAGATCCCGGGCGCCTGCATCGGGTCCTGCGGCTTGTAGCGGAAGGGGTACGCGGTCCAGTGCGCCCCGTCGCGCGATCCCTGGAACTCGATCTCGTAGCGCTCCGTCGTCATCACCGCGAACAAGCCGTACCGGTTGGCGATGCGGAACGGCTCCAGCACCACCGCGGGCCAGAGCAGCGGCGCCGGCAGGCGATGCGCGATCCCGGGAGCGATCGCGATGCTCGCGTACAGGATCCACCCGAGCGCGACCCGCGCCGGCCAGGAGGCGGGCCCGGGCGGCGCCTCGGGCGCGCGGAGCCGCAGGAAGCGGTCGTCCAGGAGCAGGATGCCGAGGCAGAGCACGAGGTAGTTGAGGAACGCGTAGTTGGCGGTGAGGATGATCGCGGCCTGGAACGGAGCGACGAGGCAGAAGCAGGCGATCCGGAAGCGGCGGGGCAGGAACGCGAGCCAGACGATCCCCAGCTCGAACACGAGGGTGAGCGCGGCGGTGAACACGTGGAAGCCGTGCGGGAGCCGCTGCTGGACGTACCAGCCGATGAAGCTGGGGAGAGGACCGTTCTCGTAATAGTGATCCATGGCGGTGAGCGCGCGCCACTGCGGATCTCCGGAGAGGATCTTGACCACTCCCGACTCGAAGTAGATCCGGAACCATTCCCAGACGAGGAGGAAGACGGCGAGATGCGAAGGAGGGTCGCTCGCGCCGAGCCCGGGCCGCAGCCCGCGCGGAGCCAGGAAGAGCGAGAGGAATGCGGCCTCGAGCAGCATCCCGTCGGACTGGTAGCTGGCGAAGTCCTGGGCGGAGCCGATGAAGGAGAGGAAGCAGACCGACGCGGCGGCGAGGCTGATCCTCGGGGCGACGTTGAGCACCAGCAGCACCGAAGCGGCGGCGCCCAGGAAGGTGACCGCGAGGAGAGCGGGATCGCTGGCGCTGATCCAGAAGAGCGTCGGCGCCGTCCAGAGAGCACGCGAGAGGCCGAAGGCGCCGCGCAGCTCGGCCAGGTATTCACCGGCGGGAAGGATGCCGCGAGTGCCGTTGAGACCGGTGATCTGAAAGGCGAGCGAGTAGAAGGCCGAGAGGAAGATCAGCCCGAGCGCGCGCAGCCAGATCCAGCGGGGCCACAGCATGGGGACACCATACGTAATTCGCCGTTGCCAACCGTGGCTGGTACGGCAAATTACGTATGGTGTCCCCGGATCTCTCCGGATCTCTAGAGGCCGATCTCGTCCGCGATCGGCTTCAGCGATTCGATGAGGAAGGCGATGTGCTCGACGAGGGGGCGCCCCAGGGCGTCCGCGCCGCCGTAGACGTAGCTGCGATCGACGCTGCGCGCGAAGGCCTTGTCCTTCAGCTTCTTCACCACCGACTCCGCTGGAAGGTCGGCGATCTTCTTCGTCGGGCGCACCTTGGCGCAGGCGCCGATGAAGCCCACCGCCTCGTCGCAGGCGTAGATCGCCTTCTTCAGGGGCGTGTCGCGCGGGATCTTCATGTAGTCGGCGTGCGACGCGACCGCGTCGATCACCTCCTCGGGCCAGCCGCGGTCGCGGAGCACCCGCGTGCCGACGTGGAGGTGCGTCTCTTCCGTGGGGTTCTGCTCGTAATCGAAGTCGTGGAGCAGGCCGACGATGCCCCACTTCTCGATCTCCGCGGGATCGGCCACCTCGAACCAGCGCGCGTACGCGCGCATCGCCTCTTCCACTCCGCGCGCGTGCTTGCGGAGCGCGTCCGAGGCGGTGAACTCGTGGAGGAGGGCGAGGGCCTCCGCGCGCGTCTTCATCCCTTCACCGCCTCCGCGATCTGCAGGCGCGCGGCGCGCGCCGCCGGCAACAGGCCGCCGAGCAGGCCCATCGCGACGGCGAAGAGGGTCGCCTTCAGGGCGATCTCCGGGGCGAAGTGGAAGCGGAACTTGATCTCGGTGAAGGAGGACCAGTTGGTGGTGGTGAAGCTGGTCGCCGCCAGCAACGAGGCGAACACGCAACCGGCGACGGCTCCGAGGAGCGAGAGGATCAGGCTCTCCAGGAGGAAGCTCCCCAGCACCGAGCGACGCCGGAAGCCGAGCGCCCGGAGCGTGCCCACCTCGCGCACGCGGGAAGCGACCTGCGCGTACATGGTGATCATCGCCCCCAGCGTCGCGCCGAAGGAGAAGAAGATGGAGATCGCGGTCCCCAGCACGCGGATGAAGGTCGCGAGCTGCCCGGACGCTTCCTCGTAGAAGCGATCCTCGCGCTTCGCTTCCAGGTTCCAGCGCGGGTCGGAGTCCACCGTGGCGCGCAGGCTCTCGAGGTCGCCCGGGCTCCGCAGCCGGACGGTCATCGTCGAATACCCGGTGCGGTGCGAGGCGTCGATGATCTGGTCGGCGTCCGCCCAGATCTCGCTGTCGAACGCCGCCCCGCCTGCGTCGAAGATCCCCACCACCTGCCACTGCCTGCGGGCGATGGTGATGCTCTGTCCGATCTCCGCGCCCGCGTAACGGCCGCGCGCGGCGCGGCCGACCATGATCTCGCTCGTCGCCCACTGCGGAAGCCGGCCGTCGATCAGCCGGATGCTCTTCGAGCGCAACAGGTCCCAGCCGTCCCGGGTGACCCCCCGGATGCCCACGTTCGCGGTGCCGGATTTGTCGACGCGCTGGAGCTGGAAGATGACGAACAGCTCCGGCGAGGCGACCTGCTTGCCGCCCTCCACCGCCACCGCCGGATCGGCTGCGAACGTCTTCGCCGCCTCGCGCGGCAGGCCGCTGGTCAGCTCGGAGGTGGAGCCCTTGCGCAGGAGGATCGCGTTCTCCCGCACGCCCGTCGACCGGAGCGTGTCCTCCACCCCGCGGGCGAGCATCAGGACGGCGGCGAAGACGAAGACCACCAGCCCGAGCCCGAACGCGGTGGCAAAGGCGGAGAAGCGCCGGCGCAGGATCGAGCGCACGTTGTAGGAGAGCGGGATCATTCCTGCCTCCGCAGCGCGTCGACGATGGCGAGCCGCGCCGCCTGCGCCGCGGGAAACGCGCTCGCCGCCGCGCCGATCGCCGCCGCCACCAGCACGGTGGCGATGCCGGTGGAGAGCTTGAAGCCGACATTGCTCAGGAAGCCGAACTGCGCCATCGCGCGTCCGAATCCGCTGAGGATGGGCCGGGCGACGAGCACCCCGAGAAGCCCCCCGACGCCGCCGAGCAGCGCGCCCTCGCCGAGAGCGAGATTGCGCACGTGCCGGGGCAAGAAGCCGATGGCGCGCATCGCGCCGACCTCCGGGATGCGCTCGCGCAACCCCATCGCCAGCGTGTTGCCCAGGATCAGCGCCATGATCACGAGGATCACGCCGCTCGCCGTCTCCAGGGCGGAGAGGATGGCGCCGGAGCCGACGACGAAGGAGAGGCGGAACGCCTTCTCCGTCTCGGTGTGCGTCTCGTTGTCGCTGTTGGCGAAGAGGGCGTCGATGTCGCGAATCACGCGCGGCGACTCGCTCGCGTTCGCCACGGTGGCGGTGAAGAGGCCGACGCTGTCCTTGAGCCGCGCCGGCAACGCCTCGTTGAGACGCGCCCAGTGGAAGTACATGACGTTGGCGACGCTCTCGTCGTCGGTGCCCTCGATGATCCCCGCCACCCGGAACTTCCAGTCGCCCGGATAGATCTCGCTGAAGAGCGGAATGGAGTCGCCGACCTTCCACCCGTACTTCTCGGCCAGTCCCTTTCCCACCAGGCAGGAGTTGCGGTCGGCGAGGAAGTCCTGCTTCGATCCCTTCAGGAACCGGATGCTGAAGACCTCCAGCGCGCTGGGCCCGTCGATGGCGAACTGGGCGAAGAAGTTCTTGCGGTCCTTGTAGATGCCGCCGAACCAGTTGCTCCAGGTCACCTTGGTCACGCCGGGGACCTGGGCGATGCGCGCGGCGTAGCTCAGCGGCAGCGGATTGATCAGCGAGATCGCGTTGCGCGTCACCACCCGATCGGCGCTGGACGCCTCCGCGCTGGCGTACCAGGCGGTCAGCACGGTGCGCAGGAAGAGGAAGGCCACCGCGGAGAGCACCACGCCGAAGATGGTGAGGATCGCGCGCGTCTTGTTGCGCAAGAACGCGTTGCGCAGCGTCAGGCCGGGGAGCGTCACGTGAGCTGTCCCTTGTCCAGGCGGCGGCGCACCTTGGCAGCCTCGGCCGCGTGCGGATCGTGGGTGACCATCAGCACGGTCTTTCCCAGGGTCTCGTTGAGAGTGCGCAACAGCGAGAGCACCTCCTCGGCGCTCTTGCGATCGAGATCGCCGGTGGGCTCGTCGGCGACGATGATCTTCGGATCCGCCACGATCGCGCGGGCGATGGCCACCCGCTGCTGCTGACCGCCGGAGAGCTGGCGCGGGGTGTGGTCCATCCGGTCCTGCAGGTCGACGAGCTTGAGGGCGACCTCCACGCGCCGCTTGCGCTCCGCGTGCCGCAACCCCGTGAGCAGGAGCGGAAGCTCGACGTTCTCCGCCGCGGTCAACACCGGCATCAGGTTGTAGAACTGGAAGATGAAGCCGATGGTCTGCGCCCGCCACCGCGCCCGCGCCGTCTCTCCCAGGCTCGCGAGGTTCGCCCCGGCCACCCGGATCGACCCGCTGGTCGGCTGGTCGATGCCGGCGATCAGGTTGAGGAGCGTGGTCTTCCCGGAACCCGAGGGCCCCATCAGCGCCTCGAACGCGCCGTCGGGAACGTCGAGATCGATCCCGTCGAGCACGGTCACTTCCTGCCGGTCGCGCCGGTACACCTTGCGCAGCCCGCGGATCTCCACGATCGACGTCGTCGTCCGGGGCACGGGGATCGTCTCGGCCATCACTGTTTCTCCTTCACGCGCATGCCGTCCTTCAGCCCGGGCGGAGGCGCGCGCACCACCCGAGTCCCGGGGGGCGGGCCTTGCCGGAGCACCAGCAGATTCCCCAGCGGCGCGCCGGTGACCACCGGCACCGTCTTCACCGTCTCGTTCGCCTGCAGCACGAACACCGCCTTCGTCTCGCCTCGATCGACCACCGCGTCCGGCGCGATCGCCGGAGTCGGGGGCGCGTTCTGCGCCGCCTGGTCCAGCGGCCGGGTGAGGAACGTCACCTTCGCGCCCATGTCGGGCAGCACGTCCTTCGCTTCGTCCACGAACGCGACCTTCACCGTCACCGTCGCCTTCGCCCGGTCGACGCGGGGCCGCACCTCGGCGACCTTGCCGCGGTACCGGTGATCGGGAAACGCGTCGAGCACGATCTCCGCCGGGGTGCCGATGGTCAGCTTCGCCACCTGCGACTCGGAGACGTCGGCCTCCACCTGGAGGGTGTCGAAGTCCGCCAGCGAGGCGATGCCGCCGTTTCCCGCATTCCCCGCGCTGGTGAAGCCGAAGACGATCTCCCCGATGTCGGTGAGCTTCTGGGTGATCCGCCCGGAGAAGGGAGCGCGCACGTAGCAGTTCTCGAGGTTCACGCGCGCGACGTCCACCCGCGCCCTCGCCGCTCCCACGTCCGCTTCCGCCGCAGCGCGGTTCGCCTTCGCGCCTTCGAGGCGCGCGCTGGCGGCGTCGAGCGCCGCCGGGGTGGAGACGCCCTTGCGCTGGACGATCTCCTCCCGGTCGTACTGGCGCTGCGCGTCCCGCAACTCGACCTGGGCCCGCGTCTCCCTCGCCTGCGCCGACTTGAGATCGGCCTGCGCCTGCGCGAGCTGCGCCCGGTAGTCGGCGTCCTCGAGCACGGCGATCACCTGCCCGGCCTTCACCACCGTGCCGTCCTCGACGAAGATCTTCGCCACCCGGCCGCCGATGCGCGGCGAGATGTTCGCCTTGCGCTGCGGCACCACGTAGCCGGTGGCCACCAGCAGCTGCGCCCCCTGCGCCGGGGTGATCAGCGCCACCGTCGCCGTCTCCACTTCGGGAGCAAACAGGCGGCTGCCCAGAGTCCTCCAGGCGATCAGCCCCAGGGCGGCGATGGCGAGCACCGCCAGCGCCGGCAAGAGCCAGCGCGGGATGCCGCGCTTCTCGGGAGCGCGATCGATCCGGAGGCTCTTCAGCTCCTCCGCGAGCGACGGGTTCGGGGCCGCCATGCCGCGCGTCCTATCACAGGCCGCCCGGCGAGGAACGCCCGGGATGCGCCAAGGCGCCGCTCAATGGAGCGTTTCCGCCTGCGCCGGCCGGAGCGGGTACGTCTTGCGGGCGAGCAGCAGCTCGAGGAACGCCTTTGCTCCCAGCGCCCGCGAGAACCAGTAGCCCTGCGCGGAATCGACGTGCAGGTCCCGGAGCTGCTGCGCCTGCGCGGCGTTCTCCACCCCTTCGGCGACCACCTCCATCTGCAGGGCGCGCGCGAGGCTGACGATGGTGCGCACGATCTCGACCTCCTTCGCCGAGGTCTCCAGCCGGGCCACGAAGCTGCGGTCGATCTTCAGGGTGTCGAAGCGGAAGTTGTGCAGGTAGCTGAGCGACGAGTATCCGGTCCCGAAATCGTCGAGCAACAGCCCCACCGAGAGCGCCTTGAGCTGGTTGAGCAGCAGGGCGGCGGGGCCGGCGTGCTCCATGATCACGCTCTCCGTCACCTCCAGGCGCAGCTTGCGGGCGGCGAGACCGCTGCGGGCGAGCGCGCCGCGCACGTCGTCGAGCAGCTCCGGGCGGAGCAGCTGGCGCGCGCTGAGATTGACGCTGACGGACACCCCCGCTCCGCCGGGGAGCGCGTCGTTCCAGGACCGCGCATCCAGGCAGGCCTGCGTCATCGCCCAGCGGCCGATGGGAACGATCAGGCCCGTCTCCTCGGCGGCGGGAATGAAGTCGCCTGGCGGGATCTCTCCCCTCGCGGGATGCTCCCAGAAGATCAGCGCCTCGCACCCGCAGATCTGTCCCGTCGCGAGCGAGACCACCGGCTGGTAGCGGAGCCTTAGCTCTTCGCGCTCGATGGCCCGGCGCAGGTCGGTGTCGAGCTGGAGCTGCGCCCGGGCGTGCGCGTGCATCGAGGGATCGAAGACCGCGTGGCGCGCGCGCCCGAGATCCTTGGCGCGGTACATGGCCGCGTCGGCATCGCGCAGCAGCTCTTCCGGGTGCGAATAGGCGCGCGATCCGGCGGCCACGCCGACGGAGGCGGTGGCGAACACCTCGGTGCCGTCCAGATCGTAGGGCGCGGAGAGCGCGTCCTGCGCCCGCTCCGCGGCGCGCACGGGCTCCTCCGGGTCGGAGAAGTCCTCCAGCAGGACCGCGAATTCGTCGCCGCCGAGCCGCGCCACCGTGTCGCCGGGCCGGGCGATTTCGCGCAGGCGGTGCGCCACCTGAACCAGGAGCGCGTCGCCCTGGGTGTGCCCGAGGCTCTCGTTGACGGTCTTGAACCGATCGACGTCGAGGAGCAGCACCGCGAATCGGTAGTCCTCGCGCCGCCTTCGGAACGCGAGCGCCTGCCCCAGGCGGTCCATGAACAGCGAGCGGTTCGGCAGCCCGGTGAGGCCGTCGTGGAGCGCGTCGTAGATCAGCTTCTCCTCCGCCAGCTTGCGCGCGGTGATGTCGGTCTGCGACCCCGCCACGCGGTACGCCTTGCCCGCGGCGTCCCGCACCGCAGCCCCGCGCACCAGCATCCAGCGCCAGCTTCCGTCGAAGTGGCGGACCCGGTACTCGACTTCCACGTGCGGGGTGCGCCCTTCCAGGTGGAGCGCGAGCTCGCTGAACAGCCGCTCGCGATCGTCGGGGTGCACCCGGTCGAACCACTGGTCGGGATCGTCGCCGATCTCCGCGTCCTTCGCCCCGAGCTGCTCCTTCCAGCGCGCGCTGAAGAAGACCCGGTTCGCCCGCAGGTCCCAGTCCCACAGGCCGTCGTTGCTGCCCAGCGCCGCGAGCGCGTACCGCTCCTCGCTCTCGCGCATCGCCTCCGCGGCCTGCCGTCGCTCGGTGACGTCGCGCGCGATGCCCTGGACCGCCACCGGCATCTGCCCGCGGTGCACCAGGCGGCTCTTCACCTCCACCGGGATGCGGTGGCCGTCCTTTGCCACCAGCTCGACTTCCAGGGTGCGCATCTCCGCGGAGACGTCCTTCTCCATCGCCTCGCGGTACTCCGGGGCCACCAGGTCCCAGATCCGCATCCGGAGGATCTCCTCGCGCGTGTAGCCGGTCATCCGCTCGCAGGCCCGGTTCACCCAGATGAACCGGCCCTCGAGGTCGTGCGCATAGATGATGTCGCTGGCGTTCTCCACCAGCTCCCGGTACGTCGCTTCCTCCACCTCTCTGATGGTAGCGACGGTGGGGCGCGCCGGAAAGCAAAGGATGGTACACAGCGTCGAAGGTGAACAGCCGGCGGCGCTTCGCATGATGAAGGAGTGGCTCAGCTTCAGCCTGCTGTCCCTTTCGGCGATCTTCTTCGTGGTGGATCCGATGGGCGCGATCCCCGTCTTCATGGCGATGACCGCCAGAGACTCGCCCGAAAAGCGGCGCGACATGGCGCGGCGGGCTTCCGTCGCCGCCTTCCTCGTGCTCACCACCTTCGCCGTGGCCGGCACGCTGATCTTCAAGGTGTTCGGAATCACGCTCGGCGCCTTCAAGGTGGCGGGCGGCGTCCTGCTCCTCCTCACTTCCATCGAGATGCTCCGCGCGCAGCCGCAGCGCACGCGGATGACGCCGGAGGAGGAGCGCGAGGGGGCGGAGAAGGAGGACGTCGCCATCTTCCCCCTCGCCATCCCGCTGCTCGCCGGGCCCGGCTCGATCGCCACCGTCACCACCCTGATGGCGAAGGCGGGCCGCAAGGCGTTCGCGATCCCGGTGATCCTCTCCATCGCCCTCACCTGCGTGGCGAGCTACGCGATGCTGGTCGCCGCCGATCGGATCTCGCGCCTGCTCGGCGTCACCGGCCTGAGCGTGATGAACCGCGTGATCGGCCTGATCATCGGCGCCATCGCCGTGCAGTTCATGTTCGACGGCCTGCGCGACACGTTTCCAGGGCTCTCCGGGTGAACCGCGCGCTCCTGGCGCTCTCTTGCTGCGGTTGCGCGCTGCCGG
>DASREU010000120.1:0-3607 GCA_035651935.1 Myxococcales bacterium | reverse complement strand
GTCATCGCGCCGTGCCCGTCGCGAGCGAGGTTCTCCGGCGCCGCGGGCGAGATCGGCTGGCCGCGACCGATGAGGAGGATCAGCAGAAATCCCACCGCCGTCGCCACCACCGCGACGATCAGGATACCCATGCGCCCCTCTCTCCCCCGCCACCGTGCTCCCGTCAAGCTGTCCTTGACACCGGTGGGCCGCAACGGTACAAGCCCCGCCCTCGCGGACGGATCTCCCCCTCCCGCCGACGTTTTTCGCACGCAAGTGGGCCTGTAGCTCAGCTGGGAGAGCGCTAGAATCGCACTCTAGAGGTCACCGGTTCGATCCCGGTCAGGTCCACCACTCCCGGATGGATGAGCAGAAACTACGGGCGGAGATCTCGCGGAGGCGGACGTTTGCGATCATCTCGCATCCCGACGCCGGCAAGACCACGCTCACGGAGAAGCTCCTTCTCCACGGCGGAGCGATCCATCTCGCCGGGGCGGTCAAGGCTCGCGGCGCGCAGCGGCACGTCACCTCCGACTGGATGGAGCTGGAGAGGCAGCGCGGGATCTCCGTCACCAGCTCGGTGCTGCAGTTCGACCACCAGGGCTTCCGGCTGAACCTGCTGGACACTCCGGGCCACCAGGATTTCTCCGAGGACACCTACCGGACGCTGGCGGCCGCCGATGCGGCGGTGATGCTGATCGACAGCGCCAAGGGCGTCGAGGCGCAGACCCGCAAGCTCTTCCAGGTCTGCCGCCGGCGCGGCATTCCCATCTTCACCTTCGTGAACAAGCTCGACCGCCTCGGGCGAGAGCCGTTCGACAACCTGCACGAGGTGGAGGAGGTGCTCGGCATCCGCACCTGCCCGATCACCTGGCCGCTCGGCCAGGGCCAGGACTTCAAGGGCGTGGTGCAGCTCTTCGACGAGCGCTGGCAGCGCCGCCCCGTCGAGGGGGCGGTGCCGGACAAGGTGCGGGAGGAGGTCGAGCTTCTCGAGGCGGCCGGCGATCCCTTCGACCGCGAGAAAGTGCTCGCTGGTGAACTGTCCCCGGCGTTCTTCGGCTCCGCGATGACCGAGGTGGGGGTCGACGAGTTTCTCGACGCCTTCGTGCGCCTCGCGCCGCCGCCCGGCCCCCGGCTGCGCGTGGACGGCAAGCCGGTGGATCCCGCCGAGCCCCGCTTCTCCGGATTCATCTTCAAGATCCAGGCGAACATGGACCCGGCCCACCGCGACCGGCTGGCATTCCTGCGCGTCTGCTCGGGGCGGTTCTTCCGGGGGATGGACGTGCGGCTGCCGCGCGAAGAGAAGCCCATCCGCCTCTCCATGCCCCACCAGCTCTTCGGGGCCGAGCGGCACGTGATCGAGGAGGCGTGGCCGGGCGACGTGGTCGGCCTGTTCGACACCGGCGTCCTGCGGATCGGGGATACCCTCGCCGAGGAGACGGCGTTCGAGTACGCCGAGCTTCCCCGCTTCTCCCCCGAGATCTTCGCCCGCGTCCGGGCCAAGGACGCCCTCAAGCGCAAGCAGTTCGAGAAAGGCCTCGAGCAGCTTTCGCAGGAAGGCGCCATCCAGATCTTCCACGCCCGGGGCGGCGGGATGCGCGATCCCATCGTCGGGGCGGTCGGCGCGCTGCAACTGGAGGTCTTGCAGTATCGGCTCCTGCACGAATACGGCGCGGACCTTTCGCTCGACCGGCTTCCGTACCAGACCGCCCGCTGGGTCGACGGCGCGGACTTCGATCCCGGCCGCTTCGAGGCCGAGGTGGACGCCCTCTGCGTCGAAGACCGCGATCAGAACCCCATCGCCCTGTTCAAGAGCGAATGGAACCTGAACTACGCGATGGGCCGCCACCCCTCGTGGACCTGGTCGCCGACGGCGCCGGTCGCTCCGCTGTCCAAACGTAGATAGCCCTTCGCCGGTCCGGGGTTCCCCACAGGCGACCGCTACCTACCTTGTGCCACGTGAGATCGCGCAACCTGGCCATCGTGTTCGCGGGCCTCTGCGGGTACGCGGAGCGGCTCGGCGCCATCACCTGGGAGGAGTCCCAGCGGATGCTGCGCTTGCACGCGGCCCTGGTCGATCCCGCGTTCCGCAAGTTCGGCGGGCGCCGGATCAAGCAGATCGGCGGAACGTTCCTGGTCGCCTTCGACTCGCCCACCCGGGCGGTGCTCTGCGCCGCGGCGCTGCGGGACCGGGTCCGGCGCTTCGACCAGGGAATGCCGCCCGAGCAGCGGCTGCAGGCCCGGGTGGGAATCCACCTCGGCGAGGTGCGCCTCGAGCGCGGCGACGTGTTCGGAGAGCCGGTGAACATCGCCTCGCGCATCGAGGCGCTGGCCGGTCCCGGCGAGGTGCTCTTCGGCGAGTCGGTCTGGCTCTCGATGAACCGCGCCGAGGTCCGCGCCGACGACGCCGGGGAGCGGCCCCTCAAGGGCGTGCCCGAACCGGTCCGCGTCTTCCGGCTTGCGGGCGCCCTCTCGCCGCTGCCCGACCTCGGTCCCTTGCCTCCGCCCGACGGCATCGAGCCGCAGGGCGAGGTTTCGCGGCACCTGCGCGCCGCGGCCCACGCGGCTGCGCGGCAAGCGGAAGAGGCGCTGCCGAAGCTGCCCGACAAGATGCGCGTCTTCGTCGGGGCGGGGCTCGCCGCGATGATGGCGGTCGCGGCGGCATTCTTCGCCCTGGCGAGGCTGGGGGCGCTGCCTTGAAACGGGCGGAGAAGAACCTCGTCCTGCTGCTGTCGGACATGAAGGGGTTCACCGCGCGGACGAGCCAGCAGACGCGCGAGGAAAACGCGCGCATGCTGGCGCTGCACGACGCGCTCCTCTTGCCGGTCCTGCGCGGGTACCGCGGACGCAAGCTGAAGGGCCTCGGCGACGCGCTGGTCGCGGCCTTCCTTTCGCCGACCGATGCCGTGCTCTGCGCGATGGCGATGCAGGACCGGCTCGCGGCGTGGAACGAGCGCGCGGCTCCGGGCGAGCGGATCGAGGTGCGGATCGCGCTCAGCCAGGGCGAGGTGCGGCGCTCGCGCGGCGACGTCCACGGCGAGGCGATGCAGCTTGCCCACCTGGCCGAGGCGCGCGCGGAAGCGGGCGAGGTGCTGCTCACGGACGCGGTCTATCTCTCGATGAGCAAGAGCGAGGCGCCGACGGAGATCGTCGGAGAGATGCCGCTGCACGGCGGCGGCCGGATGCGGCTGCGGCGGGTGACGCGCGGCGACGATCCGGCGGCGCCGTATGGTGGCCAGGCCCTCGCGCGGCTGCGCCGGCTGCCGGACCCGGCGCGCTCGGTCCGGCTGCGCGTGGCGGCCGAATCGTTCCTCGAGTTCGGCCGCAAGCGCGCCGCCTGGGCAGCGGCCGGGTTGCTGCTGATCGCCGCTGCCGCCGGAGAGCGGGTCACGCGCGGCGCAGAAGTCGACCCGCTCGCCCGCGCCGAGGCGTACCTCGAAGCGCGCGAGCCGCTCGCCGCGCTGACCGAGCTGGACCGCCTGGCGGACACGCCCCGGGCGCACGAGGCGGAGGTCCAGGTGGTGCGCGGCAAGGCCGAGCACGCCCTCGGGCAGCTCGGTCCTGCGTTTGCCGACTTCGCCGCAGCGGCCCGGCAGGATCCGCGGGCGATCGACGCGGGCGCGATCGC
>DASREU010000119.1:0-13104 GCA_035651935.1 Myxococcales bacterium | reverse complement strand
CAGCCGCTTGATCCGCGACTGCATCCATCCGAGGAGCAACAGCCCCTCCGCGCCGACGGCGCCCGCGCAGACGACGCGGGCCTTGCGGATGTTGCCCCGGTGCTCGCGCAGGTTGGGGACGTCGAGCGTCTCCGCCGCCAGCGACTGCCAGGGGAAGATGCGCGCCCAGGCCAGATCGCCGATCGGAGCCCCTTTTGCCAACAGCTCGGCCGTCTCGGCGAGGTAGTTCGGCGGCCGCGCGCCGGAGTCGGTGATGATCCGATCGGCGGAGTCCACCACCCGCTGCAACAGATTCCCCAGCGGCCGGCCGCCCCAGACCACCACCATCGGGAGGTCGGGGCGGAGCAGCCCCATCATCGCCGACTCGAGGTGGCGCACGGACCGCCCGGTGGCGCTGAGCACGATGCGCTCCAGGGTCACCGCCCCGCCCGACCGGACCACCGAGACGCTCGCGGAGAGAGACTCCTGATCGATCATCGCGTCCGCGATCAGCACGATCAGGCGGCAGGGATGCAGGGTGCCCGCCGCCTCCAGCGCCGCGCGCGCCCGCTCGTACTGCGCGGCGGTGAAGTAGATCGCCACCAGGTTCAGCGTGGTCACGCTCTCCGGCGCCTGGCCGCCGCGATCGCGCGCCTGCTGGAGCGCGGCATCGATCCGGCCGAGGTCGATGGCCTGATCGAATCGCAGGGTCAGCTCGCCCGAGTGCTGCGAGGCGCCGGCGGAGATCGGCTCGCCCAGTCCGTCGCTCACAGGCGCCTCCACGCGCGGCCGTCGCGCGCGAGCAGCTCGTCCGCGGCGACCGGTCCCCAGGTGCCCGCGGTGTACGGGTGCGGCGGCGGGAACTCCGCGCTCTCGGTCACCTTGAGGATGCTGCCCACGATCTTCCAGGCGGCCTCCACCTCGTCGGCGCGGGTGAACAGCGTCTGGTCCCCGCGCAGCGCGTCGAGGAGGAGCCGCTCGTACGCCTCGGGCGTGCCGGCGCCGAAGGTCGTCCCATAGCGGAAGTCCATGCTCACGATCCGGGGGCGGTAGCGCTCCCCCGGCACCTTTGCGGAGAAGCGCAGCGCGATGCCCTCCTGGGGCTGGACGCGGATGATCAGCACGTTGGGCTGCGTGGCGCCTTCGTCGAAGAGCTGGTGCGGGATGCGGCGGAAGTGGATGGCGATCTCCGTCGTCCGCTTCGGCATCCGTTTTCCCGAGCGGACGTAGAAAGGAACTCCGTCCCAGCGCCAGGATCGGATGTTCAGCCGGGCCGCGACGAAGGTGGGCGTGCGCGAGCGCTGCGCGACGTCCTTTTCGTGCTGGTACCCGGGCACGTCGGCGCCGGCGACGCTCCCGGCCATGTACTGCCCGAGCACCACGTTGCGCGCCACCTGTTCGGGAGTGTCGAACAGCTCGATGGCCCGGAGGACCTTGATCTTCTCGTCGCGGACGGCATCGGCGTCGAAGGCCACCGGCGGCTCCATCGCGCAGAAGCAGACCAGCTGCTGGACGTGGTTCTGGATCATGTCGCGCAGGACGCCCGCCTCTTCGTAGTAGCGCCCGCGCCCTTCGATCCCCAGCTCCTCGCCCGCGGTGATCTCCACGTGATCGACGTAGCGGCGATTCCAGATCGGCTCGAAGATCGAGTTCCCGAAGCGGAAGACGAGGATGTTCTGGACCGTCTCCTTGCCGAGGTAGTGGTCGATGCGGAACACCTGCCGCTCGTCACAGGTCGAAAGCACCAGCCGGTTCAGCGCGCGGGCGCTGGCCAGGTCGCGCCCGAACGGCTTTTCGATCACCACCCGGGTGAACCCGGGCTCGCCGGGCGGACGGACCAGCCCCGCATCCTTGAGCTGGCGAAGGAGGACGGGAAAGACGCTGGGCGGAGTGGCGAAGTAGTAGAGCCGGTTGCGGCGGGTGGCCCGCGACCGGTCCACTTCCTCGAGCTGGGACCGGAGCCGCGCGAACGTGTCCGCGTCGTCGAAGCTGCCCGCCACGTACCGGATGCCCGAGGCGAAGTCCTGCCACACGTCGGGGTCGACGGGCCGCGTCCGGGAGTACTTGCCCACCGCCTCGCGCATCTCGCGCGCGTACTCGTCGTGCGCGTAGGGCGTCTTGGACACGCCGATGACGGCGAACGCCGCCGGCAGGTGTGCGCCGAGCGCCAGGTTGTAGAGCGCGGGCACCAGCTTGCGGTGCGCCAGGTCGCCACTGCCGCCGAAGATCACCATCGCGCAGGGCTCCGGCGCCGACTCCGCGCGCAGCCCCGGCCGGAGCGGGTTGGGGATCTCGTCGTGCTCCGGCGCGTACGGCACGTCTTCAGCCTTTCTTCACCGCGTGGCCGCCGAACTCGTTGCGCAGCGCGGCCTGCACCTTGGCGCTGAACGACTGGTCCTGGCGGGAGGCGATGCGCATCTGCAGCGCGAGGGTGATCACCGGCGCGGGGACGTTCTGATCGATCGCCGCCTGCACCGTCCAGCGCCCCTCGCCGCTGTCCTCGACGTACCCCCGCAGCCCGTCGAGCCCGGGGTCCTTCTCCAGCGCGTCGTGAAGCAGCTCGAGCAACCAGGAGCGGACCACGCTGCCGTATCGCCAGATCCCGGCGATCTCTGGAAGGTCGAGCTGCCCGAACGGCGAGGTCTTGAGGATTTCGAAGCCCTCCGCGTACGCCGCCATCAGCCCGTACTCGATGCCGTTGTGGACCATCTTCACGAAATGCCCGCTGCCCGCCGGGCCGGTGTGCATCAGCCCGCCCTCGGGCGCCAGCGCCTTCAACGCCGGCTCGATGGTGGCGTACGCCTCCTTCGTCCCCCCCACCATCAGGCAGTACCCGTTCTTCAGCCCCCACACCCCGCCGCTGGTGCCGGCATCGCAGAAGTGGATTCCGCGCTCCGCCAGCTCCTTGGCGCGCCGCTGCGAATCCTTGAAGTTGGAGTTGCCTCCGTCGACGATGATGTCGCCCTTCTGCATCCGGGCGGAGAGCGAGGAGATCAGCTCTTCGGTGATCTTCCCCGAGGGCACCATCGACCAGCAGACGCGCGGCGGCGCCAGCGCGGCGATCACCTCGTCGAGCGTGAGGGCAGGAGTGGCCCCCAGCTCGACCAGGGCGGTGGCCCGGCGCGGATCGACGTCGTACGCCACCACCTTGTGGCCGCCCTGGAGCAGGCGCTGCACCATGTTGCCGCCCATCCTGCCCAGGCCCAGCATCGCGAGCTGCATCTCACCTCCGCGGAAGCAGCCTCATCGCCTCGTGCAGTGCCGCCACCGCCTTCGCCGGGTCGTTGCCTTCCTCGACGTGCACGCGAAGGGCGCGCCGGCCGTGCGCCTGCAGCACTTCCAGGTCCCCGCGAGCCTGGGCCGCAAACAGCGTCCCGAAGCTGTACGGCACGCCGGGGATCGGCAGGTCCTTGCCGCCATCGCTCGTCACCTGCAGGAAGACGCCGGTGTTCGGCCCGCCCTTGTGCAGCTGGCCGGTCGAGTGGAGGAACCGCGGCCCGAATCCCACCGTGCAGGCCAGCCGCGTCGCGTCGCGGATTTCGCCCTGCACGCCCTGGAACGTCGCCGCCACCTGGTCGGCCGGAGGCAGATAGAGCTGCAGCGAGACGTAATCGCCGGGATCTCCGAGGGCGAGGTGCGCGGCGATCCAGCCCGCCGGCGAAGCAGCGGCCGCGCTCCCCAGCGTGCCCGCGGCCTTGCGCAGCACCTGCGCGTGCGCCGCGGAGGCGAACAGGGCCAGCCCCTGCGACCGGAGCGCCGGTTCCTCCGGGGGAAGCGCGCCGGCGGAGAGCAGCGCCTTGGTCTTCTCCTTGCTCTCGGCGACGTTCGGCTCGTCGAACGGATCGATGCCCAGCACGGCGCCCATCACCGCGGTGGCGATCTCCCAGCGGAGGAACTCGCCGGCGATCTCGCCTGGAGCCGAGAGCTTCCACTGGATCAGCGGCTGCCCCGCCTCGGCGAGCCAGCTCATGTCGTGCGCCTCGTTCTGGAGCGCGAGCGAGACGAAGAGCCGGTCGTCGCCGTAGGCCTCTTTGGCGCCGGGCGGCTCGCCCGCGACGGGGATGATCCCGCGGCCCCGCTTGCCGGTGCTCTCCGCGACCAGTTGCTCGAGCCAGTCGCCGAGGGGCGCAAGCGTCTTGCTGAAGAGGAAGGTGAGCTTGTCCGCGCCGTTCTCGGCCAGGCCGGCGGCGATGGCGCCGAGGCGCACCGCCAGGTTCTCCTTCAACGGCACGTGGGCGTGCGAAGCGAGCGCCACCTCTTCCGCGCGCCGGATCAGCTCGGCGACGTCGAGGCCGAGGAGCGCGGCGGGGACGAGGCCGAAATAGCTGAGCGCGCTGTAGCGGCCGCCGATGTCGGTTGGGTTGAGGAACGTGCGCAGGAACCCCTCGGCGGCGGCGCGCTTCTCGAGAGGGGTCCCGGGATCCGTGATCGCGACGAAGTGGCCGCCGTCGCCGACCCTGCTGCGGAAGTGACGGTAGAAGGAATCCACCTCGGTGGTGGTGCCGCTCTTCGAGCTGACGAGGAAGAGCGTCTTCTCCAGATCGAAGCCTTCGACCGCGGCGCGGACCGCGTCGGGAGCGGTGGAGTCGAGCACGCGGAGGTCGAGGCCGCCGTCGCGCTTTCCCAGCACCCGCGCGATCACGTCGGGGGCCAGCGAAGAACCGCCCATGCCCAGGAGCACGCAGTGGCGGAACTTCTTCGCCGCTTCCTTCGCGAACGCGGTGATCCCGGCCGCCTGCTCCTTCCCGAATTTCGTCGCCTCCAGCCATCCGAGGCGGGTGCTGGCGACGTTCTGGGCGCCCCACAGCGTGGTGTCCCGGTCCCAGAGGCGCGCCCCCATCCTCTGGTTGCGCGCGTCGGTCAGGCCCTTCGCTGCGTCGTCCTTGCGCCGGCCCAGGCTCTCGCGGAGCTGCGACTTGCGGGCGAAGTTCTCCGCGGCCGCGCGCGCGGCGATCGCGTGCAACAGGCCGTCCAGTGCCTTGCTGAAGAGATCGAGCCCCTGAACGGTGAGCTCCGCGCAGACCTTCTCCAGATCGATCCCCACCTGCGCGAGCCGGGCGAGCTGCGCCCGCGCCTCGTCGACCCCCTCGGTGACCGTCGCGGCGACCTTGCCGTGCTCGTTGAACGCGTGCAGCGTCTGCAGCGGCAGCGTGTTCACCGTGTCCTTGCCGATCAGCGGCTCCACGTAGAGCACGTCGCTGTACGCCTTGTTCTTCGTCCCGGTGGACGCCCAGAGCGGCCGCTGGCGGGTGGCGCCCTTCGCCTCCAAAGCCTTCCAGCGCGGCGAAGCGATGGCCTTGAGATAGACCTGGTACGCCTCCTTCGCGTTCGCCACGGCGATCTTGCCCAGCAGGTCGCGCGCGCCTTTCTGCTCGAGCAGCTTGTCGACCGCGCTGTCCACGCGGCTGACGAAGAAGCTCGCGACGCTGTGGATCTGCGAGATGGGAAGGCCCTTCGCGACCCGCTCCTCGAGCCCTCCGAGATACGCCTCGATCACCTGGGCGTAGACCTGGACGCTGAAGATCAGCGTGATGTTGACGCTGATGCCCCTGGCGGTGGCCTGCCGGATGGCGGGGATTCCTTCCGGATTCGCCGGGATCTTGATGAACAGGTTCGGGCGGTCCACTGCCTTCCAGAAGCGCTGCGCCTCCTCGACCGTCGCGCCGGTGTCGCGGGCGATGTACGGAGAGACCTCCAGGGAGACGAATCCGTCGCCGCCCTTCAGGCGATCGAAGGTGGGGCGGAACACGTCGCAGGCGGCGCGGACGTCGTCCACCGCGATCGCCTCGTAGATCTGCAGCGGGCTCTTCCCCTGGGCGATCAGCGCCTTCAGCTGATCGTCATACTCGTCCGACTCGACGATCGCTTTCTCGAAGATGGCGGGGTTCGCGGTCACGCCGCGGATCCCGTCCTCCGCGACCATCCGGAGAAGCTCGCCGGACTGGATCAGCTTGCGCCCGATCAGGTCCAGCCAGGCGCTCTGCCCGAACTCGTTCAACCTCGCTGCGGGCTTCATCGTCTCTCCTCACCTGGTGTTCGTGCGCGCGCCTTCGGCCAGCCACTTCGAGATCCGCCCGGCGATCTTCCGGGGGGTGAGATCATACGCGTCCGCCAGCGCCTTCTCCGGCGCGCTGGCGCCGAAGCGGTCGATTCCCACCATCAGGCCGTCGGAGATGATCCGGTACCAGTCCAGCCCGCCGGCTGCCTCGACCGCGACCAGCTTCGCCTTGCCGTGCGGGATCAGCTCCCGCTGCTCGTCGCCGGACCACTTCAGGAAGCGCTCGACGCAGGGCATGGAGACGAGCCGCACCCGCAGCGAGCCGTCGAGGAACTGCATCGCTTCCTGCGCCGTCGCCACCTCGCTTCCGGTGGCGATGATCACCAGGTCGGGATCCGGGACCTCGTTCAGAGCATAGGCGCCGCGCAGCGCCTCGCGCACGTTCGCCGGCCTGCTCCGCTGGAGGACCGGGACCTTCTGCCGGGTGAACGCGAACGCGGTCGGACCGTCGGTGCGGCGGATGGCCGCCGCCCAGGACGCCGCCGTCTCCACTCCGTCGGCGGGACGCCAGACCTCGATGTTCGGGATGCAGCGGAGCGAGGCGAGCTGCTCGATGGGCTGGTGGGTGGGTCCGTCCTCGCCGAGGAAGATGGAGTCGTGGGTGAAGACGAACACGGTCTGGATCTTCGACAGCGCCGCCAGCCGGATGGGCGGCCGCATGTAGTCCGCGAAGAGGAGGAACGTGGCGGTGTAGGGGATGAAGAAGCCGTCGTACGCGAACCCGTTCGCCACCGCTCCCATCCCGTGCTCGCGCACGCCGAAGTGGATGTTGCGCGCGCCGTAGTTCCCCGGCTCGACGTCGCCGCCGTCCTTGACGTACGTGAACGTCGAGGGGTCGAGGTCGGCCGAACCGCCCACCAGCCCGGGCACCAGCTGCGCGGCTCGCTGCAAGACAGCCTGCCCGTGCTTGCGGGTGGACTCGGGGGCATTCGGCGTGGCGATGGCGGCCACGAGCTGCTCCGGCAGATCGTCCGGAACCTGCTTCCCGGTCTGCGTGCTCCAGAGCCTGGCCTTCTGCGGATTCGCCCGCTGCCATTCGCCGAATTTCCGCTGCCAGTCCTCGTAGCCCTTCTTCCGGGTCTCGATCACGCCGGCCCAGAACTGCCGCACCTCGTCCGGAACGAGGAAGGTGGGCTCGAGAGGCCACCCGAGGTTCTGCTTGGTGGCCCTCACCTCGTCCTTGCCCAGGGGAGATCCGTGCGCCTCGGCGGTGTTCGCCTTGTGCGGCGAACCGTAGCCGATGACGGTCCGGACCCGGATCAGCGAGGGCCGGGGATCCGCCTTGGCGGCGACGAGGGCGCGGTCGATCGCCTCCACGTCGTTGCCGTCGTCGACGTGCTGGACGTGCCAGCCGTACGACTGGAACCGCTGGTCCGTGTCGTCCGTGAAGGTGACGTCGGTGGGGCCCGCCAGCGACACCCGGTTGTCGTCGTAGAAGAAGATCAGGTTCCCCACCTTCAGGTGACCCGCGAGCGAGCACGCCTCGGACGCGACGCCCTCCATCAGATCTCCGTCGCTGCAGATCCCGTAGATGAAGTTGTCGATGGGGAAGTTCCCGCCTCCGTTCATCCGGGCAGCGAGCATGCGCTGCGACAGCGCCATCCCGACCGCATTGGAGATGCCCTGGCCGAGCGGTCCGGTGGTGGCCTCCACGCCCGGCGTGTCGTGGAATTCCGGGTGACCGGGCGTCTTCGACCCGTACTGCCGGAACGAGCGGATGTCGTCCATCGTCACGTCGAAGCCCGCGAAGTGGAGCATCGCGTACACCAGCATCGAGCCGTGCCCGGCGGAGAGGACGAAGCGATCGCGGTTCGCCCAGCGCGGCTCGTTGGGATTGAACCGCAGGTGGCGGCTGAAGAGGACGAACGCCATCGGCGCCGCGCCCATGCAGATGCCGGGGTGCCCGCTGTTCGCCTTTTCCACCGCGTCCACGCAGAGGAACCGGATGCAGTCGATGCACTTCTTCTGGAGGTCTGGAGTCATTCCGGGCTCGTCGCTTTCGTGTAGCGGGTTTGTGGGGCGAGCTGCGCGGCACGCGCGGCCAGGGCCGCGGCGCCGAGCAGGCCCGCCCTGGAATCGAGGACGACGTTCACGGGCATCTGCTCGAGCAGCTTGCGCATCCGCCCCTTGGCGCAGAACGCTTCCTTGAAGCGGCCGTCGGCGAGGAAGTCGAGGACCTTGGGAGCGATGCCGCCGGCGACGAACACGCCCCCGGTGGCGAGGACCTTGAGCGCGAGGTTGCCTGCTTCGGCGCCGTACAGATCGCAGAAGAGGTTCACGGCGGCGAGGCAGAGCGGATCGCCTTCCGCGGCGCGGCGCGTGATCACCGGCGGCGCGCTCCGGCGATCGACGGCGATGGACGCAGCCACGTCCTCGGCAGGCTTCTGCTCGCGGATCTCCGCGAGCGCCTCGACGAGGTTCACCAGCCCTTCGCCGGAGAGCAGGCGCTCCCAGCTCACGTGCTCGTAGCGGCGGAGGAGGAACCGCAAGACGGCGATCTCCAGCTCGTTGCGCGGGGCGAAGCTCGAGTGCCCGCCTTCGCTCGCGAGCACCTCACGCTGTCCGGAAGCGCCGAGGGTGGCGGTCGCCTCGCCGAGCCCCGTGCCGGCGCCGATGACCGCCCAGGGTCCGGCAGGATCCCTGACGCCTTCGTTGAGCGCTGCCAGTTGGCTCGGCTTCACGGCGTCGATTCCCAGGGCAAGGGTATGGAAGTCGTTCGCCAGGCGCACGGATTCCACGCCGACCGACAGCGCAAGTTCGCGTTCGTCGAGGGTCCAGGGAAGATTGGTGGTGTGACTCCGTCCGTTTGCCACCGGACCGGCGACTCCGAACGCCGCGAACCGCGGCATCGGCCGGCCGACCTCGGCGGCAAACGCGCGACAGATGGCGCCGAGCCCGGCAAAGCTGCGGCTGTCGTAGCGGCTGCTCGCCAGCACCTCGACCGTCGCCGCTCCGCTGCGCCCTCCGGCCGGCGAGACCTCGCAGATCGCCAGCAGGGTCTTGGTCCCCCCGATGTCGCCGGCGAGCACCTGCACGCGGGCAACCTACCCGACGAGCGAAGAAGATCAAGCGACGACGATCCCTCGCTCGGACCTCTGGCCTTGCTTGCGACCGTCCGAAGCCCAACGTTCAAGACGGAGTTGCAGGCCCTTCCGGAGGACGAATGCGCAGGGCGATCCAGAGGACAGGTTTGGCGGCGGTCGCCGCGCTGGCGGTGCTTCTTTCGGCTGCTCCCGCGGACGCGCAGCTCGAGACCTCGTATTCGCCGATCGGCGAGTCCAGCGCGTGGAGCGCGACCGCGGGCCGGACCGCCGGGACCGGGAACAGCGTGCTGCAGGTCGAAGCGGGCTGGCCCGGGATCGGGTTCACCTGGCTGAAGGGCATCAACGAGGTGAGCGATTACGGCCTCCACCTCGGGTTCAACTATGGGTTCGAGGGCACCTCGAACACGGTGACCGGGTTCAATTTCGCCGTCCCTTACCGGCGCACGCTCGCGGCCAGCGGCGACACCTCGCTTGCCTTCGAGACGCAGCCGGGCCTCTCCATCTACGCGAACAACGGCGCGATGGTCGGCGTCGGGGGACCGATCGGCGTCGTCGGAGCCCTTCAGGTCAGTCCGCAGCTCACGCTCGATCTGGCAGCGGACGTTCCGGTGCTGATCACCTTCACCAACCCCACCGGCGTGGTCTTCGGCCCGCAGTTCGGCGGCGGCGGCGAGTATCTGATCGACCGCAATCTCGCCGTGACGGTGCGCCTGCGCATCGGCCCGCGGTTCGCGCTGGATTCCGCGGGGAGCAACACCCAGACGGGTTTCGAGACGCTGATCGGGCTGGCGTACAACGCGCACTGAGCCGCGCAGGGATCGCGCGCTGGCCCGGCATCGCAGGGGTGAGCAGGAGCGCCTGGATCGCGGTCGCGACGGACGCGCGTCACGGCCGGATCACGCGAGCTGCACCAGCGCCGCCTGGTCGAGCTCGAGGCGCGCGCCGTCCAGCGCTGCCGCCGCCTCGTCGTACAGCTTCGCTTCCGCGGCGAGCACCTTCTCCGCTGACGCCGCGGGCACCTGGCTTTGCGACAGCCACCGCGAGAGCCGGCGCGATGCCGATTCTTTCTCCGCCGCCAGGCCGCGCTTCGCCTCTTCGATCAGCCTGCGAAGGCGGCGCTCCGCCTCGTCGCGCGCCACGCGGAGACCGGACTCCACCGCCTGCACGAACGTCGCCGGCGGGCCGCCGTCCGGAGCGGGGACGGTGTCCACCTCGGCGGAATCGAGCTGCGCCGCCAGGCCGTCGTCGACGCGGGCCGAGCCGCGCCCGTCGAGGCGGACCGCCACCCGGACGAGCGCCTCGTCCAGGTGCCGCGCCGCCCGGCGGGAGGGCACGCGCGCGCCCTGCGCCAGATCGGCCGGCTCGGGCAGGATGACGAGAAAGCGCGCGTCGAGCGCCGCGCCAGCCTGTCCGCGCAGATGTGCGCGCGCGACGGTGGCGCGGCCCAGCTCGCCGTCGCGGACCCAGGAGAACAGCGCCTCGACCAGAGGGTGCCCGGTGGCGAACGAATCGTGCTCTTCGTGCTGGACCGCCACGTCGCGCCGGAACGAGCCGAGGACGGTGCGATCCTCGGACAGGTCGAATCCGGCGAGCGCGTCCACCTTCAGCTCGGGCCCGACGTTGAACGACACCTGCCCCGGGAGCACGTCCACCTCCACGTCCACTGCGAGCCCGACGCGCTTCGCCGCCTCGATGGTCACCGCTTCGAGACGGGTCTCGAGGAGGGATGCCACCGTCCGAAGCGCCGTCTCCGCGTCCGACGCCGGCCGCAGCCGCGCCCCGATCCGTTCACCGCCCTGCTCCGCCAGCGCGCGCACCGCCCGGAGGTCGCAGCTGCGCAGGTCGAGCAGCGGATCGTGCGCGCGCGCCACCTCGGCCCGCGCCGCGGCGACGCGCGCGGCCAGCGCGCTGGTCATCTCTCCCCAGCGAGCGGCGTCGTCGGTAGCGGCCAGCGAGAGGAGCTCGGCCTCGACGCCCTCCAGCACAGGGTCCAGCCCGCCCACCGGCTCGGTGAACACGCCCACGCCGGCGTCGAGCACATCGAGCACGCGCGCCGCCAGCGTCCCTTCCGGGCGGAAGGCGAACAGGCGGACCTCTCGCGACTGCCCGATCCGGTCGATGCGCCCGATGCGCTGCTCGATCGCCGCCGGGCTCCACGCCAGATCGTAGTTCACCAGCACATGGCAGTGCTGGAAGTTGCGCCCCTCGCCGCCCAGCTCCGTCGAGAGGAGCACGCGCGGACCGTCCGGGTCGCGGAAGCGCGCCACCAGCTTGTCGCGCTCGGCCGGCGCGAGGTCCCCGACGTACGCCAGCGCCTCGATCCGCCGCCGCGACAGCGCCGCGCGCAGGTACTCGATGGTCTCGCGCGGCTCGGCGAACGCCAGCACCTTCTCGGAAGGCCCGAGCTGATCGAGCAGGGCCAAAAAAGCCTCGAGCTTCGAATCGCGCTCCAGCGAAAGGGCCCGGTCCGCCAGCTTCTTCTCGCCCGCCGCGGCGAGCCCGGCCGCGAGCGCCGGCGGCGAGCTGCCCATCCGCCGCAGCAGCGAGGCGAGCACCGCGCCGGAAGGCAGCTTGGCGCGCGAGAGCGCCTGGCGGACGTCGCGCTCCAAGTCGCGCTCGGCCGCGTCGGGCTTCACCTCGATCTTCGTCAGCCGGCGCGGCGTGAACCCGCCGACGACCGCGCGCCTGTTGCGCAGCAGCCGCGCGGAGAGGCCGTAGCTCTCGGCGAGGTGCCCGAGCAACGCGTCGCCGCGAAGCTCGCCGAGCGCCGGATCGTCCGGGAACAGCGCCGCGATCGCCGCCGGCGCCGAGCGGTCTCCCTCCAAGAGCGCCCGCACCAGCGCGGACAGATCGCCTTGCCGCGCGAGGCGCGCGCGCAGCTCCTGCTCGGTGGCCGCGGGGGCCGGATCCACCAGCCGCAACAGCGCGTGGTACTCCGCCGGATCGAGCTGGAGCGGCGTCGCGGTGAGGAGCAGGAGGCCCCAGGTCTTGCGAGCAAGGGCTTGCGCCACCTCGTACGCGCGCGCGCCGCGCAGGTGATGCGCCTCGTCGATCACCACCAGATCCCACCCCGCATCGGCGGCGGCCTTCGCCTCGTCCTTGCTCCGGGAGAGCCACTCCAGCGAGGTGATCACCAGGGCGTGCCGGCCCCACGGCGAGCCCTCGTCCTCCGGCGCTTCGGCGTCCGCCGCCTCGCGGTCGTCCTTCGCGCGATCCGGATCCATCAAGGTGAAGAGCAGGTTGAACTTGTGGAACAGCTCGGCCAGCCACTGCACCGTCAGGTGGCTGGGCGCGACCACCAGGCAGCGCTTGACCAACCCGGCGTGCAGCAGCGCCGAGAGCACCAGGCCCGCCTCGATCGTCTTCCCCAGCCCCACCTCGTCGGCGAGGACGAACCGGGGCTGCGGGGCCGAAAGGACCTGGTGGGCGACGCTGACCTGATGGGGCTTCACGTACACCCGCGAGGCGAACAGCGCGCCGAGCGCATCGGCGCGGCGCTCGAGGTCGAGCTTCACCGTCTCGGCGCGCAGCTCGAAGTCCTCCGGCGCGCCCCATCTTCCCGAGGCGAGCTGCTCCGCCGGGCCCTCGCGCGGCGCGGGCGCGCGCAGGTCGGCCTCGCTGCGGATCTGCGGCTTCTTCCCCGCCACCTCGACGGTGTAGCGGTAGAGATCGCCCGGCGGACCGGGGAGCGCCCGGAGCACGCGCGCGGCGGTGCCGTCGGCGAGCAGCGCCGCGCCGTCGGGTCCGAAGCGGAACCGGAGAAGAGCCGCGTCGCGCGAGGAGAGGATCACGGGGCCGCCCGGCCGCCCGGGAAACTCCGCCGAGAGGCGCGGAGGATCCTCGCTCACCGCAAGAACGTGTCCAACGCCCCACCCGCCCTGCGCGCGATGGACGATCTTCATTCCTTTCAGGAACGTCGCCACCGCGGACCTTCTATACTGGAACCTCATGGACGGCCACGCCATCGAAGCGCCCGTCGTCAGCGTGCGCGTCCGGCCCCGCCTCGGGGAATTCTTTCGCGGC
>DASREU010000118.1:0-9301 GCA_035651935.1 Myxococcales bacterium | reverse complement strand
GGCCTTCACCGCTTGCCGATCCCGTTCCGCAGAAGCTGCCGCGTCTGCGCGCCCACCAGCGCGAAGATGCAGGCGTCCGGCACCAGGCCGGCGAGCCAGGGGTTCATCCCGCCGGCCGCGAAGGCCATCGAGACGCGGGAGAGCGCGTAATAGGCGATGAACACGCCGACCGTCATGAGATACGCCACCCCGCGCGAGCCGCGGGTCACCAGCGCGAGCGGGACGCTGAGCAGGGCGAAGGCGAAGCAGGCCAGCGGCATCGCCCAGCGACGCACGCGCTCCAGGCTGAGCCGCGCGGCCTCTCGCGGCGCCGTCTCCCGGAGCTCGATGGCCCTGCGCCGCAGCTCCGGGCCGGTGAGCGCCGCCTCGTTCCTGCTGAACCGGTTCTTCTGGTTGACGGGCCCCTGGACGCCGACGAGGAAGGTGCCTTCGCTGAAGCGGGCCACGGTCTCGCCGTCGCCCTCCAGGCGGTGGAGCTCGCCGCGCGAGAGGCGGAGGGCCAGCGCTTCCCCTCCCGCGTCCTCGATGCGCCCCACCTCGGCGAGCGCGAGCAGCGGCGCGCCGTCGCCCACGTCGTCCTCGATCAGCACGCCGCGCCAGGTGGCGTACGCGCTCTCGGGGCCGCGTTCCTCGCTCGCCACGTAGATCATGAAGCGCGGCAGCCCGTCGTTGAAGACCCCGGGCTCCAGGCCGGTCTGGAGGTTCCGCTTGATCACGTCGTTGAGCACGCCGCTGAGCTGCCGGAAGCCCCACGGCTCCGCCCAGTGCGCGAGGGCGGCCACCAGCAGGGCAAAGGCGACGCCGATCGCCGCGGGGATCCGGTAGAGCCGTAGCGGGTGCGTGCCGGCGGCGGTGAGAGCGAGCAGCTCGTGGTCGGCGGCGAGGCGCCCCATCCCCAGCTGGATGCCGAGCATCAGCGCCAGCGGCACCGCGGTGACCAGGAAGTGCGGCGCGAGCGCGGCGGTGACGCGCGCCAGATCCTCCAGCTCGACCGCGCTCCCGAAGACCACCTCGTTGAGCTGGAGGAGCTGGAGGATGACGAGGAGCTGGAGGATGGCCAAGAGGCCCACGGCGAGGGGGACCGCGATCTCGCGCAGCACCAGGCGGTCGAGGAGCGGGAGGAAGCGCGCGGACATCGCGCGCACTGTAGTATGCAGGTGCGCATTGGATCGCCGCAAAACCGCCGCGCCCTTGGCCGCCGCCTCTCCGGAACCCACCGCGACGACGCTGCAACGCGATCATCGCCGGGTCCGCGCCGCGGGTGTCCTGGTGGCCGCGGGCCTCCTCGGGCACGCTTTCTTCCTCTCCGTCTCGATCGCCGGCATGCAGATCGCGCTGGCCGTCGCGGCGCTGGGGATCCTGCTCGCGCCGCCCGGGCGGCTGCGGACACCGCTCGCGCTCCCGGTGATCGCCTTCGTGGTGGTGGCGGTGATCTCCGATCTGATCTCGCCCTTCGGCCCTCCGCCCCTGGCGTTCGCCACGCTCTGGCGCTCCGCCCTCGGCTATTTCGTCGTGGCCCTCGGCCTGCGCTCGCTTCCGGAAGGATGGCCCGAGCGCCTGCTGCTCGCGGCCGCCGCGGGGCTCGCGCTCGCCGCGGTGGTCGGGCTTCTGCAATACCGGACCGGACTCGATCCGGTGCACGCGCTCGGGCTGCGCCCCGAGGCCGCGATGGTGCAGGCGCCCGGGGTCGCGGGCCGCTTCGGCGCGATGGGCTTCTTCACTTCCCGCCTGACCTTCGGGCACAACGCCGCCATCCTGGTCGCGCTGCTCGCCGGTGCGCTGGCCACCCGCGCGTTGCCCTGGCCCGCCGCGATCTCCGCGGCGCTCGGGCTCGCCGCCGTCGCGGTCACCTTCGACCGCGCCGCGTACCTCGGCCTCTGCGCGGCGGCGTTGGTGATCGCCCTGCGCGCGGGCCGCCGGTTCGCCCTGCTCGCGCTCGTGCTCGCCGCGCTGGCGGCGCTGCATCCCGGCGTGCGCGAGCGATTCGCGACCTCCTTCTCCGCGGTGAAGAACTCCGACCGCGTCTTCATCTGGTCGCGGGGGGTGGAGATCGTCGCCGACCACCCGCTGCGCGGCATCGGGTTCGGCAACTACCAGCGCGTCGCCGGCCAGTACTACGACCGCGTCGATCCCGGGTTCCCGATGCGGACCTGGGCGCACAACCTGGAGCTCTCGACGCTGGCGGAGACCGGTCCGCTCGGCCTCCTGGCGATGCTCTGGATCTGGATCGCCGCGGCGCTGGCGCTCCTGCGCAGCGGCGACCCGCTGGCGACCGGGGCGCTGGCCGCGCTCGCGGCCTTCCTCACCATCACCCAGACGCACGATCTGTTCTACGACACCAAGGTCATGTACGCGCTGTGGTTCGCGCTAGGAACGGCGCTGTCGCGAGCACCGCGGCCGGCCAAAGCTGGATGAGGATCCGGTCGGCGGAGGTGCGGAAGATCCAGTCCAGCCGGTGCGGCTGCAGGGCATAGATCGGCGCGAACGCCGCGCAGGCGAGGAACAGCGCGGTCCCCAGCACCGAGGGCTGCTGGCGCCGGACGAAGAAGGCGAGAAAGAGGGCTTCCGCCGCCACCCAGAGAGCGAAATCCTGGAAGTAGACGATCCGCCGCAGCGTCATCAGCGCCAGCTCGCCCCAGCGGCGCAGATCGAGCGCGTTGTGGAGCAGCGTGCCCGCCGTCGAGAACGCCGCGAGATCGTTCGGCGGCGCCAGCGCGAGCTTGAACCAGAGGAGGAGAAGGGCCCCGGGCAGCACGCCGCCGGCGAAGGCTGCGGCCGCGCGAAGGTCGCGCGTGCGCCAGAGCAGCGCCGCCAGCAGGCAGATGGCGTACAGCGAGCCCTCGTTCTTCGTCCACATCCCCAGCCCGGCGGCGAAGCCAGCCAATGCGAGCTCTCGCCGCGAGCCCGCCGAAGCGAGCAGGGCGGCGGCGATCGCCAGGTAGACCGAGAGCGGAACATCGGACTGCTGGTTCGAGACGAAGACCGGGAAGCAGGGCAAGGTGGTGACCGCGAGCCCGGCGAACAGGCCCCAGCGGGCGCCGAACTTCCGCGCGACGGCGAGCGCGACGACCGCGACGCCCAGCGCTCCGAAGATCGCGGCCACCAACGCCGGGATGGCCCGCGACTCGCCGAACGCGGCGAACGCCTGCGCGACGGCGCCGGGCAAGAGCCACGGATAGTCCTGGTGAGCGAGGAAGGCCATGTCGGGCGAAAAGGCGGTGCGGAAGTCGGCCGCCCGCGCGAGGAAGCGCGCGCGCAGGTTCCAGATCATCCACGCGTCCCAGCCACCGTCCGGAAACCGGAGCGTGTGCTCGACGAACGCCGCCGCGGCCACCGCGCAGGAGAGCGCGAACAGCAGCCAGAGCCAGCGCGGCGCCGCTTCCGCCTGCGACTCCGTCGCAGGCTGACGGCGGCGGAAGGCGATCCACAGCGCCGCTCCAGCCGCCGCGAGGGCGAGATCCTTTCCCGGGCCTGCGATGCCCGCGCCCATCAGCCATCCGGCATAGGCGGCGGACCAGGCGCCGATCCCCAGCGCCAGGGCGACCACGGCGCGAAACGCGCGCTCGACGCCCGAGCCGGCGCTCCGGGGAAAGCCGGCGGCGACCGCGCCTGCCCCGAACAGCGCGATCGCCAGAACGCTCATCGCGGCCGCGCCACCGCCAGCCCCGGACCGGCCTCCGCCAGGAGCGACAGCGAGCGCTGCCGCAGCACTTCGGGCAGCATCGCCGGGTTGGCGACGTTCGCGATCACCACGTTCGCGCGCGCGTCGTCGTAGCGGAGCACCACGGGCGCGAGCGCGAACTGCGTCTGCAGATACATGCGCGTGCCCAGTCCCGCCGCGTCTTCGCCGAGGTGGACGGCCACCGGCAGGTCCGAGACGTACCCCGCCTCTCCCGACGGGACGAGCCTGCGCAGCGCCTCATAGCGCGGATCGATCGGCGCGCGAACCGGCTCGCGGCGCGGCTCCGAGACGAAGTGGACGAAGAGGATGCGCAGGATCCCGGCGGCGGCGAGCAGCACCAGCGCCGCCGTCACCCGGCGGGGATTCACGGCTCGGCGTGCGCTTGCGCCGGGACGGGCTCCTTCCGCGGAGGCGGCGCCCACAGCCCGTAGCGGAGGATGCAGTACACGGCGCGGAACGCGTCCTTGAGCCCGATCTTCTTCCCCTCCTCGACGGAGCGCGGCTTGTATGAGATGGCCCGTTCGACGAGGCGGATGGGGTCGCGGCGGTGCCGGTGCGCGAGCAGCGCGGTGACCTCGGGCTCGAACCCGAACCGCTCCTCGCGGAGGTGCAGGTCCTTGATCACTGCGGCGCGCATCACCTTGTAGCAAGTCTCCATGTCGGTGAGGTGGAACCCGGTGACCAGGTTGCTGGCGAGGGTGAGCAGCCGGTTCGCCAGGGTGTGCCAGAAGGGGAAGCCGCTGTGCCCGCGGAGGAACCGGGACCCGTAGACCACGTCCGCCTCGTCCGCCCGGATCGGCTCGATCAGCGCCGGCAGCTCCATCGGGTCGTACTCGAGGTCGGCATCCTGGACCACCACCACGTCGCCGTTGGCCTCGGCGAATCCGCGGTGCAGCGCGGCCCCTTTTCCCCGGTTCACCGGCTGGTGGAAGATGCGGATCTCGGTGCGGCCCTGGGCCCCGGCGAGCACGGACCGCGGATCGCGCTCCACGCCCTCGAGCACGTGCCGGGTCCCGTCGCGGCTGGCGTCGTTGACGATCACCAGCTCCTTGTCGACGGGAACGGCCGCAACGCGCCGGAGCACGTCGAGGACGTGCCGCTCTTCGTTGTAGACCGGGATGACGATCGACAGCTTCACGGCAGGCGTACGCTCGTCCGGCGGAGGGTCAAAGTCAACGAGTTGATTTTACCCGATCGATCCGCTATTGACTCGCACCCTTTTCGTCCCGGCGGAAGACCCCGCGCACCTGCGCGAGCAATCCGCGGGCCTGGCCGAAAGAGTACACATGCGCGAAAACATCCACCCCGCCTACCCCACCGCCAAGGTCCACTGCGCCTGCGGCGCCACCTGGGAGACGCGGTCCACCCACGGCGACCTGCACCTCGACATCTGCAGCAACTGCCATCCCTTCTTCACCGGCAAGCAGAAGCTGATCGACACCCAGGGCCGCATCGACCGGTTCAAGAAGAAGTATGCGAACGCGCCGGCCACGCCGCCGAAGAAGAAGGCGGCCCCGAAGAAGGAAGCGGCGGCCAAGGCCGAGAAGCCGAAGAAGAAGAAGGAGCCCGCCGCCAAGGCCTGAGCAGGCCGGGGGCCTGGAACGTGCGAAGGGCCGCCCGCCGGGAGGCGAGCGGCCCTTCCTCTTTCGCGGGCCCCGAGGGGGAAGTTCGAAGACCCGGAAGAAAAACGGCGGCGGCGGTCTCCGCGGGCGAGGGGGGGAATCTCGACCGCCGGCGGCCGCCACCGCCCGCCCGATCACTTCTCGCGGGCAGCCACGCGGTTCAGGCCCTCTTCGTCGCGGAGCACCAGGAGCCTTCCCTGGTTCGCGAGCAGGGCGTCCCGCTTCATCTTGTTGATCAAGGTGGACACGAACGAGCGCGAGGCGCCGACCAGGTCCGCCAGATCCTGCTGGGTGATGCCGTGCAGGCAGAGCTCGTTTCCGGGCGCGATGCGCTCGCCGTGCGCCTGCGCGAGCGAGATCAGCATCTCGGCGAGCCGCGCGGGCACGTCCTTGCGGGTGAGGCCGAGGACGCGCTGCCGCAACTGGCGGACGCGCTCGTTGAGCGCGCGGATCACGTCGACGGCCAGCGCCGGGCGCGCCTCGAGCAGCGCGCGGAAGTCGCGGCCCTCGATGCTCCACACCTCGCACTTGCCCGAAGAGACGGCCAGCTCCTCCATCAGCGACCCCTCGGGGCGGAGCACTTCGCCGAACAGGTCGCCCGGCTTGAGGATGGAGAGCACCGAGCGGCTCTTTCCCTTGCCCTGCCGCAGCAGCCGCACCCGCCCCGTGCGCAGCAGGTAGACCTTGTCCGCCGGCAACCCCGGCCGGTAGATGACGGCGCCGTGTCCGAACGTCTCCACCTTGAAGTAGCCGCGGAAGTCGACGACGTCGGCGGGCGGCAGGCTCGGCGAAGCGAGCGGCTGGAACTGGGGCTGGAATCGGGGGTCGGTCGTAAGCGGACGCATGCAGGGACTCCGGGCGAAAGGGGTGTTGCCCGCTCGTCAGAGCACCGTGCATGCCAAGGCGCGAGTATTGAGAAATTACCGTATTTTCAATGCGGTGAACGCTAGTCCACAGTTCGGGCAGGCGCGCGCCTGAACGGATCGTTCGATCATGTCGTGCAATGGCTGAACGGAGCGTTCAATCGCTTGCGGCGATCCCGTACTTCTTTAGCTTTCGTTCCAACGTGGGGCGGGAGATGCCCAGCATCTGACAGGTCCGGCCCTTGTGGCCCCGGGTCAGGCCCCAGACGCGGACGATGTGCTCCCGCTCCACCTCGTCGAGCGTGGCGATGCGCCCGTTGGCGCCGGAGGCGGCCGGGACTCCATCGACGCCGGGGACCGGCTGCTCGACGAGGTGCTCCTCGAGCAGGATGTCGCCCTGGGAAAGGACGGCCGCCCGGGTGAGCACGTTCTCCAATTCGCGGACGTTCCCCGGCCAGGAGCGCTTCTGCAGCTTCTCGATCACCTCGCGCGGCACCCGGCGCAGGTTCTTGTGCAGCCGCTGGTTGATCTTCACCAGGAGGTGCTCGACGAGGAGGGGGATGTCCTCGACGCGCTCGCGCAGCGGCGGCAGGCGCAGGGTCACCACCTTCAGCCGCTGGTAGAGGTCCTCGCGGAACCGGCCGGTGCGCACGTCGTCCGCCAGATCCCGATGGGTGGCCGCGAGGATCCGGGCGTTGATGGGGATCTGCTTCACCCCTCCGACGCGCTCGACCTTGCGCTCCTGCAGGACGCGGAGCAGCCGGGCCTGGAGGTTCTGCGAGAGATCGCCGATCTCGTCGAGGAAGATGCTGCCGTCCTCGGCCAGCTCGAACTTGCCCGGCTTGGTCTGCACCGCGCCGGTGAACGATCCCTTCTCGTGGCCGAACAGCTCGGATTCCAGCAAGGTCTCGACGATCGCCGAACAGTTGATCGCGATGAACGGCTTCTGCGGCGCCGAGTAGCTGTGGATGACGTTGGCGATCAGCTCCTTGCCGGTGCCGCTCTCGCCCTGGATGAGCACGGTGGCGCGCGAAGCGGCGACGCGGCCGAGGTCCTTGAAGAGCCGCTGCATCACCGGCGAGGAGCCGACGATGTCGTCCATGTTGTAGGCGGGACCGCCGTCGACCGCGAGGTAGTCGTTCCCCCGGGAGAGGCGGCGCACCTCCAGCGCGCGGTCGAGGGCGACGTCGAAGGCCTGGATGTCGATCGGCTTGTGGATGTAGTCGAAGGCGCCGGCCTTCATCGCCCGGATGGTCGTCGCCATGTCGTGGTGCGCGGTGATCATCAGGACGGGCGCTTCCGCGGCGCGCTTCTTCAGCTCCGGGATGAGATCGATGCCCGACGCGTCGGGCAGCCGCATGTCGAGGACGATGGCGGAGGGAGAGGTCTCCTCGGCCAGCCGGAAGCCCTCGGCGCCGGTGGCAGCCGAGAGTACGCCGAATCCGCGCTCCTCCAGATGCATGGAGAGGAGCTCCCGGATCGACCGGTCGTCGTCGACGATCAGGATGTGGTCCATCGATCACGCGGGGAACGTCAGAGAAATAACATTTCCGCCGCCTCGGCGCTCCTCGATGCGGGCGGTCCCGCCGTGCTCGCGCGCGATCCGGGCCACCACCGCGAGCCCGAGGCCGCTGCCCCGGGCGCGCTGGGGGGTGAAGGGCATGAACGCCTTCTCGCGAACCTCGAGCGCGAGAGTGCGTCCCGGGTCCGCCACCGACAGCTCCCAGCCCGGGGAGAGCTCCCGGATGGCCACCTCGACGGCGCCGCCGCCCGCCTCTTCCGCGGCGACCGCCGCCTGCCGGCAGAGGATCTTCGCGGCCGTGCGGACCCGCACCGGATCGATCGCGCCGGGCGTCACCCGTTCGGGCATCTTGCGGACGAAGGTGACGCCGCGCGCCGACCACTCCGCCTCGACGCCGGCGACCGCCTCTTCCACGGGGCCGCGGGGATCGGCGGGCACCAGCGAGAGCGAAGGGGGGCGGGCGAACTCCAGCACCTCGTTGAGCAGGAGCTCGATGTTCAGGACCTCGCGCAGCGCGATGGAGGTGCGGCGGAGATCGTTGGGCGTCAGCGTTCCGTGCCGCTCGAGCGTCTGCAGCGCGATCTTCACCGCGCTCAGCGGATTGCGCACCTCGTGCGCGACCAGCGAGGCGAATCGCGCCAGGTCCTCCGCGCGCAGCGCCGCGTCGGCCTGCTGCCGGTTCACCGTCAGATCGCGGATCAGCGCGACGGCGCCGCCGGTCACTCCGCGGAGCAGCAGCTGCGCCGGGAACGGCTTCCCGCCGCGCAGCATCGGCCGCTCCTCCGCCGCGGGGACGTTCGCGCAGAGCGCTGCGAGATCCCGCGCCGCGCGCTCGCCCCCGGAGAAGAGGATGCTCGCGGGCCGGCCCACCAGCTCGCCGGCCTTCGCCTGCAGGACCGCGTGCGTGTCGCCGGTGGCAAAGATGATCTGCGGCGACTGGCCGTCGTCCCAGGCGACGATGCAGGAGTCCGACGACGCGCCGACCGTGCGCGCCAGCTCCTCGCAGATCTGCTCCACTTTCCTCACCCGCACACACCGATTATCCGCCCCGCAGCGCGCGCCGCCACTTGTCTGACGAAGCGTCCGATCGTCGACCGATGCCCGACACCTGCGGTTCGGAGGTACGGTGCCCGCCGAAAGGAGGGTTGAATGGGAAACTTCGTTCGCCGGCTCGCGCGGCTGGAATCGGGGCAGGGCCTGAGCGAGTACCTGATCATCGTCGCCCTGGTGGCCATCGCCGCCATCGGAGTGGTGACCGTCTTCGGCCGCGACATCCGCGAGCTCTTCGCCGGAACCACCGATAGCCTGGCGGGCAACCAGGCGAGCAACACCGCGAAGAAGGCCACGGTGAAGTCGAGCAAAAACCTCAAGACCTTCGGGAAGTACAACGCGGCGTCGGGCGACTGAGAGGCGGCTCGGCCGGGGCCGGAAACCGGCGAAACCGCGGAAGGTTTGCGCAGTCTTTTCGTGTTATCTGAGGGCCCATGGGTCGCGACAGCCGCGGACAGGACAAGATCCTCCGCTCCGACGAGCACAACTCGCGCGGGATCGAGCTGGCGGACCGGGGATGGCTCGACGAGGCGATCAAGGAGTTCAAGAAGGCGATCGAGCT
>DASREU010000117.1:0-15536 GCA_035651935.1 Myxococcales bacterium | reverse complement strand
TGATCGGGGACCTGCGCGCCCTGGTGCTGCGTCCCATCCGCGTCGAGGGCGGCAAGCTGCTCCTGCGGATCGGGCTGCGCTGGGAGGCCGACGTGGCGCTCGATGCGATCGCAGCGGTAGACCGGACGCCGGGTGCGAGCGGCCTGCGCCTCGGCGTGCTCGGCACTCCCAACCTGGTCTTGAAGCTCCGCGCGCCGATGCGCGTGCACGGGCCGTTCGGGATCCGGAAGACGGCCGAGACCTTGCTGCTGCAGGTCGACGATCCCGACGGGCTCGCCCGCGCGCTTGCCGCGGCAGCAAAGGCGTAGGGGCGGCGCTGCGGGACAGCCGGCGCGACCCCGCGCCGGGCTGGCCTAATCGTCGTCGTCGTCGAGCGCCGGCCGCGGCGCGTCGTCGTCGGCGATCACCCGCAGCTTGGCGAGCCCGCGCATCTCCAGCTGGCGGACGCGCTCGCGGGTCAGGTTCATGATCACCCCGACCTCCTCGAGCGTGATGCCGGCCCGGTCCGCCACGTCCAGCGCGCAGGTCTCGGACAGCTCCCACAGCTCCTTGTCGGGGAAGTTCATCTTCACCGACCCGGTGCGCGGATTCACGTCCACGTAGAGGTTGTACTTGCAGGAGACGTACGGGCACGGCCGCTCGCCTTCCGCGCAGTCTCCGCGCGTCTTCGGCCGGGTCGCGTCCAGCTCGGCCATCAGGCCCTGCAGCTCCGGCTCCAGGCCGCCCGACGCCGCCTGCTGCCGGAACAGCCGCGCCATCTCCTTGCGGCTCATCGTTCGCGCCCTCTGGCGCGGCCTGTCGTCCAGCGGCTCTTCGACGACGGGGAGAATGTTCCTCTTTGGCTCGCTCATGAAAGCCTACCCCTTCCCGGGCTCTTCCCGTGCGGTGATTTCGGAGACCGTTCGCTCCATGTCCTTGATGAACTGATCGGCGTGCCGGCGCGTCTCGGCGAGGAGCCGCTCCAGCTCCTTGCGGCGCGAGGGCCTGAGCTCCGGCCGGTCCGCGATCGCCTGCTCCAGCGCCGCGAAGAGCTCGTCGACCGAGCGCTCCACGCCGTCGAGCTGGCCGCGGAAGAAGATGAACGAGTGCCGGATCTCCTCCAGCGTCATCCCCTCGTCCATCAGCGCCTTGATCACGTGGATGCGGCGGACCGCGCTGGCCGGATAGAGGCCCTTCGAGCCGCGGTGCTTGCCCTTCTCGCCGACGCGGCGGCTGCGCGGGAGCAGCCCGAGCTGGACGTACTTGCGGAAGGTGGCCTGCGCCAGCTTGACGCCGCGGGGCGCGAAGAAGTCGACGATCTGCGTGGCGGAGATCCCCTGCGGATGCTCCGCCTCGAGCGTGTCGAAGTCTTCGGAACCGCGCTGCGCCATTGCCCCCTCGAGCAAGACCAGTCCCCCCGAGACCCCGCCCACCGGGCGATGCTTTGAATAGCATCGCGTGAATGCATTCGCAGGAGTAGCGTATCTTGAGTAGCGTGTCAACACGGTGGCGGGCTGCGCGGTCACGGGCCCTAATTCCGCATTTCACGAGCACACTCGTCAACGGGTGAGGAAACGAACTCCGCTCGACGCAGGCTCACCCACCGTCGTCTCCGCGCCGCGAAAAAATGCTCCGCGGCGGAGCCTCGCCACCGCTTCGATCCGCGCCGCGAGCGCACGAAAAAAGGCCCGGACCGAACGCCTTCGAATCGCGCAAGCCCGTGGCGGAGCGGGAGCTTTTTCCGGCCCCGGCGCGAAGGGCCGGAGCGCGCGCGTTACGGCGCGAGATCGACGTCGAGGCGATGCTCCACGCCGTCCTTCACGTCCACTTCCGCGGCGCGCCAACGCTCCAGGTACGGGGATCCGACGCGGACCGAGTGGTGCCCCGCAGCCAGTTCCAGCACCAGCGGCGTCATCCCGCGGAGCGTCCCGTCGACGTAGACCTCGGCGTCGACGGGGCGCGAGGTGATCTTCAGATCGCCGTGAGTGGGCGCGGGCCGGCCCACGATCGCGGACTCGATGAAACGCCGCGCGCTGCGCGGAGCCGCGAAGAGGAGCGCGACGGGAAGGACGAGGATCAGCGCCGCCGCGCAGAGCGCGATCGTCTTCAGCAGCCTGCGCCGCGGCGGCGGCACGGTGGCGAACAGCGGTTGCTCGGGCTCCAGCCGGCGGCCGTCGCCGGGAGACGGCCGGCCCGCCGGAGGCGGAGCGGATCGGCGGACGTCCACCGATCGCGCCTTGCATGCCGTCATCGCCTCGCGCGCGTTCTGCTCCAGCCATTCGGCGAGCGCGCGATCGGGATCGCTCGGCGGCGGACAGGCGACCAGGAGCGCGGCGGCCATCTCGGAAGCGCTGGCGAAACGGTCGGCGGGATCGGCGGCGGTCGCGCGCTCGATCACGGCGCGCAACGCCGGGCCGCAGCCGACGTCCGCCGCTTCGGCGATCACCCGGCCGAGCGAGAAGATGTCTGCGGCGGCGCCCACCTTCTCGCCCCGCGCCTGCTCGGGCGCCATGTAACCGCGCTTTCCCTTCGGCCCGGCGCCCGGCTGCTTGACGTCGGCGCTGCCAGCGGCGCGGGCGACGCCGAAGTCGCCCAGGTACACGGCGCCGGACCGCGAGAGCAGGACGTTGTCCGGCGCGACGTCGCGGTGCACGACCCGCAGCGGCTCTCCGCCGGGCCCGAGCGCGGTATGCGCCGCGTGCAGCGCGTGCGCGACCTGCACGCCGACGTGCGCCGCGAGCGCCTCGGGCAGCACCGCGTTCTGCCGGCGTGCGCCTTTGAGCACGCTCCGCAGCGAGGCGCCGTCGACGAACTCGAGGACGAAGACCGGCCCGTGCTCCTCGGTCTCCAGGTAGTCCATCGCCGAGACGATCCCCGGATGGTGCAAGGCCCCGACCACCCGCGCCTCGTCGGCGAGCATGGCGGCGACGCGAGGATCGCCGCGCCGCTCCGGAGCGAGCACCTTGATCACCACCCGGCGGCGGAAGGCTCCGGCGCCCTGCAACTCCGCGAGCCACACTTCCCCCATGCCGCCGAGCCCAAGGCGCTGCTCGAGCACGTATCTGCCACCGATGCGTTCGCCTGCCTGCAATCGATGAACCTGCGTTCCTTGACACACCCTGGTGCGTACTTACTGTAGCGCCGCACTGCGGCAGACCCTAGCGCCGCGAAAAGATTCAGGGAGAGAAACGGAAAATGGCGAAAAAGATCATCGGAATCGACCTGGGGACGACGAACTCCGTAGTCGCGATCATGGAGGGGCGCGACCCCAAGGTGATCGAGAACGAGGAGGGCAGCCGGCTCACGCCGTCGGTCGTCGGCTTTGCCAAGGACGGCGAGATCCTCGTCGGACAGGTGGCGCGCCGCCAGGCGATCACCAACCCGGAGAACACCGTCTACTCGATCAAGCGTTTCATGGGGCGCAAGTTCGAGGAGACGACCAGCGAGCAGAAGCGCGTCCCGTATCACGTGGTGAAGGGTGACAACGGCGACGCCGTGATCAACGTGCAGGGCAAGAAGTGGAGCCCTCCGGAGATCAGCGCCAAGGTCCTGCAGAAGCTGAAGAGGGCGGCGGAGAACTATCTCGGCGACACCGTCACCGAGGCGGTGATCACCGTCCCCGCGTACTTCAACGACGCCCAGCGCCAGGCCACCAAGGACGCCGGCCGCATCGCCGGCCTGGAAGTCCGCCGCATCATCAATGAGCCCACCGCGGCCGCGCTGGCCTACGGCCTGGACAAGAAGAAGGACGAAGTGGTCGCGGTCTTCGACTACGGCGGCGGCACTTTCGACATCTCCGTCCTGGAAGTCGGCGAGAACGTGGTCGAGGTGGTCGCCACCAACGGCGACACGCACCTCGGCGGCGACGACATGGATCAGAAGATTATGGATTGGCTGATCCAGGAGTTCCGCGCCGAGACCGGCATCGACGTCAGCAAGGACAAGATGGTGCTCCAGCGCCTGAAGGAGGCCTCGGAGAAGGCGAAGATCGAGCTCTCCAGCACCATGGAGACGGAGATCAACCTGCCGTTCCTCACCGCCGATCAGACCGGGCCCAAGCACCTGGTGAAGAGGCTCAGCCGCTCGAAGTTCGAGCAGATGTGCGAGGACCTGTTCCAGCGCGCGCTCGAGCCCACCAAGAAGTGCCTGGCCGACGCGAAGAAGAGCCCCAAGGAGATCGACGAGGTGATCCTGGTCGGCGGAGCCACGCGCGTCCCGAAGCTGCAGCAGATCGTCAAGGACTTCTTCGGGAAGGAGCCCAACCGCTCCGTGAACCCGGACGAGGTGGTGGCGATCGGCGCGGCGGTCCAGGGCGGCGTGCTCACCGGCGAGGTGAAGGACATCCTCCTCCTCGACGTCACCCCGCTCACCCTCTCCATCGAGACTCTGGGCGGAGTCGCCACCCCGCTGATCCCGCGGAACACGACCATCCCGACGAAGAAGTCGGAGGTGTTCAGCACCGCAGCCGACGGGCAGACCAGCGTCGAGGTGCACGTCCTCCAGGGCGAGCGCCCGATGGGACGCGACAACAAGACGCTCGGGCGCTTCCACCTGGACGGGATCCCGGCGGCCCCGCGCGGCGTGCCGCAGATCGAGGTCACCTTCGACATCGACGCGAACGGCATCGTCCACGTGATGGCGAAGGACCGGGCGACCGGCAAGGAGAACAAGATCACCATCACCTCCACCTCCGGCCTTTCCAAGGAGGACATCGACAAGGCGGTGAAGGAGGCCCAGGCGCACGAGGCGGAGGACAAGCAGCGGCGCGAGGAGATCGAGATCCGCAACCGGGCCGACAACCTGGCGTACGCGACGGAGAAGTCGCTCAAGGACCTGGGCGACAAGATCCCGGCGGACACGAAGAGCGACCTGGAAGCCAAGCTGAAGGCGGTCCGCGACGCCCTGAACGGCACCGACGTCGAGGCGGTGAAGAGCGCCACCGAGACCCTGATGCAGGCTTCGCACAAGATGGCGGAGCAGGCGTACAAGGCCACCGGCGGAGCGCCGGGCGAGCCGGGCGCGGCTGGCCCCGAGGCGGGAGGCCAGGCCGGCGGACAACCGGGCGCAGGCGGAAAGAAAGACGATGTGGTGGATGCTGAATTCGAGGAGCAGAAGTAACGTCACATAGCCAGCGGCGTTTGCAGACCCCCCCTCTTGCTGACGCCGCGCCGGGAGGCGGAATCCTTCGGGTTCCGCCTTTCGTCTATCCAGGCCAAAGTCGCCGGCGTGCCCTTGAAGGTCCTCACCTGGAACGTGAACGGAATCCGCGCGCGCGCCGCGGAGGTCTCGCAGCTCGTCGAGCGCGAGGCGCCCGACGTCCTCTGCCTGCAGGAGATCAAGGCCTCGCCGGCGGACGTGCCCGCTCCGCTCTGCGAGCTGGCGGGATACTGGTGCTTCTGGCACGGGCACAAGGGCTACTCCGGCGTCTCGCTGCACTTGCGGAAGAGCACCTTTCCCGGGCGTCCCCGCTTCACCCATCCGGAGTTCGATCACGAGACCCGCATCGTCACCGCGCGGTTCGGCGATCTGCTGGTCGCCTCGGCGTACGTGCCGAACGGCGGAAAGGACCTCCCGGCGAAGATCCGTTTCCTCGAGGGGCTCGACCGCTTTGCCGCGACGGCGCAGGCCGAAGGCGTGAAGCTGCTGATCTGTGGCGACCTGAACGTGGCGCGCGAAGAGCGCGACGTGCACCCGAAGCTGCGCAAGCAGGACCAGATCGGCACCACGCCGCTCGAGCGCGAGCTGTTCGCGAAGATCCTCTCCCGCGGCCTCGTCGACCTGGCCCGGCAGTTCGCGCCCGACGACGATCGGCTCTTCACCTGGTGGGCCCCGTGGCGGAACCTGCGCGAGCGCAACATCGGGTGGCGCATCGATTATCTGCTCGCGGCCGCCGCGCTGGCGGGGAGAGCCACCGCCTGCGCCGCGTTCCGCGAGTTCGGCAGCAGCGACCACGGGCCCCTACAGGCGATCTTCGACCTCGCTCCACCCGCTTACGAAGCGGCGCCCGAGCCTTCGCAAAGCGCCCCGCCGCCCCCCGCCGGACAGATCCCGCTGCTTTGACGTAGCTCCCCATACACCCGCCGTGCGCCGCGCACGGGCGGCCCCTTTCGACCTTCACGCGCGATTCTCTAGGTTTGCTCTCGTGTTCTGGGCAAAGGCCTACGATCGCACGAAGACGCTGGCTGCCGCCGAGAAGGCGCGCTCCCGCGGGAGGGTCCGCAAGGCGGTGCGCTGCTACCTCAAGGTCCTCGAGCACGCCCCCGACGATCACGTGGTGCGATCGAAGGTCGCACCGCTGCTCGCGCGCGCCAAGCGCTGGGACGAGTCACGGCAGAACTTCGACAAGGCGGCGAGCGGATATCTCGACGCCGGGTTCGTGCCGAAGGCGATCGCGGTCTGGACGGTGGCGGCGCAGACGTTCCCGGAGCAGGTCGACTACTGGGAACGGATCGCCAACGAGCAGGTGAAGCGCGGCAAGCGGCAGGACGCGGTGCTGGCGCTGCTGCAGGGCCGCTCGATGCTGCGGCGGAAGCGCCAGCGGCCGCTGGCGGTGATGCTCCTGCGGCAGACGCTGGAGCTGGAGCCCGGCCACGTCGATGCGACGCTCGATCTCTGCGACCTGCTCAGGCGCGACGGGAACGGCGACGAGGCCAAGCGGCTCCTCGCCGGTCTCCTGGTCCGGATCGGAAAGGTCCGCAGCCTGCGGCGCCGGGTGCGGTTCGCGCAGTTCCGCCTCGACCCGTCGCTGCGCACGGCGCTCGACTGGATTTTCGCTCGCTGAACTTTCACGCAAGAGAAGGAGGACGCGATGGAACGCCTTTACTTCTGGCCGACGAATCCCGCGGCGTCGCTGTTCACGCTGTGGATTCTCAGCCAGGTTTTCCTCTACGCGGCGCGGGTGCCGGTGCATCGCGCGCTGCGCGAGGTCGGCCGGCTGCTCGGCGGCGTCTTCCGCATCGGCGCGCGCTGGTGCCGCGGGCTGGCGGGCGTCGCCGCGCGGCGTGACCACGAGATGATCGTCGAGATGGGCAAGGGGGACACCGAGGCCAAGATCGGCCGCGAGTTCCACCGCATCGAGGGCGCGTTCGCGAAGGAGCTGGCGCGCTATCCCGACCTGCACCGGAAGATCGACGACGTGGTGACCAAGGTGGACGCCGACTTCCAGGAGTGCGCGACTGCCGCGCCGGCCGCTCCGGGATGGACGGAGGCGGTGGCCGCGGTCGCCAAGCTGCCGCCCAACATGGACAGCACCGTGAAGAAGGTGATGGAGGAGATCCAGAAGTCCGCGGTCGCCGGCGAGAAGAAGGCGCTGCAGGAGTTCCGCGAAGCCACGGCGAAGAAGCACAAGGTCCTCTCCAGCATGGCGCCGGCATGGAAGGAGCTGCAGAAGCTCTCGACCGACGTCGCCCGGGCGGTGACCGGCGCGCTGGAGGCCACCAAGCGGATCGACGGGTTCATGGGCTCGTACGAGAAGGTCCGCGCGGCGGACTCGAAGGCGATCCGGGCGCTGGGCTGGAACGCGACGCAGCTCTTCGTCGTCTCGCTGCTGGTGATGGCGGTGGCCCTGGGCGGCGCGTTCGTGAACTTCAACCTGATCGCGCTGCCGATGAGCGAGCTCGTGCCTTCGGGCAGCCGGATCGGCGGCATGCCCGTCGCCACGGTGGCGGCGCTGGTGGTGGTGCTGATGGAGATCGCCGCCGGCGTGTTCGCGATGGAGATGCTGGGCATCACCAGCTTCTTCCCCAAGCTGGAGCTGCTGCCCAAGTCGCGGCGGCGGATCATCCTGGTGGTGGCGCTGGGCGGCCTGTTCATGCTCGCCTGCATCGAGGCCTCGCTGGCCGTGCTCCGCGAGCAGATCGTCGAGTCGTCCACGGCGCTGAAGGCCTCGCTGGCGGGCGTCCATGAGACCGCGGTGGTGCAGACGGCGAGCTCGCGGATCCCGGTGGTGGGCCAGGCCGTGCTCGGGTTCATCCTCCCCTGGATCCTCGCGATGGTGGCGGTGCCGCTGGAGACGATGATCTCCACCGGTGGACACATCGTGCTCAGCGCGGCGAGCGGCCTCCTCCATCTGGTGGGGATGATCTGCCGGCTGGGCGGCCACGGGATGCGCTACCTCTGCGAGGGAGCGCGCCACCTGTACGACATCTACATCGTCATCCCGCTGCAGATCGAGCGGCTGGTGGGGAGCGGCGCGCGCGGCGGCGCGGCGGTGGCGCTCCGCGGCCAGGGGGCGCGCCAATGAACCGCGCGCTGATCGCCGCGGTGGGGCTGTTCGCCGGGTCCTGCTCGAGCGGCTCGCAGTACGCGCAGGCGATCGTCGCGCTGGTCGACGTGTCCGGCACCTACGCCGACCAGCGGCCCGAGGTGGTGAACGTGATCCGCAAGGGCGTGCTCCCGCACCTCACGCCCGGCGACACCCTGGTGGTGATCCGGATCGACAGCGAGAGCTACCGGAAGGACAACGTCGAGGCCCACATGACGCTCGACGTCCGCCCCTCGAAGGCGAACGCGCAGAAGCTCCAGCTCGCCGGCGCGCTCGACGCCTTCAGCCACAAGCAGCTGCGCGCCGCCCACACCGACATCCGCGGCGCGATGATGCTGGGCGCGGAGTACCTGCGCGAGACGAACGCCGGCCGCCGCACGATGGTGATCTTCAGCGACATGGAGGAGGACCTCCCGCGCGGCGTCAAGCGGGACATGGCCGCCGACGAGCTGAAGGGCGTCCGCGTCCTGGCGATGAACGTCAAGCGCCTCAATCGCGACAACGCCAACCCCACCGCCTACCGCGCCCGCCTCGCCGGCTGGGAGAAGCAGCTCACCGCTCACGGCGCCCGCGAATTCAAGGTCGTCCTCGAGCCCGACAAGCTCGCCGACCTCCTCGACGAAGGCTAGCGGCGCCTGCGGACGAGGGCAATTACGGGGACACGATACTCAATTCATCTCTTGCGCTCCGAACGACGCGCAGAAAAATGAATTCGTATTGTGTCCCCGAAATTATTTTTCTGGTTTGGGTTCGGCGGCCTTGCCGGCGGTGCCGGTGGTGGCGGCGGCGCCCGGTGAGGTAGGGCCGGTGTCGGAAGCGACGCCGCCGGCGGCGCCCTGCTGGGGGCCGGCGTTGTAGTTCTGGCCCTGGGGCTGGGGTTCCTGGGCGACTGGAGTCATCGGAGCGCCGGAGCCCTCGGGCTTCGGGTTGCGATTGATCTGCGGGGGCGTCTCCGCGGGCCGCTGCAAGGAGCCTTTGCGATTGCTGGCTCTGGCCTGCGAGTTGGCGCGCGCGCGCTTGTGCTCGTGGCGGACGCCCTTCTCGCCGCGGATCCCCGTGCCACCCTTGGGGCCCTCGTCGGTGCGGCCGCCGGCCATCGCGTTGGCGGCGCCGGCCTCGAGCCCGGCTCCGAGCGGGCCCGCGCGGGTTTCGCCCCTCGCAGCCCCGCTGGTCGATCCGCGCTGGGTGGTGCCGCCGGATTTGCTCGCTTCCGACGGCGTCGGATTCGATCCCTGCTGCGGCCTGTCCGGGCTCCCGGGCGACGGGCCGCCGCCGGCCTGCGCCGAAGCGGCGAGTGGCGCAAGGGCGAGGGCCGCCGCGAACGCGAGCGCTTTCATCGCTGCACCTCCTGCGCCCGCTGCTTCTTCTGCTTCTTCAGCTTCCGCTTGCCGCGCAGGTCGCCGCTCTTCCACTCGCTCCTGGGCGTCGCCTTGCCGCCCGGCACCTGCGCCATCTCCTGCGACTCGCTCGGCGCCTGCGTCGCGGCCCGATTGGCGGCGTTGTTCTTCGTAGACGACTGCTCGTGCGTCGGATCCGCGGCGAGCGCGCAGAGCAGCGCGCCGGCGACCAAGGTGTTCATGCCGCAAAGCTAGGCACCCTAGCGCGTCTTGTGGGGCGCCTCGAGGAGCGGGTCCGGCTGGCTGCTCTCCTGGGTGGCGGGCGCTTCGAACAGGTCGCTCCTGGATGGCGCGCTGGCGTTGAGCCTGGCGCGCAGGTCCGCGTCGAGCGCCAGGATCACCGACTCCAGCCGCTGCACGCGCGCTTCCAGCGCCTGCCCCGCCGTCCGCCGCATCTCGGCGTCGACCTGCAGCTCTTTGTCCTTCAATTTGAACCACTTGAAGGTGAACACCAGGGCGACCGGAAAGGCGAAGGTGACCAGGATCGCGATGATCGGGATGAGCATTTGCAGCATCGAGGCATCCATGCCGCGTAACGTACGCATGCCCCGCGAGACCTTTTCAAGTCCCTCGGCGTATTGGCCGTACAAAGGAGCTCACCGCATGGTCATCCTGGCCCTGATCGCTGCCGCATCCCTGAACGTCGATTCGAATGCCGGCAACAGCAAGTTCGACGCGACGTTCGACGCGCCGCTCGGCGAGAAGATCATGGCCACCAGCGCCGCCGTGGGCTGCGACGTCACCCTCGACGACGAGAGCGCATCCGGCGCCTGCTCCGTCCCGCTCCAGTCCATCACCGTCGACAGCGAGCCCACCAAGACCGAGCACTTCCAGCAGTGGGCGACGAACAAGAAGGTGGATCCGAAGAAGTGCGCGCTGGAGGCGAAGTTCGACCGCGTGAAGCTCGACGGCCCCATCTCCGCCACGCCGGTGAAGTTCAGCGGCGACGCGGCATTCACGATCTGCGGCAAGAAGCGGAGCGACGGCGGCAAGGAGAAGCTCGAGGGCACCGCGGTGCAATTGGCCAACGGCTCGATCCGCGTCCGCGCGAAAGTGGAGAAGTTCAGCCGCGACCAGTACAAGATCGGCCCCAAATACACGGACGGCTGGCTCTCGCGCGTGCAGCAGCTGGCGCCGGTGGTGGCGGACGAAGGAACGATCGAGATCTCGGCGTTCGCCAGGCCCGCGAAGCCCGCGACGGTTCTCAAGCAGTGAATTGACCCCGCAGTACCCCTCAGAGGAGAAACGCATGAACGTGAAGAACGCAGCGATCGCATCCGCCGTGGCCTCGATGTTCCTCGCCGGAGGCGCGATGGCGAAGGAGAAGCCGGCGAAGGCCGCCAGCACGGTGGTGAAGTGTGCCGGCATCAACGAGTGCAAGGGACACGGCGCGTGCGCCGGAGCCGACAACGCCTGCAAGGCGCAGAACAACTGCAAGGGCCAGGGCTTCGAGGAGACGAAGACCGCCAAGGAGTGCAAGGACAAGGGCGGCAAGGTCCTGGCGGCGAAGTAGCCTCTGCCTTAAAGGAGCGGGATGGGGTTCGCGCGCAGAGATCTGGGACACGGCATCGGGCTCCGCTCGAAGCACTACGGGCGGTGGCTCTCGGAGAAGCCCGCCGTGGACTGGGTCGAAGTGATCAGCGAAAACCATCTCGCTCCCGGCGGCCGGCCGAACGCGGTGCTGGAGAAGGTCCGCGGCGAGCTGCCGGTGGTGCTGCACGGCGTCTCGCTCGCCATCGGTTCCGTGGACCCGCTCGACCAGCGCCTCCTGCGCGGGCTGCAGGATCTGGTTCGCCGCATCGAGCCCGCCTACGTCTCCGATCATCTGTGCTGGGGAAGGCACGCGGGCCGGTACGCGCACGACCTGTTGCCGCTGCCGCACACGGAGGAAGCGCTGCGGCTGGTGATCGATCGCGTGCGCACGGTGCAGGATGTGCTGGGACGCCAGATCCTCCTCGAGAACGTGAGCAGCTACGTCCAGTTCCGCGACTCCACCATGACGGAGTGGGAGTTCGTCTCCCGCATCGCCGAAGGCGCCGACTGCGGGATCCTGCTCGACATCAACAACATCTATGTGAGCGCGAGGAACCACGGGTTCCAGCCGCTCGACTACATCGCGGGCGTGCCGGCGGAGCGGGTGGCGCAGTTCCACCTCGCCGGCCACAGCGACAAGGGCAGCTATCTGCTCGACACGCACGATGCGCCCGTCCCCGACCCGGTGTGGGATCTCTATCGGGCGGCGGTGCGCAGATTCGGCCGCGTCCCCGCGCTGGTGGAGTGGGACGATCACGTTCCGGCGCTGGAAGAGCTCATCGCGGAGAGCCGGCGCGCGCAGGAGATCGAGCGCCTCGAGCTCTCCAAGGCGGCGGCATGACGCTCGCCGAGACGCAGGCGCAGTTCTGGAAGGCGCTGTACGGCGATGCGGCGGATGCGTCGTTCGTGGCGGGGCCCGACCGGCTCCACGTCTACTCCAGCATGTTCCTCTTCCGGCAGGTCGATGCGCTGCGGGCCGACTTCCCGGAGGTCGCAGAGCGCCTCGGCGACAGCGGGTTCTTCGAACAGGTGCGCGCCTACGTGCGGGAGCACCCCTCCGAGCACCCCGACCTGGGACAGCTCGGGCGGCACTTCGCCGCCTTTCTGAAGAAGAGCAATCCGGAGCTCGTCGAGCTTGCGCGGCTGGAGTGGGCGCGCAGCGAAGTGTTCCTCGAGGCCGAGGCCACGGCCATCGGCGTCGAGGAGTTCGCCCGCAAGCTCCGGATCCGCCTCGTCCCCGCACTCCGCCTCGCCGGGCGCACCGCCGTGTGGCGCAAGGGATTCGAGGTGCAGGAGGCCGAGCTGCCGGCGGTGGAAGCGCGCGCGCTCGAGCTCGCGCTTTCGGGCGCGCCCTTTGCGGACGTCTGCGGCGCCTTCGGCGATCCAGCCCTCGCGTTCGAGGCGCTGCAGAGCTGGATCGGCGAAGGCTGGCTGGCGGCGCCAGACGAGCCGGCGTAGCCGGTTCTCGCCCTACTTCCGGTGCTCCAGCGCCTCGCCCCGGTGCTCCACGCGCTCGCCGCGCTTTTCACGGCGCTCCCCCTGCTTCACCATCCGCTCGCCGCGGCGCTCCTGCCGATCCGCACGCCGGTCGAGCGCGTCGGCTGCCTTCACGTGCCCCACCTTGCGCAGCTCGGCCGCCGTGCGCTCGTTCGCGGCAGCCTTCTTCTCCAGTCGTTCCCCGTGCTCCTCGCGGCGTTCACCCTGCCGCTCCATGCGCTCGCCGCGCTCTTCGACCCGCTCGGCGCGGTCCGCGCGCGCGGCCGCGGGAATCAACAAGAGAGCCCCAACAACTGCGCTCAGGAAAGTCTTCATGTTCGTGTCCTCCGGTTGAATCGAGTCAACCCGGAAACACGGCCGACGCAAAGCGACGTTGGTCGTCGGCGTGAAGCGCTCACCCGCGGCGCGGCAGTGGCTACCCGGAGGCGCGGGTGGGTTCGCGGCGCAGATGCCGCCGCTCCTCCGCCCTGGGCAGCAGGGCGAGGAGGCGCGCGCGCTCGTCGGGATCGGCGGCCAGCGCGAGCGACGCCTTCGCAGCGAAGAGATCGAAGAAGGCGCGCAGCGCTCCCTGCGCCTCCTGCAGCTTCGCCTGCTCGTCCGAGAGCGTGGGCGGCGCGCTGGCCATCGCGCCCAGCTCGCGCGCCAGGTCCTGCATCGTCTGCACGTCGTCCGCCAGGAGCCCGATGTCGGCGCGGACCTCCCGGTGCGCCTCCAGGGCGGCGAGGATGCGGGTGAGGGCGCGCGCGACGTGCGCCGGCTGCCGCGCGGAGAACGGATCCCCGAACCCGAAGTCGTGCGCGATGCGCCGTCCCTCCGCGCCGCGGGTGACGCGAAGAACGGCGCTGCGCACCGCCTGCGCCGTCGCCGCGGCGTCGGCGAGCAGCTCCGCCACTTCCTGCGAGCGGGCTCGCGCGCCGAGCGCGGCGGCGGGGAGCGCCTGCAGGTGGTCCTCGATCTCGCGGGCGAGCTGCAGGGCCGCCTCGCAGTAGCCGCCGTTGAGTCCGCGCCTCGACAGCTCGGCGGCATGATCCTCGACCGCCTGCACCACCGCGCGGGCGGCGTGAGCGTCCGCGAGCGGGTCAGAGCGGCAGAGAGTGGCGCCGTCCGCGTTGTGCGCCGCGCGCGCGACCAGGTCGCTGCGCGCGTCGGCCGCGGAACGTGCAGGGACCTTCGCCGGAAGTATCGGGTTCTTTCGGGCCATTTCGGCCCTCCGCTGTTCGGTGCGATGGGGAAGCAGCTTCGGAAGTGAAGTGCGCGGGAAAACTGTCCCGCAAACCCTCGCAGTTGGCAATCCCCGGCCCTCCGGCACCTGTTAGACCCGCGACGCGCTGCCGCAGTACGCTGGGCGGATGCTGCACGTCGCCAACGGCGATCATGCGCTCTCCGTCCTGCGCGCTGCCGGTCTGCGCGGCGAAGTGACCGCCTGGTCCGACGTCCTGGATCAGGGTCCCCTGCGGGGCGACCCGGCCACCGACGACTTCCGCACGCTCCGCGCGGCCTGGCTCGCCGCGAACGGCGCTGGAGAGACCGGGCAGATCAAGGCGCAGCTCGAGGCTTGGGACGCCGCGTTGCAGACGCCTGCCGACGAGACGGTCCTCTGGTTCGAAGCCGACCTGACCTGCCAGCTCGCCCTCCTCCACCACCTCGTCCTGATCGACGCTTCCGCGGTGGTCACGCAGGATCCGGTGCCGCAACAGAACGACTTCGCGTCGCTGCTCGCCGCGAGAAAGCGGTACGACCGCGCGCAGGCAGCGCGCGCCTGGGCCGCGGTGTCGTCGCCCGATCCGCGCGGGATCGAGTCACTGGAGCTGCAAGGGCTTCCCCCGCAACTCGGCCCGGCCCTCCGGCGGCTGATCGAGGAGCTCCCCGAGACGGGCAGCGGGCTCTCGCGCACCGAGCGCCAGATCCTCGAAGAGGACGGCTCGTTTCCGGCGGTGCAGGCGCGCGAGCCGGTGCCGTGGATCACCGATCTCTTCTTCGCGCGCGTGGTCACCGAGCTCTACGATGCGGGCCTCTTCGACGAGCCCGCCCGCAGCGAGTGCCTCGCGGGACGTCTCGATTACCGCGCTCGCGCCGGGGACCGCTGGGTGGGCGGAGTCCTCCTGCAGGGGCCCTCCTGTTTCCGGCGTGACGGAGCGCGGATCATCGCCCCTTAGCTTTCGTCAGCAGCGAAACGCTCTCCGCTCTTCGCTCCTTGCCGCTGGCGCCGCCGTGCGGCCATGGGCTGGTCCGTCCGGCGTCGTGTGGGCCGCGAAGGAGCCCGCCCGGACCCGGACCCAACGGGAGGGAAACCCATGCCATCGAGGACGGTGTTCCGAGCGCTCGCGCTGGCGAGCGCAGCATTCAGCGCCGCGGCATTCGCCGCGAGGGATGACGGCATTCCGAAGAGGGCCGCCAAGGGGGAGCTCAAGGCAGCCGTTCTGCAGATGCAGGTGGTGAAGGACGGCCAGGTGGTGACCGTCACCCGGACGATGCCGTTCCTCTCCACCGGCACGCTCGCCGCCGCCCAGCAGGCGCTGGGCGTCTCCGCCGGAGATGACCGCGAGGAAGAGGCCGATGCGGCAGGAACGGGCCAGGACTTGCCCGCGGCGGATCTCGGCGCCGGGCCCGGGTCGCTCGGTTGCCCTGGACGGGACAGCAAGGGGAACACGCGCGTGAACCAGGACTGCAGCTTCCGCCGGCAGGCGGAGGAGATGATCACCTTCAATCCGCTGGATCCCAACAACCTGCTCGCCGGACAGAACGACAGCCGCGTCGGGTTCAACCAGTGCGGGATCGACTGGTCCACCGACAACGGCAAGCACTGGGGCGATCTGCTCCCACCCTTCCGGCAGAAGCTGAACGAGCCTTTCTCGCAGGAGCCGACT
>DASREU010000116.1:0-2120 GCA_035651935.1 Myxococcales bacterium | reverse complement strand
CCGCGTCGGCCAGGCGCGTCATGATCAGCTTGCGCACGCGCAGGTCCTCGTGGAGGAGCGCGGTGTAGTCGCGGTCCGCGTACCAGCGCGCCTGCCAGTCCTTGATCACCCCGAGGCGAAAACCGGTCGGGTGTACCTTCTGTCCCACGGGCTACGCTCCCTTCGCCTTCTGTGCGCCCGCCGCCGGCCCGCTCGCGGGCCGGCGCGGCGCCGGCCTCGGGCGCTCGGACACCGCCACCGTGATGTGGCTGGAGCGCTTGATGATCTTGTTGATCCGGCCCCGCGCCCGCGGCCGATAGCGCTTCAAGCGCGGCGCCTCGTCGGCCGTGGCGCGGGAGAGCACCAGGTCGCGCGGGTCGAGATTGAAGTTGTTCTCCGCGTTCGCAGTCGCCGACTGCACCACCTTCGCGATCGGCCGCGCCGCCCGCTGTGGCAGGAACCGCAGGATCGCCAGCGCCTCGTCCACCGGCTTGCCGCGCACGGTATCCAGCACCAGCCGAACCTTCTGCGGCGATATCCGCACCCCGCGGGCGATCGCGTGAATCTCAATTCCGGCCATCTGGCTCTCCTGCCTGCCGAACCGCGCTCAGCGCGCCCCGGTCGACTTCTCCCCGCGCGCGGTGTGCCCACGGTACGTCCGCGTCGGGGCGAACTCGCCCAGCTTGTGTCCCACCATGTTCTCGGTCACGTAGATCGGCACGTGCCGCCGCCCGTCGTGGACCGCGATCGTGTGGCCGACCATCTCCGGGAAGATCGTCGAGTCCCGCGACCAGGTCTTGATCACCTGGCGCTGGCCGCTCGAGTTCAGCCGCTCCACCTTCCGGAACAGCTTCGCGTCGATGTAGGGCCCCTTCTTCAGCGAACGACTCATCGTCTGGTCACTTTCCTCGGGCAGCTCGTCCCACTCTAGTCGCGGAGGCCGCGCCCCCGCGCTACTTCGTCCGACGGCGAATGATCAGCTTGCTCGACGCCTTCTTCTTCTTGCGCGTGCGCTTGCCCATCGCCGGCTTGCCCCACGGCGTCTGCGGCTGCCCGCCGATCGGCGCCTTCCCCTCGCCACCACCGTGCGGGTGGTCGCGCGGGGTCATCGCCGAGCCGCGCACCGTGGGCCGGCGCCCCAGCCAGCGACTCCGCCCCGCCTTCCCGAGCGAGATCGTCGCGTGCTCGGGGTTGCCCACCGAGCCCACCGTCGCCATGCAGGCGACCGGCACGATCCGCATCTCCCCGGAGGGCAGGCGCACCGTGGCCCGCTCGCCCTCCTTGGCCATCAGCTGCGCCGAGGTCCCGGCGCCACGCACCAGTTGCCCGCCCCGCCCGGGACGCAGCTCCAGGTTGTGGATCTGCGTCCCGACCGGGATGTCGCGCAGCGCCAGCGCGTTCCCAGGCGCGATCTCCGCCTGCGGCCCGGAGCTCACCACCTGTCCCACCTTCAGGCCCAGCGGGCACAGGATGTAGCGCCGCTCGCCGTCGGGGTACTCCACCAGCGCGATTCGCGCCGAGCGGTTCGGATCGTATTCGATCGCGATCACCCGCGCCGGATCGCCCACCCGGTCCCGCCGCCAATCGATGATGCGGTACAGCCGCTTGGCGCCGCCGCCCCGGTGGCGGGTCGTGATCTTCCCCTGGTTGTTCCGACCGGCCCGCTTCTTCAACGGCCGTGTCAGGCTCTTCTCCGGCTCGGTGCGGGTGATCTCTTCGAATGAGTACCCACTCATCCCGCGCCGCGCGGGCGAGGTCGGCTTGTATTGCTTGATCGGCATCGCTCCTCCTCCTCCGACCTCAGCTCGGGAACAGATCGATGCGCTGACCTGCCGCCAGCGTGACGATCGCCTTCTTCCAGGGCTTCGTCGTACCCAGGTGGCGCCCGAACCGCCGCGCCTTCGGCTGGGTCCAGAGCGTCCGCACCGAGGTGACGTTCACCTTGAACACCTCTTCCACCGCGCGCTTGATCTCCATCTTGTTGGCGTCGCGGTGCACCTCGAAGACGTACTTGTTCAAGCCCGTCAGCCGCGTGCTCTTCTCCGTGATCACCGGCCGCACCAGGACGTCGTGGGCGTTCATTCCCCGTCCTCCGGCGTCTCGCTCGCGGCCCCGGCCGTTCCCTCGGCCTCCTCGGCCAC
>DASREU010000115.1:0-3461 GCA_035651935.1 Myxococcales bacterium | reverse complement strand
GCTCTATCCACCTGAGCTATGGGCGCCCGGTGTCCGAAAGACGCGGCGGAATCTAGCGCAAGTCCGCCGGACCGGCATCCGCTCAGTACGAGATCAGCGCGTCGACCGGTCCTCCGGTGCTGGCGAGCCGCTGCCTTCCCTTCAGAAAGGTCAGCTCGATCACGAAGAGGAACGCGCCCACCGAGCCCCGCTGCTTCTCCACCAGCTGCGCTGCTCCCCAGGCCGTTCCGCCGGTGGCGAGGAGATCGTCGATCACCGCCACCTTCTCGCCGGGCCGCACGGCGTCCACGTGCGCCTCGAGCACGCCCTTGCCGTACTCCAGCGCGTACTCCACCCGGTCGGTCTTGTACGGCAACTTCCCGAGCTTCCGGATCGGCGAGAACCCGAGCTTCAGCCGGTCCGCGAGCGCCGCCCCGAAGACGAACCCACGGGACTCGATCGCCACGATGCGATCGAACCCGCCGCCGCGCAGCCGCTCCTCCAGCGCGTCGAGTACGCTCTGCAATGCCTTGGGGTCGCCCAGAACCGGCGTGATGTCCTTGAAGATGATTCCAGGCTGCGGGAAGTCCGGGACGTCGCGGATCAACGCTCGGGCATGGTCCAGGGAGGGCATGGGGCGGCATCCTCGCAAAAAAACGGCCGCCGGTCCCATGGGGGGGTTGGGACCGGCGGCCGCAGGGAACGGCCGAAGCCATAGCCCGTATTCGTACGTAGCAACGCGCCGCGTCGGCGGCAAGGAAAAGAGCGCCGGTCAGCGCAGGAAGCCCAAGGGGTCCCGAGGTTGCGTTCCCACGCGGACCTCGAAGTGCAGATGGGGTCCGGTGGCGTTGCCAGTCCGGCCCACGCGACCGATCTCCTCGCCCCGCGCCACCTTCTCGCCCTGGGCGACCAGGTTGCGCGCATTGTGCGCGTACACCGTGACCACGTCGCCCTCGTGAGCCAGCAGGATCAGGTTCCCGTAGCCGCGCTGCTCCCCCGCGAAGAGCACGATCCCGTCGTCCGCCGCCCGGATCGGAGTCCCTTCGGGACAAGCGAGATCGATGCCGAAGTGGTTGTCGCGGTCGCGCACGCCGAATCCGGAGATCAGCACTCCCGGCGCAGGCCAGGCGAGCGCTTCTCCGCGCGCGGCCGGGTCCAGTGCGCGCCCTCCTGCCCGGGGGATCGACGAGGGAGAGTGGCGTCGCTGCGGGCCGACTCTCGCCGACGCAACCGCGTCCGCCGGAGAGACGCGCAATTCGTGCGCCGCTCCCGGAATCCACAGCGTGGTTCCCGAGGCGAGTTGGGTCGGGTCGGCGAGCGCGTTCTCGCGCAGCACCACGTCGAGCGGCACCTCGTACGTCTTCGCGATTCGCCAGAGGGTCTCGCCGGCGTGCACGTGGTGCACCGCCCCGCCGGATTGAGCAACCCTTTCCTCGGGGCGAACGGCCCGGTGCGCACACGCGAAGGCCAACGCGCAGGCGATCAGGGTCAGTCGCGCACGAGGCCGGGCAGCTCCCAATCCTTCAGCTCCTCGACGAGCTCCTGGTGCGTCAGGTCCAGGTGCAGCGGCGTCACCGAGATGACACGCTGATCGAACACCGCCTCGCAGTCACTTCCGGGGATGCACTCGTGTCCCTGCTCGTCTCCGCCGATCCAGTAGTACGCGCGCCCGCGAGGGTCCAGTTTCTCGACGACCGCGGCCGCGTACGCGCGCCGGCCGATGCGGGTGATGCGCGCGCCCTGGGGCACGCCCGCCGGCACGTTCACGTTCAGGAGCGAGCCGGCGGGAAGCCCGTGCTTTCCGATCTGCCGCGCGAGCGCCGCGGCGAACTTCGCGGCATGCGTGTAGTCGCGGCTCTTGATCAGGCTGATGGCGAAGCTCGGCACCCCGCCGACGCAGCCCTCCATCGCCGCCGCCACCGTGCCGGAGTAGTGCACGTCGTTGGCGAGGTTCGGGCCTCGGTTGATTCCGGACGCGACCAGCCTCGGCGCGCGTCCCTTCAGGACGTGATTGAGCCCGATGTACACGGCGTCCGTCGGCGTGCCGTCGACCGACCAGCGCTCGATCTCGCCCGCGGGTCCCCAGGGCGGCAGCTTCTCGATCCGCAGCGGCCGGTGCAGCGAGATGCTGCGGCTGGTGGCGCTCTGCTCCCGGTCCGGCGCGCAGACGGCCACCTCGCCGAGCTCGAGCAAGGCCTCGGCGAGCGCGCGCAGCCCCGGCGCTTCCGCCCCGTCGTCGTTGCTCACCAGGATGCGCATGGGGCGCAATGTGGCCCAGCGCGCACCTGCCCGCAACGGCCGCTTGCCGGACACCGGGACCGGCCCCACACTCGGCGGATGTCGGAAGCACGGGAATTGATCTCACAGCTCCCACCTGCGCCGCGGCGGCTGCTCCAGGCCGACGGGACGCCGCACTCCGGGCTCTATCGCGGGTCGGTCGCGGAGGCGGGCTTCGCTGGCCTGAAGGACGCGCCGGGTCTCTTGCAGCGGCGACTGCTGGAGAAGAAGTGGCAGTACCTCTTCCTCGCCACGCCGGAGATGATGCTCGCGCTCGCCGTCATCGATTGCGGATACCTCTCGAGCGGCATCTGCGCCGTGTTCGATCGCGGCAGCCGCCGCCTGCTGGTGGACGACAATCCGGTGCTCCCTCCCCTCTGCGCGCAGATCGGCGAGGCGCCAGGTGACGGCATGTCGGCGCGGCTCCTGGGTCCGAGGATCCAGGCCCGCCTGCAGCGCGCAGGCGGACGGATCGCGGTGCAGGCGAAGTGGGCGCACGCGGACGTCGATCTCCTCCTCGACGCGAGCCAGGCGCCGCCGCCGATCACCGCCATCGCTCCGGTCGGCGCACAGGGTCGATTCGACCTGACGCAGAAGACGGTGCTGGTGCCGGCCGAGGGCGAGGTGCGCGCCGGCAACGTCCGCTTCCCGGTGCGCGGGAATCTGGCCGGGCTCGACTACACCCACGGCCTGCTCGCACGCGAGACCTCCTGGCGCTGGGCGTTCGGCGGAGGCCGCGCCGGCTCGCACCGGGTCGCGTTCAACTTCAGCGAAGGTTTCCTCCAGGGCGAGGGAGAGAACGTCGCCTGGATCGACGGCGAGCCGCGGGCGGTGGGACCGGTCCGCATCTCCTTGCCGGAAGCGCCGTCCGGACCCTGGCGGGTGCGGAGCGTCGACGGCCGCGTCGATCTCACCTTCGAGGCCGAAGGCGAACGCGCCCAGACCGTCGATCTGAAGCTGATCCGCAGCCGCTACGTGCAGCCGTTCGGGACCTTCGCCGGCACCCTCGACGGCGTGACGGTTGCGGCGCTCCCCGGGGTCACCGAGGATCACGAGGCGCGCTGGTAGCCCTCAGCGCTTGTGCTGCGCGCGGTACTCGTCGCGGTACTTCTTCACCTCGTCGTAGATGTCCGCCGGCACCACCTTGCCGCGGACCACCGCATTCGCCTCGTCCGCGGCCTTGTGCCAGGCCTCGATCGCCGAGG
>DASREU010000114.1:0-18417 GCA_035651935.1 Myxococcales bacterium | reverse complement strand
CCGACAGAGTCCTCCGTGGCGGTCCCGCAGCGATGAGGCGCGCCTGCGCATCGCTTGCCTGCCTGGCGCTCGCCTGCGCGAGCGGCGCCGGTCTCCGCAAGCGCGCCGATTCCATCGAGGCGGATCTCACCGCCGCCCGCGAGCAGAAGGCCGACACCTGCGCTCCGAAGGAGCTCGCCACGGCCGAGGCGAACCTGCGCTCGGCGCGGCTCGCGCTCGAGCAGGGCGACTCCGGGCGCGCCGAATCGCTCCTGGAGATCGCTTCGCCCGCGGCCCGCGAGGCGCTGGCGAAGAGCAAGGATTGCAAGACGGTCGTCGTTCGGGAGAAGGCGCCGGAGCCGCGCCAGGCGGCGCCGCCGATGCCCGCGCCCGCCCCGACGGTCTCGATGAAGGACAGCGACGGCGACGGCGTGCCGGACGTGGACGATCTCTGTCCCGACGTCGCCGGACCCGCAGATCACCATGGGTGCCCGCTGTTCACGGATCGCGACAACGACGGGGTCGCCGACGACATCGACCGCTGCCCCGATCTGCCCGGCCCCAAGGAGAACTTCGGGTGTCCCTGGCCGGACCGGGACGGAGATCGGGTCGCGGACAAGGACGACAAATGTCCGGACGAGCCGGGTTCTCCCGAGAACCAGGGCTGCCCGCGCAAGACCACGCTGATCGTGGTGAAGCGCGACCGCATCGAGCTCAAGCAGCAGATCCATTTCCAGCCGAACCGCGCGGTGATCCTCTCCGACAGCTACGACGTCCTCAGGGAAGTCGCGCAGGCGCTGAAGGACGCGTCCGTGACCGTGCGCATCGAGGGTCACACCGACAACGTCGGAAAGCGCTCGGAGAACCTGCAGCTCTCGCAGGACCGCGCCGACGCGGTGAAGGACTATCTGGTGAAGGAAGGCGTCGCCCCGGTGCGGCTGAAGGCCGTCGGATACGGCCAGAAGCGGCCCATCGCCTCGAACTCCTCGCGCGCGGGCAGGACGCTGAACCGCCGGGTGGAGTTCCGGCTCGACTCGAAGTGAGCTGAAGTCCCTTACTTCTGCCGGTAGGTGATGCGTCCCCGCGTGAGATCGTAGGGCGAGAGCTCCAGCTTCACCCGGTCGCCGGGGAGGATGCGGATGCGGAACTTGCGCATCTTGCCGCTCGCGTACGCCAGCACGGAATGCTTGTTGTCGAGCTCGACGCGATAGTTGCCGCCCGCGAGCTCCTCGCGCACCGTGCCTTCGACTTCGATCCCTGGTTCTTTCTCGGACATCTGCGGCGGTCTTCTACCCTGCCTTGGGCGCGGCCGCCACCGTTTCCGGAGATGCGAGATCGGCGAACTGCTTGAAGTTGTCGTTGAACAACTTCGCCAGGTGCCGGGCCTTCTCGTCGTACGCCGCCTTGTCCGCCCAGGTGTCGCGCGGGTTCAGCACCTGGGTGGGGACGCCGGGCGCGTCGGTGGGGACCTCGAACCCGAACACCGGGTCCTTCGCGTACTTCACGTGGTCGAGCTTGCCGTCGAACGCCGCGTTCAGGAGCGCGCGCGTGTGCTGGATCGACATGCGCTTGCCCACGCCGTACGGGCCGCCGGTGAAGCCGGTGTTCATCAGCCACACCCGGGTGCCGTGCTGGGAGAGCTTGGTGGTGAGCAGCTTGCTGTAGACCGTCGGGTGCAGGGGCATGAAGGGCGCCCCGAAGCAGGTGGAGAACGTCGCCTGCGGCTCCTTCACGCCGATCTCCGTGCCCGCCACCTTGGCGGTGTACCCGGAGAGGAAGTAGTACGCCGCCTGCGCCGAGGTCAGCCGCGAGATCGGCGGCAGCACTCCGAACGCATCGTAGGTGAGCATCACCACGTTCTTCGGCTGCCCGCCCTGGCCCGAGCGCGACGCGTTCGGGATGTACTCGATCGGGTAGCAGGCGCGGCTGTTCTCCGCCAGGCTCGCATCGTCGAAGTCGAGCTCGCGCGTCTCCGGGTTCATCACCACGTTCTCGAGCACCGTCCCGAACATCCGGGTCGTCGCATAGATCTCGGGCTCGGCCTGCGGCGAGAGGCGGATGACCTTCGCGTAGCAGCCGCCCTCGAAGTTGAAGACGCCGTCCGAGCCCCAGCCGTGCTCGTCGTCGCCGATCAGGGTGCGCTTGGCGTCGGCGGAGAGCGTGGTCTTGCCGGTGCCCGAGAGCCCGAAGAACACCGCGGTGTCGCCTTGCGGGCCGATGTTCGCCGAGGCGTGCATCGGCATGGTGCCCTTCTGCGGGAGGACGAAGTTCATCAGCGAGAAAGCGCTCTTCTTCATCTCCCCGGCGTACTCGGTGTTGGCGATCAGGGTCAGCTTCTTCTGGAAGTCGACCAGGATCGCCGTGGTCCCGTTGGTCCCGTCCTCCTCCTTCGAGGTCTGGAAGGAGGGGAGATCGATGATGGTGAACGGGTCGGTGACGCCGGCGTATTCGCCGGGCTTTGCCGGCAGCAGCATGGTGCGGATGAAGAGGTTGTGCCAGGCGTGTTCGGTAATCACCCGCACCGCGATCCGATGATCGCGGTTGGTGCCGACGAACGCGTCGAGGACGTACACCTCCTTGTTCTCGAGCTGCCGCTTCATCTTCTCGAACACGCGGTCGAACTTGTCCTGCGGGAACGGCTTGTTGACCTTGCCCCACCAGACGCTCTTCTCGGTGACGGCATTGCGGACGATGAACTTGTCGTTTGCCGCACGGCCCGTGTGCTTGCCGGTGGTCACCACCAGCGCCCCGCCCGGCGCGATCTTCCCTTCGCCGCGTCGCACGGCCTCTTCGAAGAGGACGGGCGCGGGAAGGTTCCAATGCGCCTTCTTCACTCGGATGGAGCCGATCTGGTTCTGCTGCTCGGGCATTTTTGCCTCTCGGGAAGGCAGGGCGGGTGGAAGTAGCACACGGTGCGCCGAATCGGCAATCCGGGCAACCGCGGCGCGGCGGGGGTGTTTCGAATCAGGCCGTCAATCCGGCAATCCGCACCGCTTCGCGCGGGATTTTCGATAGCGAAAAACCTTCGAGAAGATCTCGCGGTTCGCAGGGTTCGGGCGCGTCGAGGCCGGAGAGGCGCGCCAGGGCTGCGACGAGCTGTCGCGGCCCTTGGCCGGACTTCCGCAAGGCAGACAACGAGAGGGATCGGTCGCGCTTCGAAAGCCGCTCCCCCGCGTCCGAGAGCACCAGCGGGGCGTGGGCCCAGCGCGGCTCGCGCTGTCCGAGCAGGCGGTGGAGCAGGATCTGCCGGGCGGTGGAGGACAGCAGATCCGCCCCCCGAAGGACCTGGGTGATGCCCATCGCCGCATCGTCCACCACCACCGCCAGTTGATAGGCGAGGACGCCGTCGGCCCTGCGAAGCACGAAATCGCCGACCAACTGGCCGGTATCGAACGCCTGCTCCCCGAGGATCTCGTCGTGGAACGAGATGCTTCCCGGAGGCACGCGCAACCGGATCGCGGGCGGGCGGTGCCTGCGCCGCTCTTCGCGCTGCGCCCGGTTCAACGCGGCGCACGTCCCCGGATACCGCGGACCTTCGTCGCCCTGGGGAGCGCTGGCGGCGGCGATCTCGGCGCGGGAGCAGAAGCACTCGTAGACGTGGTCCCCGAGCCGGCGCAGGGCGTCCTGGTAGGCGGCTGCCCGCTGCGACTGGAAGACCGGTTCGCCGTCCCAGTCGAGCCCCAGCCAGCGCAGCTCGTCGAGTTGCCGCTCCGCCATCCCCGGGCGGACGCGCGGCGCATCGAGGTCCTCGATGCGCATCAGGTAGGTCGCGCGCTCCTTCCGCGCCCAGAGCCACGAGAGGAGCGCGGTGCGCGCATTTCCCAAGTGAAGCTCGCCGGTGGGGCTCGGGGCGAATCGTCCGCGCTCGTCCATCGTCTTACCGCTCAGATCGATCAGGGATGGCATGAACACCGACGTCTTGTCGACACGGCAGGTGGCAACCTTGCTCGGCGTGGGGGAAGCCACGGTCAAGCGGTGGGCGGACGCCGGCGAGATCGACTGTTTCCGCACGCCGGGCGGCCACCGCAAGTTCCGCCTGCGCGACGTGACCGCGTTCGTGCACCGGCGCCAATACCAGGCCGCCGGGCCGCTCCCGGAAGCCTCGGCCCAAGGGGCCGACGCGGTCGGAGAAGGGGCGATCCGCCACTTCGAGGAGGTGGCGTTGCGCGGCGACGCTCCCGCGCTGGTGGCGCAGCTCTCCGGGCTGCGCCTGCGCGGGCATTCTCTCCCGGAGCTGTTCGACGAAGTCGCGGCGCCGGCGCTGCACGCGATCGGCGAGAAATGGTCCCGGGGGGCGCTCTCGGTCGCCGAGGAGCACGTCGCCGCGCAGGCGGTGATCGATGCGGTGGCACGGGCGCAGCCGCTGGCCGAACCACCGGGCGAGCCGGTGCGCCAGGATCGGGGCTGCGCCGTCGTCGCCGCAGTCGCCGGCGAGCTGCACGACATCGCGGCGCGCATGGCGGCGTGCCTGTTGCGGGCGCAGGGGTTCGAGGTGCTGGCGCCGCTCGCGCAGACCCCCGCGCGCGAGCTCGCCGAGCTGGTCCTGCGCTCGCGGGCCGTGCTGGTCGCGCTCAGCAGCACCATGAGCTCGGAGGTCGGCGAGCAGGTGGCGATGGCGGCTGCGGCGGCAAGGCAGACGGGCGGCCAGGTGGTGGTCGGCGGAGAGGGAATGCGCAAGGCCCGCCTGCCGGAGAACGTGCGGCTGCTCCGCACGCTTCACGAGCTGGAGGTCGACGCGCGGGGGGTCGGCCGCAGGCGCGCCAGGAGCTGATCCCCGGCCGGCGCGCTGTGGTATGACGCGCAGCCGCAGCGCGGGAGAGGCGTTTCGAATGAGCGACAAGCCGGAAGAGCAACCGCAGGGGCCGGGCGCGCGCAAGCGGCAGCCTTCGTTCGAGGAGATCCTCCAGGGAGTCGAAGTCGCGGAGCCCAAGGCGCCGCCGGCGCCCAGGAAGAGCGCGCAGCCGACCTTCGAGGAGATCCTCGCCTCTGCGCGGCCGTCGTCCGAGGGGTCGAAGCCGCCGGAGCGGAGGAGCCGGCCTCCGCGCCAGAAGGACGAGCGGAAGATGCCGGTGGTCGTGCGCAAGCCGACCCTCGGGGCCGCCGTCCCCACGGAGCCCCTGCCGGCGAGAGAAGAGGCGGATGAGCCGCCTGCGCAACCGGCGCCGACGGAAGATCCGGGCTCGATGTTCGCCCAGCCCTCGCCCGAAGAGAGCGGCGATTTCTCGGCGCTGCTGGAGGAGTCCGCGCAGCGCAAGCAGGGCAAGATTCGCGTGGGACAGAAGATCACCGCGCGTCTCGCCCATCTCGGCGGCGAAGTGGCCTTCCTCGATCTCGGAGGGAAGGGCGAAGGGATCATCGACCTGCGCGAGCTTCGCAACGACAAGGGCGAGCTGCTGGTGCAGGCGGGCGAGACGATCGACGGGTACGTGCTCTCGCTCGGCGAAGGCAACGTGGTGGTCACGCGGTCGGTGCCGAAGGGCGCCGGGCGCGAGATCGTGCACCAGGCGCTCGACTCGAAGATCCCCATCGAGGGCGTGGTCAGCGGACAGAACAAGGGCGGGCTGGAGGTCGATCTCGGAGGGATGCGGGGGTTCGTCCCCACTTCGCAGATCGACATCCGATTCGTGGAGGACCCTTCGCAGTTCGTCGGGCAGCGGCTGAAGTTCCGGGTGACCGAGCTGCGGGGCGGGAACGCCATCCTTTCCCGCCGCGCCTTGCTCGAGGAGGACCGCGCGGCGCAGGCATCCGAGCTGCGCAAGCGGCTGGAGGTCGGCGCGAAGATGGAGGGCACGGTCACCTCGGTGCGCGACTTCGGGGCCTTCGTCGATCTCGGCGGCCTCGAGGGTCTGGTCCACGTCAGCGAGCTGTCGCATGCGCGGGTGGCGCACGCCCAGGACGTGGTCAAGCCGGGGCAGAAGGTCAGCGTGCAGGTGCTCCGGATCGAGAAGGACGAGAAGGGGCACGACAAGATCGCGCTCTCGCTGCGCGCGCTGGAGCAGGATCCCTGGGACGCGGCGCGGCCGCAGCTCAAGGAAGGGGCGCGGATGCAGGGCAAGGTCGCCCGGCTTCAGCCGTTCGGGGCGTTCGTCGAGCTCTTCCCCGGCGTCGACGGCCTGGTGCACGTCAGCGCGCTCTCCGACCGGCACGTGCAGCACCCGCGCGAGGTGGTGAAGGAAGGCGAGACGATCTGGGTGCAGGTGGAGTCGATCGACGATGCCCAGCGCCGGGTCGCGCTCCGCCGCATCACCGACGAGGAAGCGCAGGCGCCGGAGGCCGCGGCGAAGCCCGCTCCGGCGCGCCGGGCGCAGGTCGGCGACGTGGTGCAGGCGACCGTCGACAAGTGCGAGGCGTTCGGCGTCTTCGTCCGCTGGGACGGTGGAAAGGGCCTGGTCCCGAACTCGGAGCTGGGGACGCCGCGCGGGAGCGACAACCGCAAGACGATCCCGCCGGGCACGCAGTTCAAGGCGCAGATCGTCGACATCGACGACCGCGGCCGCTACCGCCTCTCCCGCAGCGCCGCCGAGCGCGCCGAAGGCGCCTCCGACTACCGCGAGTACCAGCGCCAGATGAACAAGCGCATGCCCCCGGGCAAGGGCTTCGGCACCCTCGGCGATCTGCTCCGCGCCAAGCTGCAGGAAGCCGAAACCGACGACGACTAGCCCGGAGATCCGGGGAGGAGATCCGGGGAGATCCGGGGACACCATACGTAATTCGTCGTATGGTGTCCCCGGATCTGCGTCAGCGGCTTTCGAGCTTTGATTCCAGTCTGCGGCGCACGTCCGGCCATTCGCGATCGAGGATGGTGTAGTACGCCGTGTTTCGCGGCCGTCTGTCGGCGGCGGGCTGGAAGGAGCGGAGGAGTCCGTCGAAGTGGGCGCCGAGGCGCTCGATGGCGCGGCGCGAGCGGGTGTTCCGCTCGTCGGTCTTCAGGGTGACCCGGAAGCAGCGGAGCGTCTCGAACGCGTGCCGCAGGAGGAGCAGCTTCGACTCGGTGTTGACGGCGGTCCGCTGCACCTTCTCCGCGAGCCAGGTGTAGCCGATCTCCGCCGCGTCGAGCACGTCCTGCCCCGGGCGCGGATCGACCCCCGCCGGCCATTCCCAGCGCTGCAGATCGAACAGGCGCGTACAGCCGGCGAGCTCGCCGGAGGGGAGGCAGATGGCGAACACCAGCGCCGCTCCGCGCTCCATCTGCTGCACCGCCTTCTCCACGTACTCCGGGACCTGCGCGGCCGTCGGCACCATCGCCCACTCGAACGTGCCGCGCGGCCCCGACGCGATCGCCTGCAGCGCGGGCACGTCGTCGCGCGAGAGGGGCCGGAGCACGACGGAGCGTCCGCGCAGCGTGACGGGCGCGACGCTCACCCGCACAGCTCGTCGCGCATCCAGGCGTGCAGCGGGGCGTATGCGCGCGCCGCGGCCTCCGCGCGATCCAGGGCTTCCGCCGTGTGCAGCCACGCCGCCGGCTTCGCCTTCTTCGTCATCGCCAGCCCCTTGTACTTCGCGAGCTCCGCGTGCGGCCCCTCGGGATCGAACCCGCGCGGCGGACGCTGCAGCTTGTCCGAGATCTCGGGCTTGAGGCCGCCCTTCCTCGCGAACAGAAGCGCCGCCTCGAGCCGCTCCAGCGAAGCCGCGCTGTGGAGCAGCTTGCGCCAGCGCTCCAGGCGGGCCTCCTCGAAGGCGTAGATCCCGCCGCCGAAGATCACCTCGGTCGCGGCGACATGCAGGTACACCGCCGGAGCGTCGTGCTTCTCGGCGCCGTCCCAGAGCAGGGCGGCGACGTGCGTCTTGTAAGGGCGCTTGTCGCGGGAGAAGCGGACGTCCCGGTTGAGCCGGTAGAGGCTCCCGCCCACGCGCGGCACGAACACCAGCCCCGGCATCACGTCGCGCAGCCGCTCCGCCAGGGCGCTGCACCACTCCAGCATCGCGGGAAGGATCTCCGCGTCCCAGACCGCGCGGTGCGCCTCGAACCACTCGCGGTCGTTGTGCTCCGAGAGCTGCTGGAGGAAGGCGAGCCCGCCCTCGGGAAAGCCGCGGAACATCGGCGTCAGCGGGGGCAGTTGCGGAGGAGGTTGAAGGAGTCCTCCTCGCTGCGCTGCTCCTTGGGCTCCTTGATGCTGATCCCGCGGATCACGCCTTCATTGTCAATGACGAACGTGCCCCGCTTCGCGGAGCCGGTCTCGCCGAGGAAGACGCCGTACTTCTGCGCGACGTTCCCCTTGGGGTGGAAATCGGAGAGCAGCGTCGCGGTCAGGCCTTCGTCGCGCTTGAAGGCGCGCAGGCTCCAGCGGTTGTCGACCGAGACCCCGATCACCGCCGCGTTTTCCCGCTCGTACTCGCCCTTCTTGCCGGCGATCTGCTTCAGCTCCTGCGTGCAGATGGGCGAAAAGGCTGCGGGAAAGAAGACGAGCACGACGTTGCGGCCGCGGAAGCTGGAGAGCCGGGTGGGCTTGCCTTCCTCGTCCAGCAGCTCGAAATCGGGGGCAACTTCGCCGACCTGAAGCATGGCGCCTCCGCTGTGGGCGCCCCCTTCTCAGCTTTTTGCCCGCCGGGCGCAAGCGGCCCCGCGCGGAGCGGACCGTCGACCCCCTTTTCCGGCGTTCGTCCGCGGCCTTGGAGGACGGGGCGGGCTTCCGCGCTGGGGGGACCGTCGCAACCTTGTCCCGGGGGGTACGAGCATGCCTGCGGACGCGAAGACGCTGTTGAGATTCGGATACGGGCTGGTCCCGATCGTCGCCGGGGCGGACAAGTTCACCAATCTGCTCGTGGATTGGGACAAGTACCTGAGCCCCGAGGTGGAGGAGCGTTTGCCCGTCGACGGGCGGACGTTCATGCGGCTGGTCGGAGTGATCGAGATCGTCGCCGGCGTCCTCGTCTTGCGCCGGCCGCGGCTCGGCGGCGCGATCGTCTCCGCCTGGCTGGCGGGGATCACCGGAAACCTGCTCTCGATGGGAAAGTACCTGGACATCGCCGCCCGCGACGCGCTCCTGGCCGTCGGGGCGGCGGCGCTCTCCAGCCTGTCCGGCGCGCAGGCGGCGGTGGAAGCGCCCCGGATGACCGAGCGGCGGATGCGGATGGATCCGGTCGGGACCATTCCCACTTCGGTCCACTGAATAGATTCAGCACGTTCCGTTGCGGTCCAGGGGGCTGATCCCGGGCCTCCCTTGCACCTGAACTGATGTTTAGCTAGATCGATCGGCTGTGACGCTCCCCGCCCGACGCCTGCCGAGGGATCCGCGCGCGCTCGAGGAGCTGCTGCGCGACGGGCAGCTCCGGAGGGCTCCGGCGATCTCGCCGCGCGCGCCGCGGCCACTCCCCACCGGGATCGCCGCGCTCGACGCCGCGCTCGGAGGCGGGCTGATGCGCGGGCAGCTGCACGAGATCGTCGGTCCACCCGGCGCGGGCGGAACGGCTCTGCTGCGGGCGGCGCTCGCCTCGGCGACGGCGGCTGGCGAGAACTGCGCGCTGATCGATCCCGGCGACGCATTCGACCCCGGAGGCGCCGGCATCGACCTCGGCCGGCTCCTCTGGGTGCGGCCTCGCGATCCGGTGCAGGCGCTGCGCGCGGCCGAGATCGCGCTGGAGGCGCGGTTCGCGGTGGTCGCGCTCGACCTCGGCGACGTCAGCGTCCTGCCGCCGCCGCGGCAGCCCCGCGGCGTCATCCAGGTGGTCCGGTTCGAGAGCAAGCGGCTCTCGCCGGGCGCCTCCCCGTGGGCGCGGCTGGCTCGGCGGGCGGAGAAGACCGCCGGTGTTCTCCTGCTGCTCGCGCGCGCGGCGCAGGCGGGAACGTTCGCGGCGGTGACCGTGGAGCTGGAGCGCGGGGGCGCGCACTGGGAAGGCGAGAAGGGTACGCCGGCGCGCTGGCTGCGGGGCGCCCATGCGGTGGGCGCGGTGGCGCGGCACAAGCGGATGCCACCGTCCGGGCCGCTGCCGCTCCATCTCCCCCTGGAGCCGAAGTGAGCCATGGAGATCGCCTGCCTCTGCGTGCCGGAGCTCTCCCTCGTCGCCGCGCTGCGCGTCGAGCCGCACCTCTGCGCGGAGCCCGTCGCGGTGGTGCAGGCAGGCCGCGATCTGGGCGGCCGCGCGCACGTCCTCGGCGCCACGGCCGCGGCGCAGGGAGTCGCTCCCGGGCAGACCCTCGCGGAAGCGAGCGCGATCTGCCCTCGCCTGGTCGTGCGGGAGACGTCGCCGGAGCGGGAACGGGCGGTGGCCCAGGCGGCGCGCGAGGCCGCATCGGCGGTCTCGCCGCGGGTGGAGGAGGTCGCGCCCGGGCTGGTCCATCTCGACGTCTCCGGGCTGGAGACGCTGATCGGAGACGCGCGCGCGGTGGCGCGTGCGCTGGTGGCGGCGGCGGAGCGCGTCGGGGTGCGGGCGGCGGTCGGGGTGGCGTCGAGCAAGTCGGTGGCCCGGCTCGCCGCACAGGCCGCTTCCGCCGACCTGACCCTGGAGGCGACCAGCTGGGGAGTGGGGGGCGGCGCATTCCGGGTGGTGCCGCGCGAGGAACAGCGGGAGTTTCTCGCCGGGCTGCCGCTGTACGCGCTGGAGCTGCCGGACGAGCTGCACGATTCGTTGCGCCGATTCGGGCTCCACACGCTCGGCGAGGTAGCGGCGCTGCCGCCCGGGCCGCTGGCGGCGCGGCTCGGCCCCGAGGCGGCGCTGCTCTCGCGGCTGGCGCGCGGCGAGGATGCATCGGCGCTCACGCCGCGCCTTCCGCCGGAGCGATTCGAGGAAGGCGAGGAGCTGGAATGGGATGCTTCGACGGTCGAGCCTCTGCTCTTCGTCTGGAAGGCGCTCCTCGACCGGCTCGGGCAGCGGCTGTCCGCGCGCGGGCTGATGGCGCAGGAGCTGTTCCTCCAGCTGCGGCTCGCGGACGGTTCCTGGGACGAGCGCGCGCTCGATCTCGCCGCCCCCACGCGCGAGGTCCCGGCGCTGCTGCAGCTCTTGCGGCTTTCGGTGGAAGGGCGGCCCCCGCCCGCCGGCATCCGCGCAGTGCGGCTGTCCGCGGTGCCCACGCGGGAAGTGCTCGAACAGATGCCGCTGTTCGGCCCGCGCGGCGCCAGCCCCACGCAGCTCGCGGCCGCGGTGGCGCGGCTCTCCGCGCTGGTCGGGCCGGAGCGGGTGGGACGTCCGCAGGCGCCGGATCGGTGGGCGCCGTTCGCGCTGGAGTGCGGCAAGTTCGCGCCGGCCCCGGCGCCGCGGGTGGCGATCCCGGCGACCATCGAGATGTCCTTGGCCGCGCGCGCGCTGCGGCCTCCACGCATCGCCGAGGTGCGCTGCGATGACGCCGGAGCCCCGTTCCTGGTGATCGGGGAGGGCGCGCTCGGAGGGCGGGTGGTGGCGAGCGCGGGGCCCTGGCGGACGGTGGCGGAGTGGTGGACGGACGCGCCGCTGTCGCTGGATGCGTATGACCTGGAGCTGGCGGGGGGGCTGCTGATCCGCGCGGCGCGCGAGCTCGCGACGGGGACCTGGCGGATCGAGGCGGTCTATGACTGACGCGCGGTGGGGGCGCCGGGAGGCGTCGCGAGCTCGTTCCGGAACGGGTGCAGGGGTGAGCACGCCTCGAGCTGCGGCGCCTGCGAATCTGCTGCAAGTACCGGGGGTTCCTTTCGACTCGCCCCGGGGCGAGTTGGGTTGTGAACACTTCGACTCGTTCCGGAACGAGTCCCGCGATCGGGGTTCGCGGTGAAGCGGCCTTCGCGCGAGGAGCGGAGGGCGAGGGCGAAGCTGGAGATCGCGCGGGGGGATCCGCGGAAGGCGCACGAGGATTGCCCGATCCAGCTCGCGATCGAGGCGCGGCGGGCGCCGGAGGCGGAGCTCTCGCCGTTTCCGCAGGACGATCTGGTGGAGACGCCGGCGCCGCGGCCTTCGCTGGCGGCGTTCGGGGTGCTCTCGGGCGGGGACGGGGGCTCCGCCGATGTGGCCAGCCCGGGGTCTACTCGTTCCAGGGCCTTCAGACCCCGCGCCGGCTCCGTCGTCGCGGAGTTTGTCGAGCTCCATTCCCGGAGCGCGTTCTCGTTCCTGCGCGCTTCCTCGCTGCCCGAAGATCTCGCCCATGCCGCCGCCGAGGCGGGGCACGCCGTGTTCGGGCTCGCCGATGCCGGCGGCCTGTACGGGATGCCCCGGTTCCACACCGTGGCCCGCCGCCAGGGCGTGCGGCCGCTGGTGGGCGCCGAGCTGGAGGTCGACGGCGGCGGCGAGGTGACGCTGCTCTGCGAGGACCGCAAGGGCTACCAGAACCTCTGCCGGCTGCTGACGCTCGGGCATGCGAAGACGGGGAAGGAGGCGTGCCGGGTCACCCCCGCGCAGCTCGCGGATTTCCGCCAGGGTCTGGTCGCGCTCAGCACGGGGACGGCGGCGGAGCTGGTGGTGCTCGCCGGCCACCTCGGGACCGAGCGGCTCTTTGCCGAGGTGCAGCGCCATCTCGATCCGCAGGAGGAGCGGGAGAACCGGCGCCGCATCGACGCGGCGCACGCCCGGGGATTGCGCATCGTCGCCGGCTCGGGCGTGCGGCACGCCACCGCGCAAGGCAAGCCGCTCTACGACGCCCTCACCTGCATCCGGCTGAAGACCACGTTGGACGAGGCGGGCCGCCGGCTCTCGCGCAATGCGGAGCGGCACGTCCGCCCGCCGCGCGAGGTCGCGGCGATGTTCCGCGATCTCCCGGAGGCGGTGCGGCGCACGCGCGAGATCGCCGACCGCTGCGCATACACCCTCGACGATCTCGGCTACCAGCTCCCCGAGCCGCAGTTCCTCCACGACGCGTCGCTCGACGGCGAGCTGTGGCATCGCACCCTGGACGGCGCGCGCCGCCGCTACGGAGGCCCGTCGAGCTCGCGCTGGCCGAGGGCCATCGCCCAGCTGGAGAAGGAGCTGGCGCTGATCGCCAAGCTCGGGCTCGCCGGGTACTTCCTCATTGTCCACGACATGGTGCTGTTCTGCGGGCGGGAGAACGTGCTGGTGCAGGGGCGCGGCTCGGCGGCGAACAGCGCCGTCTGCTACGCCTTGGGGATCACCGCCGTCGACCCGGTGGGGATGAATCTCCTCTTCGAGCGCTTCCTCTCCGAGGAGCGCACCGATTCCACCGGCCACCGCGCCTGGCCCGACATCGACCTCGATCTGCCCAGCGGCGATCAGCGCGAGAAGGTGATCCAGCACGTCTACCAGCGCTACGGCGCGGCGGGCGCGGCCATGACCGCGAACGTGATCACCTACCGCGCCCGATCCGCCTCGCGCGAGATCGGCAAGGTGCTTGGGCTGCCCCAGCAGGAGCTCGACCGGATCGCCAAGCTGCTCCCCCACTTCGAGTTCAGCACCGATCACGACGCGCTGCAGAACCGGGCGCAGGAGGCCGGGCTCGCCACCGGCGACCGACGCGTCGGCCTGTATCTGCGGCTCTGCCAGGAGATCGCCGGCCTGCCGCGACACCTCGGCCAGCACTCCGGCGGGATGATCATCGCTCGCGGCCGGCTGGACGAGATCGTTCCCCTCGAGCCCGCCTCGATGCCCGGCCGGATGGTGGTGCAGTGGGACAAGGACGACTGCGCGGACCTGGGCATCATCAAGATCGACCTGCTCGGCCTGGGGATGATGGCGGTGCTGGAGCAGGCGATTCCGCTGGTGCGCGCGCACGAAGGGGTGGAGCTGGACCTGGCGCAGCTGCCACCCGGCGATCCCGGCGTCTACCGGCTGCTGCAGACGGCGGACACCGTCGGCGTCTTCCAGGTGGAGTCGCGGGCGCAGATGGCGACGCTGCCGCGGATGCGGCCCGACCACTTCTACGACATCGTGGTGGAGGTGGCGATCATCCGCCCCGGACCGATCGTCGGGCAGATGGTGAACCCGTACCTGGAGCGGCGCGCGGGACGGCAGAAGCCCACGGTGCCGCATCCATCGCTCTGGCCGGTGCTGGAGCGGACCCTCGGGGTGCCACTCTTCCAGGAGCAGCTGATGCGCATCGCCATGGTGGCGGCGAACTTCAGCGGCGGCGAGGCCGACGAGCTGCGCCGGGCGATGGGCAGCAAGCGCAGCGTCGAGCGGATGAAGCGCATCGAGGAGCGGCTGCGCGCGGGGATGACGGCGAACGGGATCTCGCCCAGCGCGCAGGACGAGATCGTCCAGGGGATCACCTCGTTTGCCCTGTACGGCTTTCCCGAGAGCCACGCGGCGTCGTTCGCGCTGATCGTCTACGCCAGCGCGTACCTCAAGGTGCACCACCCGCACGCGTTCTATGCCGCGATGCTCAACTGCTGGCCGATGGGCTTCTACAGTCCGGCCACGCTGGTGAAGGACGCCCAGCGACGCGGGGTCCGGGTGAAGCCGATCGACGCGGCGCGGAGCGACTGGCTGTGCACGCTCGAGCGGCCCGGGCCGGAGGAGGAGCTTCGCCTCCGCCTCGGGCTGCGGTACGCGCGCGGCCTGCGCGAAGCGGTGGGCAAGCGGATCGTGGAGGAGCGGCAGCACGCGCCCTTCAGCAGCATCGCGGATCTGGCAGCGCGCGCGGGCCTGCGCCGCGACGAGCTGACGGCGCTCGCAGAGATCGGGGCGCTCGCCTCCGTCCCCGCTCGTCCCGGCGGCCCGCTCCCGACCCGCCGTGTCGCTCTCTGGCAGGCCGAGGCCGCCGCCCGTCGCGGCCCGGGACTCTTCGCCCGCGTCGAACCTCGAGAAGACGAGATTCGGGGACACCATACGGAATTCGTCCGATACCCCGTCGCCCCGCCTCCGGCCGCGCCCAGCGAGCTGCTGGCGCACGTCAATGCGCACCCTCGCGACCACGCGATCAAGGCGCTCCGGGCATTCGGGGATGAGTTCCGCACCGGAAGCTCCAGCGGGAGCGACAACGAAACAGGCATCCCGGATCCATCTCTTCCGCCCCGAGCGCCGCCCGCGTCGGTGCTCCCCGAGATGGACCTTCGGGAACGCATCGCCGCCGATCTGCGCGGCACCGGGATGACCGTCGGCCCCCATCCAGTCGCTCTCGAGCGGGAGCGCCTGCGCGCCATGGGCGTCCACGCCGCCGGCGAATTGCCCAAGCTGCGCGGCGGCCAGCGCGTTCGCGCCGCCGGACTGTGCATCGTCCGTCAGCGGCCCGGCACCGCCAAGGGATTCGTCTTCCTCTCCCTGGAGGACGAGACGGGCATCTCCAACATCGTCATCGACCCGCCCACGTTCGAGAAGAACCGCCGCCCCATCCTCGCCAGCTCGCTCCTGGTCGTCGAGGGCCGCCTGGAGAAGTACGATGGCGTGACCAGCGTCAAGGGCGACCGGTTCTGGGGCATCCACGACGCGCACGACTACGCCATCCAGTCGCACGACTTTCACTGACCCCCCGGCGCCGCCGAACAAGATCTGCCCCCCGGCGTGTTCGGCCCACGCCGGATGAACCCGTAGCCGATGAACGGAGCCCGACCCCGGGAGTCGACGGCGCCGCGCCGGTTGACGCGAGCCCGACGGCGTGCGAGAGCGCCGCGGTGATCCGGGCGGTCCTCCTCGATCTCGACGGCACTCTGGTCGACACGCCGCAGGCGATCGTCGACGTCACCCAGGCCACGCTCGCCGCCCTCGGTCTGCGGCCGGCCGATCCGCAGAAGATCCGCGACGGCATCGGCCTGGCGCTTCCCATCGCCCTCGCGGAGCTGATCGGGACCGGACCCGTCGGGGCGGCCGAAGCGGTGGAGATCTACCGCACGCTCTGGCGCACGCACGTCACGCCGCGCATCCCGCACCTCCTCTACCCGGGCGTCCGGGAAGGCCTCATCGCATTGAAGACGGCAGGCCTCCAGCTCGGGGTGGTGACCGGGAAGGCGCAGGAGGGGGCGGACGCCACCGTCGTCGCCACCGGAGTCGCCGCCCTGTTCGACGTCGTGCTCGGCTATACCAGCGTGCCGAACCCGAAGCCCGCTCCCGACCTCGTCCACGCGGCGCTCGATAAGCTCGGCGCGCCTCCCGCGGCGGCCGTCCTCGCCGGCGACTCCACGCTCGATCTGGAGATGGCACGCCGGGCGAACGTCCGCTCGATCGCCGTCACCTACGGCGCCCAGCCCGAGAGCGCGCTGCGCGCCGAAGCACCGACCTGGGTCGCACACTCCTTTCCCGAGGTGGTGCGGATCGCGCTCGGACTCGCTACTGTGGAGGCGTCATGACCATCGCCAGCGTGAACCCTGCCACCGGAGAGACCCTCAAGACGTTCCCCGCCGACTCCGACCGCGCCATCGAGGAGAAGCTGGAGAAGGCAGCCGTCGCCTGGAAGGTCTGGCGGCGGACGAGCTTTGCGGATCGCTCGCAGCGGCTCTCCCGGGCCGCGGGCATCCTCGAGGCCCGCAAGGATGCCCTGGGGCGGCTGATGACGCTGGAGATGGGCAAGCTGCGCAAGGCGGCCGTCGGCGAGGTCGAGAAGTGCGCCAGCGGTTGCCGCTACTACGCGGAGAACGCGGAGCGCCACCTCGCGCCCGAGCCGGTGAAGACCGATGCCCGCCGCTCGGAGAAGCGGTTCCAGCCCATCGGGCCGGTGCTGGCGGTGATGCCCTGGAACTTCCCCTTCTGGCAGGTCTTCCGCTTCGCCGCGCCCGCGCTGATGGCCGGCAACGTCGGGCTGCTGAAGCACGCGAGCAACGTCCCGCAGTGCGCCCTCGCCATCGAGGAGATCTTCCGGGAAGCAGGCTTTCCGGAGGGCTGCTTCCAGACGCTGCTCGTCGGCAGCGACAAGGTGAAGAGGATCGTCGAGGACCCGCGCGTCGCCGCGGCCACCCTCACGGGCAGCGACGGGGCGGGCCGCAGCCTTGCCACCGCCGCCGGCGGACAGCTGAAGAAGACCGTGCTCGAGCTCGGCGGCAGCGATCCGTTCATCGTCCTCCCCAGCGCCGATCTGGAGAAGGCGGTGCAGGTCGCGATCGCCGCCCGCGTCCAGAACGCCGGCCAGAGCTGCATCGCCGCGAAGCGATTCATCGTCCACGAGAAGATCGCCCCCGAGTTCGAGAAGAGGTTCGTCCAGGGCATGCGCAACCTCAAGGTCGGCGACCCGCAGGACGACGCCACCGAGGTGGGGCCCCTCGCCTCGAAGCAGGTCCTCGACGACCTCGAGAAGCAGGTCCGCGGCGCCAAGGAGCAGGGCAAGACGCCTGCCTGCGGCGGCAAGCGCGTCGACCGGCCCGGCTTCTTCTTCGAGCCCACGGTGATCCTGGACGCCAAAGGCACGAAGGTGTGGTCCGAGGAAGTGTTCGGCCCGGTGGCGGCGGTGGTGCGCGCCAGGGACCTCGACGAGGCGATCGGACTCGCGAACGATACCCAGTTCGGCCTCGGCGCCGCGGCGTTCACCCAGGCCCCGAAAGAGACGGAGCGCCTCGTCGACGAGCTCGAGGCGGGCCAGGTCTTCATCAACGGGATGGTGAAGAGCGATCCCCGGCTTCCCTTCGGCGGGATCAAGGCGTCCGGCTACGGCCGCGAGCTGTCCGAAGAGGGGATCCGCGAATTCACCAACACCAAGACGGTCTGGGTGGGATGAATCGACGCGGGTGCGCCGCCTGCAGCGCGTGGTAGATGAGGCTGCACGCGGAGGCGCCAGTGGCGACGATCATCACCGAAGAGTGCATCAACTGCGGCGCGTGCGAGCCGGAGTGTCCGAACCAGGCGATCACCCAGGGCGAGGACATCTTCGTCATCGACGCGAACCTCTGCACCGAGTGCGTCGGCTTCCACGACGAGGAGGCTTGCGCCGCCGTCTGCCCGGTGGACTGCTGCGTGGTCGACCCCGCGAACGTCGAAACCGAAGCCGACCTTCTCGTCCGCGCCCGCAAGCTGCACCCGGAGAAGGAATTCCCGGCGCTTGCGGCGTTGCCGGCGCAGCTGTCCCGGTTCCGCCGACCCACGGCTTAGCTCTTTGCGAACGCGACCGGCGCGACCCGCTTGGGCGCGCCCCATCGCGATGCTACGGTCTCCGGCTCCCGGGAGGGAACCGTGTGCGGTCGTGCCCTGATCCTGCTGGTCGCGACGTCGTCGCTCGCCGCGGCGGCGGAAGTCACCGGCGACGACCCCGCCGCGCGCCTGCGCGCCACCCGCGAGTGGCACGGCGCCGACGCAGGGGGCCGGATGCGCCTGTTCGAGGCGGCGCGCCGCGAGCGCGACCGATACGCCATCGCCGCCGCGCAGACCCAGGCCGGCGTCACTCCCTTCGCCCGCGTGGACGGGAGCTCGTTCGTGAGCCTCGGGCCCACCCGCGCGGACTTCGCGGTGAACGGCGATCGCTACGAGGAGATCGATTCGGGCCGCATCCGGCAGATCGTCGCCCACCCGCTCGACCCCGACATCCTCTATGTCGCAACTGCCGGCGGAGGCGTCTGGAAGACGTATGGCGCCCGCCCGGCGCCCGGCGAGCTCGTGCGCTGGGAGCCGCTCACCGACGCGATCGGCACCACCGCCGTCGGCACGCTGGCGATGGACCCGGCGGAC
>DASREU010000113.1:0-3235 GCA_035651935.1 Myxococcales bacterium | reverse complement strand
TCCAGCCACGGCGCATCCTTCCGCTCGGTGCGGGGCTGCAGGCGCAGGACCCAGGCCCCGACGCTGACCGCGGCAAGTCCCGCGAGGACCCAGGGCCAGCGTCGGCGGCGCCGGTCGCCCACTTGTGGCGGCGGTGTGGTCTGCGCCACCGGCGCGATCGGCGGCGCCTCCGCGGGCGCATTCGCGGCGGCGATCCGTGCGAGCGTCGCGTCGGGCGCGAACTTCTTCGCGGCGTCGCCCACCGCATCCGAGATCCGCCGCAGCTCTCCGAGCGAATCGTTTTCCTTTTGCGGTGGCATCTCCACCACCCGATGCAGCCGGACGGGCTCGCCGGCGGCGATCTTCGTCCGCGCCTGCTCCGCTTCCCGCCGGAGCCGCGCGCGCCGCACTCCGCGCGCAGGCTGGAACTGGACGATGCGCGGAGCGACACGTTCCGCGCCGCCCGCGCGGCGCCCTGGAAGCGCCGCCCATGGCTCCGGCGAGGGCCGCGCGACGACGCGAAGGATCCCGTCGTCGATCAGCCGCTGCACCATCTCGAGCGTTCTCAGGTCGTCGAGCGGCGAAACGTCGATGGCCGCCCTCAGGCTCCTCGTGCCGTCGAAGTGGCGGAGGATCCCGTTCACCTCGTCGGGCAGGTCGGCGAGGCGCTCCGCGAGCTTTCCCACGTCGATGGCGAGCTGCGCCTCGAGCGGCAGCTTCTGCCCGGCCCGCCCCAACTCCTCCATCCGGCGCATCGCCTCGACCAGCGCCGCCTGGGTGCCGCCGTGGATCCGCGGCTGCCGCAGCTCGGTGTCGGCGAACTCGACCCGATACGAACCCGATTCCCAGGTCATCACCCGCCAGAACGCCGCCTCGCCAGCGACAGGACCGAGCTCGGCGTCCACCACCTCGCCGTCGCAGACCCAGATTCGGGCGAGCTGCCCGGCATTCTCGCAGCGGACCAGCGCGCTCTTCTTCCACGTCTCGAGCGACTGCAGGACGTCGACCAGCCCGAGATCGCGCACGGACCCCGTCATCGTCACCGGGGTCGCCGGAGGATCCGAGAGCCGGCGCCGATCGAGCAGGTGCTGCACGCGCTGGATCAGCTCCTTGAGCAGCACCGGTTTCGCCAGGTAGTCGTCGGCGCCCGCTTCCAGCGCTTTCGCCCGCGCGGCCGGAGTGCGGTCCTCGCCTACGAGGACGAAGGGGACCGTCGCGAGCCGCTGCTCGGCGCGGGCCGCCCGGCAGAGCGCGATGGCGTCCGGCGGCGCAGGCAGGGCGGCATCGCAGACGGCCCCCTGGATCCCGGCGCCGAGCAGCTTCTCCAGCGCCTCGCGGCCGTCCACCGCCGGCTGCACCTCGAACCCTGCCCTGCGCAGCGCCAGCTCCAGGATCCGCAGGCTGCGCGGGTCCGGATCCGCGACCAGCAGCGTCTCCTTCCCCATCAGCTCTTCCGCTTCCCGAACAGCAGACCGGAGAGCACGCCGGGGCTCTTCGGTTGCTTGCCGCGGCGCTGCTCGATCAGCCGCAGCTCCAGCGCGGCGTCGGGATGCTTCGCATCCAGCTCCAGCGCCTTGCGGAAGGCGTCGGCGGCCGACTCCGGATCCTTCGTGCGCCAGAGCACGCCGGCGACGTAGAAGGTGCGGGCGGTCGCGCCGGGCGTGCGCAGGGCGCGGTTGATCAGCGCCGCCGCCTCTTCCTTCGCCTGCGACGACGACTTCGGATCGCTCACCAGGCACCAGGCAAGGGCCGCAAGCGAGTCGCCGCTGGCGTCGAGGTCCACCGCGCGCCGCAGCTTCTCCAGCGCCGCGCCGAAGTCGCGCTTCTTGAGCAGGACGTCGCCCATCTTCAGGGCGATGCTCGCCTCTTCCCTGCGCATCTCGCCCGGGGACGCCGCCTTGAGCGATGCGTCGTACCGCGCGCGATCGTCCGGCGAGGCGATGTGCTCGTACGCTTCCTTGAGCAGCCCGAACAGCGTCTGCAGCTCCGGCTGCAGGAAGGAGAGCGCCCCTGCCGCGCGGTCGGGATGGAACTGCTTGGCGAGGTTGAGATAGCTGCCGCGGATCGCGTCGCTGCTCGCTCCCGGGTCGAGGCCCAGGCGCAGGTACGCGTTCTGTCCCGGCGACATCCGCAGCCGTGCGCGGACCTCGTCGGCAAAGCGCTGGTGCTCGCTCGAGAGCTGCGCCTCGCCAGCGGCCGCCGGCGCGTCGAGCACCGCCTCCACGGCGCCCTCGATGCCGGGCCTGGAGGGCGCACCGCCCAGGTTCCGCATCCCGCGCAAGAGCAGCTTCTTGCGCAGCTCGCGCGCGCTGTCGCCGTCCATGCCCGGCGAGGCGGCCGCGCGACGGCTCTCGTACCCGCCCTCGTCGAGCTCGAGCGTCTCTTCCTGTTCGGGCGCCTGCGCTGGAGTCTCGTCGTCGAGCTCCAGGGAATCGAGCCTGGCCATCTGCTCGACCTCGTCCATCCGCGCGCCGTTCCCGCGCGGATGCGGCTTCGCTTCCGGCACCGGTTCGGCCTCGATGATCGCGTCCGCGATCGTTTGCGGCTCCGCCGCGCCCGCGAGCAGGAGCGTGGCGAGCAACGCCTCCGCCCGCGTGCTGGAGAGCTGGGAGATGCGGACGAAATCCGCCAGCGCGCGCGGGAGCGCGAGCAGGGACGCGGCGCGGCGGTCGAGCGGCGTGAGCGTCACCCGGTTCTCGAGATCGTTCCAGTCGACGGCGAGCTGCACCGGATGATCCCCGAGCCACTCCATCACCCTCGCGCGCCGCGACGCGTGCTGCTCCTCCTCGAGGGCATCGACGAGGCAGCCGACCGGATCGACCACCACTTCGCGCGCCCACGCGGGCGGAGGCTCCCAGCCGCGCCAGTCGTACTGGCCGTCGGTGAGGCGCAGGAAGGTGAGCAGATTGGTGGTGTGCTGCGCGACCAGGGCCGCCTGCAGCTGCTCGGCGGTGAGCAAGCCGCGCCCGACGAGCACCTCGCCATGGCGCTTCTTCGTCTGCACCGATTCCTCGCGGCTGGACTCGATGTCGAGCGCGTTCACCCAGTCGTTCGCGAGCAGCACGTGCGCCAGGGTCTGCACGCCGGGAAACGCGCCGGCGCCGCACATCTCGCCGGCGCGGAAGTACATCCGGATCTCCGCCTTTTCCGGCGTCTCCAGCCAGAGCGTTCCGCTCGCGCGCGAGCGGAACACGGCGGCGACGAGCTCCGGCGTGCTGGTGTCCGCAAGGTTCCCCTGCGCGAGCGACGGCAGGAG
>DASREU010000112.1:0-2629 GCA_035651935.1 Myxococcales bacterium | reverse complement strand
TGAAGAACGCGTTGACCAAGGTCGCGTTCCTTCCCTTCGGCAAGCTGATCGATCAGTGGCGCTGGGACGTGTTCAGCGGAAAGACTTCGCCAGGCGACTACAACAAGGCGTGGTGGGCGCTGCGGACGAAGTATCAAGGCGTGGCCCCACCGGTGGCCCGCACGGAGCAGGATTTCGACCCGGGCGCCAAGTACCACGTGCCCGCGAACGTGGCGTACACGCGCTATTTCCTCGCCCGCATCCTCCAGTTCCAGTTCTACCGGGCGATGTGCCAGGCGGCCGGGCACAAGGGGCCGCTGCACCAGTGCTCGTTCTACGGCAGCAAGGAGGCCGGGCAGCGCCTGTGGAAGATGCTCTCGCTGGGCGCCAGCAAGCCGTGGCCCGACGCGCTCGAGGTGATGACCGGCCAGCGGCAGATGGACGGCAGCGCGCTGCTCGAATACTTCCAGCCGCTGCAGGCTTGGCTCAAGCAGCAGAACCAGGGCAAGCAGTGCGGGTGGTGACGCGGTGAGCGGCGGCAAGTACCCGCGCGCCGTCAAGTACATCCTCGGGAACGAGGCGTGCGAGCGCTTCAGCTTCTACGGGATGAGCACCATCCTCGTCCCGTACATGCAGCAGTTCCTCGGCTGGCAGCGCAACCGCGCCGAGGGCGTCTTCCACGACTTCGTCGCGTACGCGTATGCGATGACGCTGGTCGGGGCCTGGCTCTCCGACCGCTTCTTCGGGCGCTACCGGACCATCCTCTGGCTCTCGTATGGGTACGTCGCGGGCCACGCCACGCTCGCGGCGATGGATCTCGCGCCCTCGGTGCGCGCCGGGCTGCTCTTCGCCGGCATGGTCCTCATCGTCGTGGGTCAGGCGGGGATCAAGCCGAACCTCTCCGCGTTCGTCGGAGACCAGTTCCGCCAGGACCAGGCCGGGCTGCTCGACCGCGTCTACTCGCTCTTCTACGTGGCGATCAACATCGGCTCCGCCGCTTCGCAGATCGCCACGCCCTGGCTCCTCGCGGGCTGCGCCTTCGGCGCCGTCAAGCTCTGCGAGGGCAGCGCGGTGGCCTGGGCGTTCGGCGTTCCCGGGATCCTGATGGCGCTCGCGCTGGTCATCTACATCGCGGGCAACAAGCTCTACGTGAAAGTCCCTCCGGCGGGCCGCGATCCGAACTCCTTCGCCTCGGTTCTCTGGACCCGCGTCCGCCGGGGAGCGGAGATCGCGCGCGAGAAGCACGGCGAGGAGGCGGTCACCGGCATGCGCTCGGTGTTCCGCATCGCCCTGGTGTTCGCCCCCACCGTCACCTTCTGGGCGCTCTACTTCCAGTACGGGAGCAGCTGGTTCAACCAGGCCGAGCAGATGAACCGCGACGTCTTCGGCTGGCACATGGAATCGGCGCAGATGGAGGCGCTCAACGCCATCCTCATCCTGATCATGGTGCCGCTCTTCGCGTACGGCGTGTATCCCGCCCTGGAGCGCGCCGGCCTGCGGCCGACCCTGCTCAAGCGGATGGTGGCCGGCATGTTCATCGCCGCGCCCGCCTTCCTCTCGGCGGCGATGATCCAGGCCTGGATCGAGGCCGGTCAGAGGCCGCACATCGCCTGGCAGGCGATCCAGTACGTGATCATCGCCATCTCCGAGACGCTGGTGAGCGTCACCGCGCTGGAGTTTGCCTATACCCAGGCGCCCCGGCGGATGAAGGGCGTGATCATGAGCATGTACACGCTGAGCATCGGCGCGGGCTCGAAGGTCACCAGCCTCGTGACCCGCAACGCGGAGTTCGCCTCGCGGACGAACTACTTCCTTTTCTGGGCGGCCTTCATGTTCGCCGGCGCCCTGCTCTTCGCGGTGATCGCCGCTCTCTACAAGCCCGTCGCCTTCGTGGCCGCGAACGAGGAAGCGGCGGCGCCGGCCTGATCCGTCCTATGCGGGTCCGCCGCCTTGCGGAAGGACTTCGCGCGTCAGGTTGCGGATGCCGGCATCCTGCACCACCACGTCGTCCTCGATGCGGATGCCCCCGAGCTGCGCCACCTCGTCGACCAGCTTCCAGTCGATGTCGGCCGAGCTGCGCAAGGGCGCGAGCAGCGCGTCGATGAAGTAGAGCCCCGGCTCGATGGTGAAGACCTGCGCCGGAGCGACCTCCGTCGTGTTGCGCAGGAAGGGGTTGTCCGCGCGCGGCGGCCGCAGCGCGCATCCCACGTCGTGGCACTGCAAGCCGAGCGAGTGGCCGAGCCCATGCGGGTAGAAGGCGCGGGTGATCCCGCGCGCGACCAGCTCGTCCGCCGGGAGCCTGGAGATCCCCGCATCCCGGAGGATGGAGGCGACCTGCCGGTGCGATTCGTCGTGCAGGTCCTCGTACGCAAGGCCCGGCTTCACCGCCGCGCAGAGCCGCTGCTGCATCGCCTCCATGCCCGCGACCAGCTGCGCGAAGGTGGAAGCGGCGCTTCCTCCTCCCTTGACCCAGGTGCGGGTGACGTCCGAGCCGTACCCGGCGAAGGACGCGCCGGCGTCGAGGAGGAGCGACTGCGCCGGCCGCGCACGCTTCTCGTAGCTGATGTGGTGCAGCGTCGCCGCATGCTTGCCGAGGGCGACGATGTTCTTGTACGGCGTCTCCGCATCGTCCTGGCGGGTGGCGCCGAGG
>DASREU010000111.1:0-3651 GCA_035651935.1 Myxococcales bacterium | reverse complement strand
CCACCACGACCGTCTTCGCGCGCTGGAGGAGCGCCTTGATCTCGCCGGGGCTGGGGTTCTGGAACGCCACGAGCCTCCCGCTTGTTGACGTAGGCGCCCCGCCCGCTTACGGTCCGCGGTCCGCCTCGTTCCGGAGACTGTCATGAAGAGCCGCACTTTGCACGCCCTCGCCCTCCTCGCTGCAACCCTCGCCGCCTGCAAGACCGGCGGAGGGACGGGCGGCGGCAAGGCCGCCGTCGGACTCGACCCCGCAACCAAGGTCGCGGAGGTGGACGGAAAGCCGGTCACTTACGGCGATTTGCAGGGTGACACCGAGATCGGCCCGAAGCTGCGGCAGGCCGAGGTGAAGGCGCTCACCGACCTCTACGACCAGCGCCGGAACTTCGTCGACGAGCTGATCAGCCGCCGGCTCCTCGAGGAAGAGGCGAAGACCAAGGGCAAGACCCTCGAGCAGTGGTACCAGACCGAGTACATGAACACGGTGCCCGAGCCGTCCGACGAGGAGGCGAAGGCCTTCTACGAGGAGCACAAGGCGCAGATCCCGCCGGGGCAGTCCTTCGAGGACCTCAAGCCGAGGATCAAGCAGGTGGTCCGCCAGACGAAGCTGCGCGACGGCATGGGCAAGCTGGTCGAGGGCCTGAAGACGAAGCACAACGTGCAGGTGGCGCTCGAGCCGCCGGAGCTTCCGCGCATCGAGGTGGAGGCGAAGGGGCCGGCGCGCGGCCCGGACAAGGCTCCGGTGACGATCGTGGAGTTCAGCGACTTCCAGTGCCCGTACTGCGGGCGCGAGTACCCGGTGATCGAGCGGGTGATGAAGGAGTACGACGGGAAGGTGCGGCTGGTCTTCCGCCACTTCCCCCTCGATTTCCATCCCTTCGCCGAGAAGGCCGCCGAGGCCGGCGCCTGCGCGCAGGACCAGGGGAAGTTCTGGGAGCTGCACGACAAGATGTTCACCAACCAGAGCAAGCTCGCCGTCGACGACCTCAAGGGATACGCGAAGTCGGTGGGACTGGATCCGGCGAAGTTCGACAAGTGCCTGGACAGCGGCGAGAAGAAGACGCTGGTCGAGGAGGACACCAAGGCCGGAAGCGCGGCGGGCGTGAACGGCACCCCGGCATTCTTCATCAACGGCGTGTTCATCAACGGCGCGCAGCCGTACGAGCAGCTGAAGCAGACCATCGATCGGGAGCTGAAGAAGAAGGGCTGATCCCGCATGCGAATGTCCAGGTCCTTCACCCCGACGCTGAAGGAGGTTCCGGCCGACGCGACCGTCGCCTCCCACCAGCTGCTGGTGCGCGCCGGCTACATCCGCCAGCTCTCCGCCGGCCTCTACTCGATCCTGCCGCTCGGGCAGCGGTCGATCCTGAAGATCACCGGGATCGTCCGCGAGGAGATGAGCGCCATCGAGGCGCAGGAGTTCTACCTGCCCGCCTTGAACCCCCGCGAGATCTGGGAGGAGTCGGGCCGCTGGACGGTGATGGGCGAGAACATGTTCCGCCTCAAGGACCGCAAGGGGGCGGACCTTTGTCTCGCGATGACGCACGAGGAGGTCTTCACCGTGCTCGCCCGGGCGGAGCTGCGCAGCTATCGGCAGCTTCCGCAGATCTGGTACCAGATCCAGACCAAGTTCCGTGACGAGCCGCGGCCGAAGAGCGGCCTGCTCCGCGTGCGGCAGTTCACCATGAAGGACAGCTACTCGTTCGACGTCGACCGTCCGGGGCTGGACCGGGCGTTCGAGGCGCACCGGCAGGCGTACGTCCGCATCTTCGGGCGCTGCGGCCTGAAGACCATCCAGGTGGATGCTCATTCGGGCGCCATGGGCGGGTCCGGATCGACGGAGTTCATGGTCCCGACCGACGCGGGCGAGGACCTGATCGCTTCCTGCGAGAGCTGCGGGTATGCGGCGAACACCGAGAAGGCGGAGTCGCGCGTCGAGACGCCCGACACCTACAAGCCCGCCGGCGGATCGCCTGCGCTGGAGCAGTTCGCCACGCCCGGCGTCGTCACCATCGACGCGTTGAGCGAAAAGCCGTACGGCGTGTCCGCCGACCAGCAGTTGAAGACGCTGGTGTACGTGGCCGACGAGAAGCCGGTGATCGCCATCGTCCGGGGCGACGATCAGCTGAACGAGGCCAAGCTGCAGACCGCCACGGGAGCCTCGGTCCTCCGGCCGGCCCGCGCGGAGGAGATCCAGGGCTGGATGGGGGCGAAACCAGGCTCGCTCGGCGGAGTCGGCCTCGCGGCCAAGCCGGTGCGCGTGTTCGTCGACCGGCGGCTTGCCGGACTCTCCGGCCTGGTCACCGGCGCGAACAAGGACGGCTTCCACCTGCGCAACGTGAGCGTCGCGCGCGATCTGGCCTACGCCACCAGCGCGGATCTGCGCACGATCAATGCCGGCGAGGGCTGCCCGCGCTGCGGACATCCGCTGGCCGTCGGGAAGGCGCTGGAGGTCGGGCACATCTTCAAGCTCGGCACGCGCTACTCAGAGACGATGGGCGCGCGCGTCCTCGACGAAGCTGGCAAGGAAGTCCCCATCGTGATGGGAAGCTACGGCATCGGCATCGAGCGGATCCTCGCCGGTGCGGTGGAGTTGCACCACGACGCGGACGGCATCCGCATGCCGGTGAGCATCGCTCCCTTCCACCTCGCGCTGCTCCCGCTGCAGATGCAGGACGCGGCGGTCCGCGAGGCGGCGGAGAGGCTGTACCGCGAGCTGAGCGAAGCCGGGGTGGAAGTCCTGCTCGACGATCGCGACGAGCGCGCCGGGGTGAAGTTCAAGGATGCGGACCTGATCGGGCTGCCGCTCCGCATCGCCATCGGGAAGAAAGGGCTCGCCGAGGGCAAGGTGGAGCTCAAGCCCCGCGGCGCCAAGGACCTCGAGCTGGTCGCGCTCGACCAGGTGGTGGAGCGAGTGCGGCAGGCGATCCGCGATGCCGGCGGGAGCCTGCGCCGGTGAACCGCATCTGCGCCGCCCTCGACGTCCCGGATCCAGGGGCGGCGGAGCGGCTCGCAGCGACGCTCAAAGGACATGTCGGCCTGTTCAAGGTCGGGCTCGAGCTCTTCGTGGCCCACGGCCGCGCCGCGGTGGACGCGGTCCGCAAGTTCGGCCTGCCGATCTTCCTCGACCTGAAGCTGCACGACGTTCCCCAGACGGTGGAGAGCGCTGCGCGCGGCGTAGCCGGCCTGGGCGTCGACTACGTCACGGTGCACGCCAGCGGAGGCGACGCGATGATCCGCGCGGCGCGGCGGGCATTGCCCAGGACGAAGCTCCTGGCGGTGACCGCCCTCACCTCGCTCGGTCCCGACGATTTCGACGCGATCGGTCTCGCGCGCGACGCCGTCCCCCGGCTGGCGAAGCTCGCCATCGCCGCCGGCGCGGACGGAGTGGTGTGCTCGCCGCAGGAGGTCGCCGAGCTGCGCAGCGCGCTCGGACGAGGCCCGCTGCTCGTTGTCCCCGGAATCCGGCCGGCCGGCTCCGCAGCCGGCGATCAGCGCCGGACGGGAACGCCCCTGGAGGCCGTGCGCGCCGGCGCCAGCATCCTGGTGATCGGACGGCCATTGCGGGACGCGCCTGATCCGGCCGCCGCCGCCGACGCGATCGCGCGCGAGATTGCCTCAGCCGAGCCCTGACCCTCAGGCCGGGCCGACGAA
>DASREU010000110.1:0-7168 GCA_035651935.1 Myxococcales bacterium | reverse complement strand
GCGCGAGGGCTGGTCGATCCCTCGCGGCGTGGACCCGTACTGCTCCGCGGCGCCGCGGGGCCATGGCCCGCCGCTGGTGGCGGACCCGTCGTGGTGGATGCTGCGCGTCGGCGTCGCGCGCGTCCCCGCCGTGCGACTCGCGGCCTGAGCCAGAGGGGCGCCTTGGTTCGTGGCGCCGTCATCGCAACAGCAACTGATTCGCCGCCAACCCCGGCACTACCCGGGTTCGCGGCACGCACCTGAATCGGCGGACATGCTGGCGCGCGCACCGATGGACCCGAGCTGGCGCGCGCACCGATGGACCCGAGCCGGCGCGCGAGGCGGAGACTGTCGCACACCTGATTTCGCAGACATCTTCCCTGAATGCGCAACGGGGTCCAGACCGGGACATCGCTGTCACGCCTGGGGCTGCCAGGCCGCCGCAAAAAAGGGCATCGTAAACAGCATCGCAGTCTGTGCCGCGATGAGGTTCACCCCGGACCCGTAGGCAGCCACGGTCCGGCGGTCATACCCGCGCCGATGGAGGTAATGAGCGAGCAAAGTTCCCGGTCCGATCACGATCTTCACCAGCATCGACACGATGAGCACTGAACGGGCGGCACTGAATTGCGATCCCGAGCGGAACATACGGAGGAGCAGGCGAGAATCGAGGAATCCCAAGGCGATTCCCGAGATGAGCATCGCCGCATAGACCAGCAAAGATGCCCAGACTCCGGACAGCTCGCGGAGAGGCGCGACGAATCGTTCATCTGGAGCGGTCTCGAGCCTTCCGGCGACCGCGCCAACCCAAGTGACCAACCTGGCGAAGAGGATCAATCCAAACGGCGCAACGACGATCACGGCGATGGAAGTGGCGACCGGGATCTCGGAACCCGGAGCCGACAGCCGGCAGACCCAATGGAAGACGAAGGACAACGTCAGACAGAACGCGGATCCACGCGCTGCTGCTCCCACGTACTGCCGCGCTCCGCCGTCCATCTCACCCCTGGCCGACGCGCAGGTTCTCGCCCTCGAACTCCGCCAGGCGCTGACGCCAGAACTCCGGCCAGGCCATGCTCCGCATCGTGGCCATCTCCACGCAGACGAGCACCGTCTCGGCGACCGCGGGGCGCAGCCCGGTGTCGACGTTGTCGACGAGGTAGAGAAGCCGCGCGCTGCGGTTGCCGAGATGCGCGGTCCGCACCCGGATCGCCAGCGCGTCGTCGAAGCGCGCCGGCGCGAGGTAGTCGACCACTGCGCGGCGGACCACCGCCTGCACGGGCGCGCGCGATCCGCCTTCCATCATCAGCCCGAGATAGCGCAGGTACTCGATCCGCCCGAGCTGGATGAGGTTGAGCCAGCTCGCGTTGCCGACGATGCCCTGCGCGTCCACCTCGTCGTAGCGGACGCGGTGGCCGTGGCTGAAGCGGAACAGCGCCTCGAGGAGGGGCCGCTCCTCCGTCTCGCCCATCACGCCACCGCCTGGAGGAAGCTCTGCCCTGTCGGCGCCCGGACACCGAAGTACTCGGCGACCGTCGCCCCGAGATCGGCGAAGCTCTGCCGGATTCCCAGGTCCGCGCCAGTGGACCGCGCGGGCGAGTACGCGAGCACGGGGACGTACTCCCGCGTGTGATCGCTCCCCGGGAACGTCGGATCATTTCCGTGATCGGCCGTGAGCACGAGCAGATCGCCCGTGCGCAGCGCTGCCGCGATCTTCGGCAGGGCCGCGTCGATCTCCTCCACCGCGCGCGCATACCCCGCGGGATCGCGCCGGTGGCCATACAGCATGTCGGTGTCGACGAGGTTCACAAACAGAAAGCCGTCCGTCATCTCCCGCAGGATCTCTTCCGTCTTGCGCAGCCCGTCCGCATTGCCTTCGGTGTGCACCGCTTCCGCAATGCCTCGGCCATCGTAGATGTCCGGGATCTTGCCGACGCCGATGGTCCTCACCTGCTTCTCAGCGAGCAGGTCGAGGACGGTGCCCTTCGGCGGCGGCTGCGAGAAGTCGCGGCGGTCGTACGTGCGCCTGAACCTGCCGCGCGCATCGCCAACGAACGGCCGCGCGATCACCCGCGCGATCCCGTACGACTTTCCCAGCGTCCGTGCCGCTTCGCACCAGGCATAGAGCGTCAGAAGCGGCACCCTTCCCTCGTGCGCCGCGATCTGGAAGACGCTGTCGGCGCTGGTGTAGACGATCGGCTTCCCGGTCCTGAGGTGCTCCTCGCCCAGCTCGTCGAGGATCACGGTCCCGCTCGCGGCCTTGTTGCCCAGGTACCCCGGCGCGCCGGAGAGCCGCAGCCAGCTCTCCATCAGCTCCCGGGGAAAGCCCTGCGGAAAGGTGGTGAAGCCCTTCTGCAGGACGATGCCCATCATCTCCCAGTGTCCGGTCGTCGTGTCCTTGCCCTCGGACAGCTCCGCCATCCGCCCGAACGCCGCTCGCGGCCCGCGCGCCGGCGGGCAACCGGCGATCGCGGTGATGTTGCCCAGGCCCCACGCCGCGAGGGTCGGCACGGCGAGACCGCCGACCTTGCGCGCGCAGTTCGCGATCGTGTTCGCGCCGGCATCGCCGTACGCCGCGGCATCCGGCAGCTCCCCGGCGCCGAGCGAGTCGATGACGATGGCGACGAATCGGCCCATCAGGACTTCGCGGCCGGGACCGCGCTCATGCCGGTGACGATGGCGACGCTGGCGCTCGCGCCGAGGCGATTCGCGCCGGCCGCGACCATCCTGCGCGCGTCGTCGGTGGTGCGCACGCCGCCGCTCGCCTTCACCCCGACGTCGTCGCCGACGATCTGCCGCATCAACGCCACGTCGTCGGCGGTCGCGCCGCCCGGACCGAATCCGGTGCTGGTCTTCACGAACGCGGCTCCGGCGGCCTTGGCGAGCGCGCAGCCGATCACCTTCTCGTCGCGCGTGAGCGCGCCGGTCTCCAGGATCACCTTCACGGGGCGCGGCCGCACCGCCTGCACCACCTCGCGGATATCGCACTCGACGTAGGCGTAGTTCCTCGCCTTGAGCTGGCCGATGTTGATCACCATGTCGATCTCCGCCGCTCCCGCGCGGACGGCCTCGCGCGCCTCGAACACCTTGGCAGAGGTGGTGACGGCCCCCAGCGGAAAGCCGGCGACGGCGATGGCCTTCGTGCTGCTGCCCTCGAGCAACCGGGCGCAGAGGGCGACGTTGACCGGGTTCACGCAGACGGTCGCGAACCCGTACCTGCGCGCCTCTTCGCAGAGCCTGACCAGATCGTCCCGCGTCGCCTCCGGCTTGAGCAGCGTGTGATCGATATACGGCGCGAGGTCCCGGCTGGTCCGGATCGCGAGCGGAGTGAGCCGCGCCGTCCCCGTCTCGAGCAGCCCGCGGGCGCCGCAGTGGAGGTGCTCCTCGCAGGGGGCGCATCCGCCGCTGTCGCACTCCTTCGGCTGGTCGGCTGGAGTCGCCGGGGAACAGGTGGGCTGCTCTCGCCCGACCCGCTCCGCGCGCAGCCGTTCGAGCGCCTTCCCGGCGATCATCGAAGCCAGGTCATCGAGCGGATCGGCCATGGCGCCCGGCGTTGTACCATGCCGGTCCCTTGCGCGTGCTCCTCATCGCCCTCCTCTCCGCGGGCTGCTGGTGCCAGTTCTCGGGTCCGCGCTGGCACGGGCCGATCACCGATCATTTCGACGGCGAGACCTTCCACAACCAGGTGCCCGGCGACACGGCGTTGAGGGACATCGCGCGCTGGGCGCGCCGCCGCGTTCCCGGGAAGTGGCCCGCCTTCGTCGACGTGCCGCCGGCGCCGCGTCCGCCGGAGCGGGTGGGCATCGGCGAGCTGCGGATCACCTTCGTGAACCACGCCACGGTCCTCGTGCAGATGGACGGCGTGAACCTGCTCACCGATCCGATCTGGGGAGAAGCCGCCGGACCGGTGCCGTACATCGCGCGCAAGCGCCGCCGGCCGCCGGGTCTGCGGTTCGAGGACCTCCCGCCCATCGATGCGGTGCTGATCAGCCACGACCACTACGACCACATGGATCTTCCGACGCTGCAACGGCTGGTCGACGCGCACCATCCCCGCATCCTGGCTGGACTCGGCCAGGGCGCCCTGCTCGCGTCCTTCGGGATCACCTCGGTGACCGAGCTGGACTGGTGGCAGTGGACGGGTGTGAACGGTTTGCGCGTCTGGGCAGTCCCGGCGCGGCACACGTGTCGCCGCGGCGCCTGCGATCGCAACGGACGCCTGTGGCTCGGGTTCGTGGTGCGCTCGCCGTCCGGCAGCGTCTACTTCGCCGGCGATACCGGCTATGGCCCGCAGTTCCAGGAGATCGCGGAGCGCTTCGGGCCCACCCGGCTGGCCCTGCTCCCGATCCCGCCGGGGCTCCCGCGAAAGCTGTTCGGGCCGGTGCACATGGATGCGCACGACGCCGCGATCGCCGCACGCACGCTCCGGGCGGAGGTGAGCATCCCCATCCACTTCGGCACCTTCGCCCAGGGCGACGAGGCCGACGGCGAGGCGGAAGCGAAGCTCCGGGAGGCGTTGCGCGAGCCGGGGAGCCCGCGCTTCGTCATCCTGCCGAACGGCGGAAGCTTTACCAGCTCACCAGCGGCGGGAGGCTCATGAAGATGGCTTCCACGTTGCCGCCGCTCTTCAGGCCGAAGAGCGTGCCGCGGTCGTAGATCAGGTTGAACTCGACGTAGCGGCCGCGCCAGCGGAGCTGGGCGGCGCGGTCGGCATCCGTCCAGGACATCGTCCGGCGGCGCTCGACGATCGGCGTGTACGCCGGGAGGAACGCGGCGCCGACCTGCCGCACGAATTCGCGGTGCCCGTCGCCACGAAGGTAGTCGAAGAAGACGCCGCCCACGCCGCGCTCGGAGTTGCGGTGGGGGATGAAGAAGTACTCGCGCGCCCACTGGGAGAAGCGCGCGTACCGGTCGGCGCCGCACGCCTGCTGCAGCACGCCGTGGAAATGCGCGGTGTCTTCCGGGAAGGGCCGGAACGGAGTCAGGTCCATGCCGCCGCCGAACCAGGAGACCTCGCCGGCCTCGAGGTAGCGGACGTTCATGTGCACCACGGGAACGAACGGGTTCTTCGGGTGGAGGACGAGCGAGACGCCGGTGGCGAAGAACGGCTTGCCTGCGAGGTCCTCGAAGGTCGGCGGCTGGACGTCCTCGCCGCGGGACGCGTGCGCCGCTCCCGGCGGCGCGGGCGGGAAGCGCTCGCCGTGCACGGCGGAGAAGTTGCAGCCGCCCTTCTCGAACAGCTCGCCGCGCAGCTCGCTCATCTCCCCGCCGCCGCCGCCCAGGCGCTCCCAGGCCGTGCGGCGGAACTTCGCGCCGGCGCCCTCGAGCTCCTCGAGGCCCGCGACGATACGGTCGCGCAGGTCGCGGAATTGCTGCTCCACGTCGGCGCGCAGGCTCTGCATGCGTCAGTCCTACCACTGCGCGCAGGTTTTTCGCGCTTCGACGCGCCGGTCAAGGCGAACCGTGACGGCACACCGGTTGCTCACAACTGTGGATGGAGGTGACGCGTGGAGCTTTCCGTCAGATTCCCGGGGAAGAAGAAGGTGGATGTCGCAGCAGGGTCCTTCGTCATCCACACCGACCAGAGCCCCGCGCACGGCGGCGACGGAACTGCGCCCGAGCCCTTCGACGTGTTCCTTGCGTCGATCGGCGCCTGCGCCGGCGTCTACGTGCTCGCCTTCTGCAACTCGCGCGGGATTCCCACCGACGAGATCCGCATCGAGGAAAAGGCGCGGTTCGACCGCGGCACGCTCGCCAGCGTGACCCTGGAGGTGATCGTGCCGCCGGCGTTCCCTTCGAAGTACCTGCAGGCGCTGCAGGTCGCCGCCTCCAGCTGCCCGGTCAAGCGGGCCTTCGACGCGCGCCCCGAGATCTCGATCCGCACCTCGCAACCTTCCGTCGAGGTGCGGCCCGATTGATCTCGGGGACCGGTTCTACTTCTTCCCGGCGTTGATGGCGGCGCTGACTTCGGCGGCGAAGTCCTTCGTCTCTTTCGTCATGCCTTCGCCCAGCGCGTACCGCGTGTAGCGGCGGATCTGGATGTTCTCGCCGATGACGGCGACGGCGGCGTTCACCTCGTCCTGCACGCTGCGCTTGCCGTCCGGATCGCGGAAGAAGGCCTGCTCCAGCAGGCAATTGTCCTTGAAGAACTTCTCCAGCTTGCCGGGGATGATCTTCTCCAGCATCGCCTCCGGCTTCCCCTGCTCGAGCAGCTGCGCGCGGTGGATGCTCTTCTCCTCCGCGAGCACGCTGTCGGGCACGTCCTCACGCCGCAGCCAGCGCGGATTGCTCCAGGCGATCTGCATGGCCACGTCCTTCACCAGCGCCTGGAACTTCTCGTTCCGCGCCGTGAAGTCCGTCTCGCAGTTCACCTCCACCAGCACGCCGATCTTCCCGCCCAGGTGGATGTAGCTCCCCACCGCGCCTTCCGTGGCGCTGCGCCCCGCCTTCTTCCCGGCGGTGGCCAGACCCTTCTCGCGCAGCCAGGTGACGGCCTTCTCCACGTCGGCGCCGGACTCCACCAGCGCCTTCTTGCAGTCCATCATTCCCGCGCCGGTCTTCTCGCGCAGGTCCTTCACCAGTGCCGAAGTCACTTCCGCCATTGCCAGTTACTCCTCGACCTTCGCTTCGCCGCCTTCCGGGGCGGCAGCCTCGCCGGCGCCGAGCGCGGGCGGCTTGTGCTCCACGATCGGGCCCGGCGCCGCATCCGGCTCGGCGCGCATCATCGGACGCCGCTCGCCAGGGCGGCCTCCGCGCATCCCGCCGCGGCGGCTGTCGCGCCGGCCGCGCCGCTCGGAAGCGGCATCGCGGTCGCTACCCTCTTCCTGCTCCGCCTGCTGCGGCTCGCCTGCGTGGTGCGCCTGGTACCGCGCCTTGCCCTCGATGGCCGCATCGGAGATCTTGCCGCAGAACAGCCGGATCGAGCGGATGGCGTCGTCATTTCCGGGAATGACGTAATCGATCCCTTCCGGATCGCAGTTCGTATCCACCAGGGCGACGATGGGGATCCCGAGCCGCGTCGCCTCGTGGATGGCGATGTGCTCCTTCTTCGGATCGATCACGAACAGGCAGCCGGGAAGCCGCGACATCTCCTGGATGCCGCCGAGATTCTTCTTCAGCTTGTCCATCTCGTTCTGGAGCAGCGCCACTTCCTTCTTGGGCAGCTTCTCGAAGGTCCCGTCGGTCGACA
>DASREU010000109.1:0-6407 GCA_035651935.1 Myxococcales bacterium | reverse complement strand
AGGCGAGCGACAAGGGGCGTTCCGCCGCCAGCTTGAACAACTCGCCTCCGAAGTCGGCGCCGACCGTGAACAGCTGATCGAACGCGCGCGAGGTGCCCGAGAAGCCCAGATAGGTCTGCTGCGCGCCCGCGATGCTCCCCGGTCCGCTGAGGAGGTTGAGCGGGGTGCATCCCGGGATCACGGTGCTCAGATCGCCCGGCGTCGAGACGCAGACCGGATTTCCCTGGCCGTCGAGCATGCTCGGGCCGGTCGCGCTCTGCACGCGTGAGTTGCGGAAGGATCCGCCGGTGGTGAACGTCCCCGAGGTGCGGCCGTAGTTGACGGACCCGTTCCAGTACCATCCCTGCACCGGGCCGAACTCCGCCGGCAGGGTGCCGTCGATGCCGGTCACCACGCGGAAGGTGGAGAGATCCTCGGAGTACGTGCGATTCCCGAACTCGACGAGCCTGCGGCCGAGGAAGGTCAGGTCGGTGCCGAAGGGATTGTAGAGGCTGTCCTTGGAGTAGACGATGTTGTTGTAGTCGCCCGGATTGAGCGGCATCGGCGCGGCGTTCTGCGTCGAGTTGCGCTGCGTGAACGAGGCCTCGTAGTACCCGCGCGCAGCGGAGAACCGCGCGTCTCCGGAGGAGAATGCCTGGACGGTCGTCGAGGGAATGCCGAGATAGTTCTCGGCAGCGAAGTTGTAGAAGTCGTTGCCGGTGTTGCCGTTGTCCGGAGCGGAGGTGTTGAACTTGCGGAAGCAGTCGGTCTGCCCCAGGGCATTCGTCCCGCACGTCACGGGCGTCCCGCCGGCGGTCGGGCCGCTGTTGCGGATGTAGCGCTGGTTGACGCTCCAGCCCAGCTGGTTGACCATTGCGGTGCAGAGCGCCGTTCCGCAGAGCGGGTGGCCGGGGTTGTTGGGATCCTCGGGAATTCGCAGGGCGCCCTGGGGGACGCGGCTGCTGCCGCTGGAAACGGCGCAGCGCTGCACGCCGGGATCGCACTGGGAACCGGTGTAGTCGAAGTCGAGAGCCTGCTGCGACCAGGTGCGATCGCGCAGCCATGACTCCTGTTGATTGAAGTAGCGGACCGAGAAGATGGCGCCTGCATTTTCGCCCTGGCTTCCGCTGGTGACGTGCGCGTCGAAGGTCTGCGAATCGGCATGGCCCGACAGACCGTACTGCGCGCCGAGCTCGGTCCCGCTGTAGTTCTTCCGGGTGATCACGTTGACGACGCCGGCGATGGCGTCCGATCCGTAGACGGCGGAGGCGCCGTCCTTCAGGACCTCGATCCGGTCGACCGCTTCGGTGGGAATCGTGTTCAGGTCGACCGCCGAGGACGCGCCCAGTCCGCCCGGAACCACGCGTCGCCCGTTGATCAGAACCAGGGTGCGCTGGATGCCGAGGCTGCGCAGGTTGATGCGGGTGGTGCCGTCAGCCCCGTAGTTGATGCCGCCCGTGTTGAGCTGGAAGTTCGGCGCGTTGCCGTTCTCCGGCATCGTCTGCAGGTAGTCGCCGATGGTCATCTTGCCGCTGGACTCGAACTGTTGGCGCGTCACCACGGTGACGGGAGCCGGTGTGGTCAGGTCCTTGCGCCGGATGCGCGAGCCCGTGACCACCACCTCTTCGGTCAGGCTGCGCCGGTCGGCGGGCGGTGCGCTGGTCGGCGCGGATGGTTCCACCGCCTGCGCGTCAGCCGGTGCCGAGGCCGCGGGCGCCGGCGCCGCTTCGGTCTGCGAGGGCGTCGATGGAGGCGTCTGCGCCGCGGCGATGCCAGCGGACAGCAGGACGAACGCTGCGATTCGTGATGCGCTCATATGGGGTTCCCCTCGGGTGTTGCCCGACGTTCAATCGTCAACGTAGCCAATTTCAAACATCCGCTGCAAACACCCGCTCCCGCGTGGATTTGATGAAACTGCCATTTACAAGCCTTGATAGAACCGGTGCGGATGGCGTGCTCGAGCACGATCTCCACCCCGCGCTCGAGCTTTTTCCCTCGCGGCGTGCAAGTGTCCGTGCCGCTGACCTACAATCGCGCGCCGATGGACGAGACCCGCACCGTCACGCAGACGCACGAGCGCAGGGCGGCGCCGGCGCCCGGGCAGCCCTATCTGTTCCTCGCCTTCCAGTGCGATCGGCCGCTTGAAAAGGGAGCGCGCTTCTCGCTCGCCGGCGTCGATCGCGTCACGCTGGGCCGCGGCGCAGCGCTGAACGGCGAGCGGGTCCAGGATGCGGGAGCGTCGGTCCTGAAGATCACCGTCCCCGACGCGCGGATGTCGGGCACGCACGCGCGCCTCCACAAGGTCCTCGGCCGCTGGGCTCTCGAGGATGCCGGCTCGAAGAACGGCACCTTCGTCGATGGCCAGCGCACCGCCACCTCCCCGCTCGCCGACGACGCGCTGCTCGAGCTCGGGCACAGCTTCTTCGTCTTCCGCGAATCGCTGCCGCGCGCCGATCCCGCCTTTCTCGACGGGCGCGAGCTGCAACCGATCGCGCGCGGGATGGTCACGCTTTCTCCCGGGTTCGCCGTCGGACTGCAGCGGGTGGCGACGTTCGCCCGCTCGCGCGTGCCGGTGCTCGTCCGGGGCGAGAGCGGCACCGGGAAGGAGCTGATCGCGTCGGCCATCCACGAGCTCTCGGGCCGGACGGGGCCCTTCATCCCGGTGAACTGCGGCGCGATCGCGCCCAACCTCGTCGAGTCGGAGCTGTTCGGGTACAAGAAGGGCGCGTTTTCCGGCGCTGCCGAGGACCGCCCCGGCCTGGTGCGCAGCAGCGAGCACGGCACCCTGCTGCTCGACGAGATCGGCGATCTGCCGCTGCCGGCGCAGGCCACCCTGCTCCGCGTGCTCCAGGAGCACGAGGTGCTGCCGGTCGGCGCCACCCGCCCGGTGAAGGTCGACCTCCGGGTGGTCGCCGCCACCCACCGCGATCTCGCGGCGCTCGCCGACGAGGAGAAGTTCCGCTCCGATCTGCTGGCGCGCCTCGACGGCGCGACGGTCGTGCTGCCGCCGTTGCGCGAGCGCCGCGAGGACTTCGGGCTGATCGCGTCCACCTTGATCGAGAAGATCGCCGGCGAGCTGGCCCGCGACGTCGCCTTCTCCGCCGATGCCGCGCGCATGCTCCTGCTCCACGACTGGCCGCTCAACGTGCGCGAGCTGGAGAAGTGCCTGGCGAGCGCCCTTTTGCTGGCGCGCGGCGGACGGGTCGAGCAGGAGCACGTCAAGGACAGCGTGCACTGCGCCCCGAGGGCGGCCGCTGCCCGCAAGCCGCACAGCTCGGGAGAGCCGCTGACCGAGAAGGACCGCCGGTTGCGCGAGGATCTGGTTCAGCTGCTCCGGCAGAACGGCGGGAACGTGACGGCCGTCGCGCGGGCGATGGGGAAGGCCCGCACGCAGGTGCAACGCTGGCTGCGGCGCTTCGAGATCGATCCGGGCTCGTTCGCGCCCTGACTGTAGCGCCACGCGGCGCCACGCCTCGTCCGGCCCTGGCGATCCTCTGGATCTCAGCGATCCCGGCCACTTCGGCCTGGCACGCGCGGTGCTCTTGTCCCTGGCAACGGAGGCAAGACCCCATGAAGACCTCGATCCTGAACACGATGCGCGAGTGGATGTTCCCGGTGGCAGTGCTGGCGTTCTGGGCGGTCGGCTTCACGTACACGCTCACCCGCCTGGGCGAGGCGCACCAGACCCACGCCGAAGCCGCAGCGGCCCGCATGGCGCCGCAGGCCGCGCCGCAGTCGCCCCTCTTCGCCGTGAAGTGAGCGCCGACGGCTCCGCGTCAGCGGAGCCGATGCGCCGACGGACCCTTCCGCCGGAATGCCGCGCGATCCTTCTCGGACTGGATCTCCGCGGCGAGCAGGTCGTAGAGCTCCTCTTCCGAGGCCGCCTTGGCGGAGGAGCGCGAGACCAGGATCTTCGCCATCGGCCCCAGATATTCCGCCAGGTGGCGACTGGCCCGCTCCAGCGCTTCCGCGCTGAACGCCGCGGAGGGAGCGGCGAGGATCGGCCCCGAGATGGGGTGCGTCTCCGCGCTGCACGAGCGGAGAAACGCGTCTCGATCGCCGCTGACCGGCATGTACGCGGCGAGCGCCTCGCCCAGCTCGCGCGGGGTGGCTGCCTTCGCGCCGATGGTTCGCGCAAGATGGTGGGCGATGGGCCCGAGGATCCCCGCGGCCCGATCCTCGATCGCCGCCTCCGCTTTTGGATCCAGCGTGGAAGGCCGCGGCGGGGCGGTCTCGACCACCTCGGCGGTGCGCGCCTGCGCATCGCCGCTGACCGGCTTCGGCAGCCGCAGCTCGTACACCGCATGCTCGCGCAGCTGCTCGTCGCGGCGGACCCCCGCCATGATGAAGAGCGGCCGGTACGCTTCGGACAGGCAGCTCGCGACGTCGAAGAACGAGCGGGAGGCGAGGATCTGGTTCTCGCCGGCAAAGCCCATCATCCGCTGCGCGACGTGCAGCCCGTCGCCGAGGGCGTTCAGGTTTCCGTTGATGTCCTTCACCAGCTTGACGGCCCCGAGATGGATGCCGATGCGGACGTGCATCCCGTCCGGACGCGCGCGCTCTTCCGAGACCACGGTGCCGAGCAGCCCGAGCGCGCAGGACATCGCGCCGTCGGGATCGCCGAGGAAGCAGACGGCGACGCCGCCCCCGGAATCGAGGATCACCCGGTCGGGCTCGGGGACGTCCTGCATGGAGCGGGCGAGGTGGCGGTTGAAACGCTCCTTCCATTCCGCCTGCAGCTCCACCGATTGATCGAAGTAGCGAACGATCTCCACCGTGGCCACGCTGCACACCCAGGTGCGCTCGGGCCGGTCGCCGGAGGATCTCCTGCCGTGGCGGCGCTGAAGCGAAGGGCGCGGCCTCGGCGGCCCCGGGTGCGCCCGCTCCAGCTCCTGCTGCAGCGCGGAGAGCGCGGAGAGCGCGTCGCCGGCGTCGCGAGGCCGCTTCACCGGATCGTGCGAGAGCATCTGCTCCACCAGCTCGGCCAGGCCGGGCAGCTCCGGAACTTCGAGGCTCGCGGCGGTGACCGACTGCGTGACGGCCTCGCCGGCGGCGGGGAGCTCTCCGGAGAGCATCTGGAAGAGGATCACGCCGAGCGCGTACACGTCCGTGCGCTCGTCCTCGGGCGCGCCGCGCTGCTGTTCCGGCGCCATGTACGTGGGCGTGCCGCCGTCGATCTTCCGGTGGCCGAAGGCGTGCGCGAGGCCCAGATCGAGGAGCTTCACCTGGCCGTCGTCGCAGAGGAAGACGTTTCCCGGGGTGAGATCGCGATGGATGACGCCGTGCGCGTGCGCGTGGGCAAGGCCCTGCCCGATGGACACGGCGATGCGCAGCACCTCGCGCAGCGGCGGCAGCTCCTGGCGGAGCTTCTGCAGGAGCGTGCTGCCGCGGAGGAGCTCCATCACCAGATAAGGGCCCTCCGCGTCGCGGCCGACGTCGAAGAGCGTGACGATGTTCGGGTGCGACAGCCGGGCTGCCGTTTCGGCCTCGCGGATCAGCCGCTCGGCGCGGACGTCGGGCCGCGGTCCCGGCCGGACCGCCTTGAAGGCGACGAACCGGCCGAGCTCCGTGTCGCGCGCCTCGTAGACGATGCCGAAGCCACCCTTCCCGATCTCGCGGATCAGCTCGAAACGGCCGATCACCGCGCCGGGGCGCAGCGCCAGCCAGGTCGCGCCGGTATTCCCTTCCGGTTGCGACTGCAACTCGTGCAGGACTTCGGAGATCGCGCCGGGGCGGACGGCGGGCGGCAGGGGGATGCTGATGGTGCCCGACCCCGGTCCGGCACTGCGGCTCACGGAACGCCCGTCACTTCTGCCCTTCCAGGATCTTCATCGCGGCGGCGAGGCTGCGGTGCATGCGGTTGAACGAGGCGGCAAGGACGGAGACTTCGTCCCGGCCCTGCACCGGCAGCTCCGGGACGTCCATGTTGCCTTTGCTGATCTCGTCGGCACGCGCGGCGAAGCGGCTGACGGGGCGGACGACCGTCGCGTAGAGGAGCAGGTCGAGTACCACCAGGGTGATCAACCCGACCGCGATCAGCGAGAAGAGCAGGCGGCGGAACGAGCGGTTCGCCATCGCCACCGGCAGGGCCACCGGGACGGAGACGATCTGCGCCGCGATGATCTCGTTGTCCTTCCACCCGAACCCGTTCGCGGGTCCGTAGAGCTGCACCATGTCCTGCGGCGCCGCGCTGGGGGTCGAGTGGCACTCGAGGCACGACTTCGAGGCGCGCATCGGCCGGGCGAGGAAGAGCGAGCGGCCCATCGGCGTATCGCGCTCGCCGTCGAGGATGGTCAGCTCCGGTCTGTTGCGGAAGACCTTGATGATGTCTTCCTCCCAGTCCACCACCCGGTTGCGCGGATTCGTCGGATTGAGCGAAGCCTCCTTGTAGAAGTAGTCGGGGTATTTCTTCCGCAGGTAGTTGAAGA
>DASREU010000108.1:0-8274 GCA_035651935.1 Myxococcales bacterium | reverse complement strand
CTGCGCACCTGGTCGGTGGAGGATCCCGCGAGCCTCGCGGTGGTGCTGCGCGAGGTGTTCCAGTGAGGCGCCTGGCCGTGGCCGCGGCGCTCGCCCTCGCCGCCTGTTCGGGGCAGGGCGAGCTGAACAAGAAGATGCGCGATGACGCGTGCAAGCGGAACCTCGACTGCGCGTACGGGCTCGAGTGCGTGGAGGGATTCGCGCTCGCCGACGGCGGCGTCGCCAGCGGCCGCACCTGCCAGTTCCACTCCTTCGGCGACTGCGAGGGCGACGGGATGCAGCCCGGGCCGGACGGGCAGCCGCAATGCCTGAACCCGTACCGCTGCCGCGCCGGGCACTGCACCGTGCAGTGCGCTGGCCACAAGGACTGCAAGGAAGGGGAGGTCTGCAAGGTCGGCATCTGCCAGAAAGGCGGCAACGCCGTCGCGAGCTGCTCGGAGAACCGCGACTGCATCTACCCGGAGACCTGCTACTACGGGCAGTGCGTCACCCGCGCGCCGCTCGCCCGCTGCTCCCGGGACGTCGACTGCCCCGCCGACAACCGCTGCATCAATGGAGTCTGTCAATAACTTGTGACGCGGGCGGGCTTGCGAGCGGGCAAAAGCGTGCTACAAGCCGCGCGAGTTTCGAACCGAAAGGATCGGCCATGTCCGTCGAGGCGAAGGTCAAGAGCATCATCGCGGAACAGCTCGGGGTCGGGGAGGACGAGATCAAGGCGGAGTCCGCCTTCATCGAGGACCTCGGGGCCGACTCGCTCGACATCGTCGAGCTGGTGATGGCGATGGAAGAGGAGTTCGAGGTGGAGATTCCCGACGAGGAGGCCGAGCACATCAAGACGGTCCAGGACGCGGTCAACTTCATCAACGAGCACAAGAAGTAGGGCAACATGCAGCGCGTCGAACGCAGAGTCGTGGTCACCGGAATCGGCCTCGTCACCCCGCTCGGGATCGGCACCCAGGAGACCTGGGAAGCGGCCATCGCCGGGAAGTCGGGAGTGGGGCCGATCACGCGCTTCGACGCGAAAGAGCTGCCGAGCCGGATCGCGGGCGAGGTGAAGAACTTCGACGCCGCGAAGTTCATGGACCGCAAGGAAGCCCGCCGCAACGACCTGTTCATCCAGTTCGGCCTGGCGGCGACGGACCTGGCGCTGCGCGACGCGGGCCTTCCCCTCGACAAGCCGCTGGGCGAACGCGCCGGAGTGATCGTCGGGTCGGGCATGGGCGGGCTGGCTACGCTCGAGGAGACGCATCTCACGGCGGTGCAGAAGGGGCACCGGCGGGTGAGCCCGTTCTTCATCCCCTCGATCATCGTCAACCTGGCCGGCGGCCAGATCTCCATCCGCTACGGCGCCGCGGGAGTGAACTTCGCGCCGGTTTCCGCCTGCGCCACCGGCAATCACGCGCTCGGCGAATCGATGCGGCACATCCAGCACGGCGACGTCGATCTGATGATCAGCGGCGGCGCCGAGGCCACCATCACCTTGCTGGGCATCTCCGGATTCACTTCGGCGCGGGCGCTCAGCGAGCGCAACGACGCGCCGGAGAAGGCCTCGCGTCCGTTCGACAAGGATCGCGACGGGTTCGTCCCCGGCGAGGGCGCCGGCATCCTCATCCTCGAGGAGCTCGAGCACGCGAAGCGGCGCGGCGCGCGGATCTACTGCGAGCTCACCGGCTACGCCGCCACCGCGGACGCCTTCCACGTCACCACTCCCTCGGGAGGAGGGGCGGAGCGGGCGATGCGGCAGTGCCTCGACGACGCCGGGCTGCGCCCCGAGGACGTGCAGTACGTCAATGCGCACGGCACCTCCACCCCGGTCGGCGACACCGCGGAGGTGAAGGCGATCAAGAGCGTGTTCGGCGGGTGGGCGACGAACGGGTTGATGGTCAGCTCGACCAAGAGCATGACCGGTCATCTGCTCGGCGCGGCCGGCGGCGTGGAGGCGGCCTTCTCCGCGCTGGCGCTGTACCACGGCATCATCCCTCCCACGATCAACGTGGAGCACCAGGATCCGGAGTGCGACGTCGACGTGGTGCCGAACAAGGCGCGCGAGGTGCGGATCAAGCGCGCGGTCTCGAACTCGTTCGGCTTCGGAGGGACGAACGCGGTCGTAGCGTTCGAGCGGTTCGAATGATAGAAGGCGCCTGAATGGCGCCCCCCGCATCGATGGACAGGCCGCTCTCGGTCGTCGACCCCGAAATCGCGCGTCTGATCCGCGAAGAGACGCGGCGACAGGCCGAAGGCCTGGAGCTGATCGCCAGCGAGAACTTCGTCTCCGAGGCGGTGCTCGAGGCGCAAGGATCGACGCTGACGAACAAGTACGCCGAGGGCCTCCCCGGCAAGCGCTACTACGGCGGCTGCGAGGTGGTCGACAAGGTCGAGCAGCTCGCCATCGATCGGGCGAAGGCGCTGTTCGGGGCGGAGCACGCGAACGTCCAGCCGCACGCGGGATCGCAGGCCAACATGGCCACGTACTTCGCCCTCCTCCGCCCCGGCGACCGCATCATGTCGCTCTCCCTGGCGCAGGGTGGCCACCTGACGCACGGGTCGCCGGTGAACTTCTCCGGCAAGCTCTTCGAGATCCACCACTACGGCCTGGATCCGAAGACCGAGCAGATCGACTTCGACGCCGCCCGGAAGATGGCGCGCGAGGTCCGCCCGCGCGCGGTGCTCTGCGGCGCCTCGGCGTACCCGCGCACGCTCGACTTCGTCCGCCTGCGGGAGATCGCCGACGAAGCCGGCGCGATGATGATCTGCGACATCGCCCACATCGCCGGCCTCGTCGCGGTCGGCCTGCACCCCTCGCCGGTGCCGCTCGCCGATGCGGTCACCACCACCACGCACAAGACCCTGCGCGGTCCGCGCGCCGGCCTGATCCTCTGCAAGCAGCAGCACGCGAAGGCGGTGGACTCGAACGTGTTCCCCGGGATCCAGGGCGGACCGCTCGAGCACATCATCGCCGCCAAGGCGGTCGCCTTCGCCGAGGCCCTGCAGCCCGACTTCAAGGAGTACCAGCAGCGGATCCTCGACAACGCGCAGGCGCTCTCCTCCGGGCTGACCGAGGGAGGGGTGCGCCTCGTCGCCGGCGGAACCGACACGCACCTGATCCTCTGCGATCTCCGCTCGAAGAAGCTGACCGGGAAGATCGCGGAGTCGGCGCTGCAGAAGGCGCACATCACCACCAACAAGAACATGATCCCGGGCGATCCGGAGAAGCCGTTCGTCACCAGCGGCCTGCGCCTGGGCACGCCGGCGCTCACCACCCGCGGCATGGGGACGGCGGAGATGAAGCACGTGGCGAAGCTGATCCTCCGCATCCTCGAGCGTCCGGAAGACGAGGCGGAGATCGGGCGGGTGCGCGGCGAGGTGCACGAGCTCGCGCGGCAGTTCCCGCTCTACGCGAGAAGGCTCGCCTGAACCCGTGAAGTGCCCGTTCTGCGCCGAGGTGGAGAACAAGGTGATCGACTCGCGCCTCTCCAACCAGGGCGCGGTGATCCGCAGGCGGCGCGAGTGCCTGGGCTGCCAGCGGCGCTTCACCACCTACGAGCGGGTGGAAGAGATCCTCCCGATGGTGGTGAAGAAGGACGGCCGCCGGGAGGCGTTCGATCGGCAGAAGGTGCTGGACGGGCTGAAGCTCGCCTGCCAGAAGCGGCCGGTGAGCGCCGAGCAGCTCGAGGCGGTGGTCGACGGCATCGAGCGGCGGCTGCAGGAGATGGGAGAGAAGGAAGTGCCCAGCTCGGTGATCGGCGAGGCGGTGATGCGCGAGCTGGCGCGCCTGGACGAGGTGGCCTACGTGCGGTTCGCCTCGGTGTATCGATCGTTCAAGGACCTCGGAGAGTTCATGAGCGAGCTGAAGGAGCTGATCTCCGAGCGCAAGAGCGCGCAGAAGAAGTGACCGGCGAGGACTTCATGCGCCTCGCGCTCGCCGAGGCGGAGAAGGGCCGGGGGCGCACGCATCCGAATCCGGTGGTCGGCGCGGTGGTGGTGCGGGGAGGCCGCATCGTCGGCCGCGGCCATCACCGGCGGGCGGGGCTCGCCCACGCGGAGGTGGTGGCGCTTCGCGCCGCCGGCGCGCGGGCCCGCGGCGCGGACGTCTACGTCACCCTCGAGCCTTGCAACCACCAGGGGCGGACGCCGCCGTGCACCGAGGCGCTGATCGCCGCCAAGGTCCGCCGCGTGCTCTTCGGCAGCCCCGATCCCAATCCGCTGGTGGAGGGACACGGCGCCGGGCGGCTCCGGCGCGCGGGGATCGAGGTCGAGGCGGGCTTGTTGCGACAGGCCTGCGATGCCTCGAACGAAGCCTGGTTCAAGTTCATCACCCGCGGGACGCCGTGGGTGGTGCTGAAGGCGGCGATCACGCTCGACGGCAAGCTCTCGGACCGGAGCGGCGGCTCGGTCCGGATCAGCTCCGCGGAATCGCAGCTGCTGGTCCATCGCTGGCGCGACCAGCTCGACGCGGTGCTGGTGGGCGCCGGGACGGTGCGCGCCGACGATCCGCGCCTCACGGTGCGCGGGATCCGCGGCGGGCGAAACCCGGTGCGCGTGGTGCTGGGCGAGATCCCCAGGCGCGCGCGGATGTTGCGCGAGCAGGGCGAGACGGTGGTCGAGCGCGGACCGCTCGCCGGCGTGCTGCGGCGCCTTGCCGCGCGGGGGATCACCAGCGTGCTCGTCGAGGGCGGCGCGCGCGTTCACGGAGAGTTCCTCCGCGAAAGGCTCTGGGATGAGCTGCGGCTGTTCGTCGCGCCGAAGGTGTTCGGCCCCGAAGCGCTCTCCTGGGCCGGCGACGCCGCACCCGGGGAGCTCGCCGTCGTCGCGCTGGAGCGCGTCGGATCGGACGCGCTCGTCACGCTGCGGCAGGCTCGGGCTAGTGGTGGCGTCCGTGGCCGCGGTTCCAGCCGCCGCCGTGCGCCCTGAAGTTGTTCCCGTGCCAGCCAGGGAACGCCCGCACCGGCCGCGCGGAGCGGACGATCACGCCGACGCGCGCGCGCGGCACCATCCAGCGGCTGATCGGATGCGCGAAGTGGGCGTGCGGCACCACCACCCAGCCCGGCCACCGCCGTCCGTAGCGGAACCCGGGAGGCGCGAGCGGCGACCAGCAGGCGTACCCGTTGACCCAGCGCCAGGAGACCCACGCGGGGGCCCAGGCGTAGCCGGGAACCCAGAACCAGCCGAAGCCCGCACGCCAGCCCCAGCGCCCGTAGTGGTAGACCGCCCATCCCCAGGGCACCGGCGCGGCAAACGACCAACCCGCCGTCGTGCTCACCCACTGCCCGTCCGCGTACGGCTGCCAGTCCGGCCCGACGTTCGCCGGCATCCAGACCCGCCCGTATTCGGGCGTATCCACCCAGCGGCCGTAGGGCGAAAGCTGCTCCTCGAACGTGCGCTGATCCGGCGTTCGCGCCGGCGGCTGCGCCGACGGCGGCGGCGGCGCGCTGGCGTCGAAGTCCGCGTCGGGGGGCGGCGGAGGCGGCTCGAAGGCGGGATCCTGCTGTGCAAACGCGACCCTGGGCGCGGCCGCGAAGGCGAGGACCAGGGCGGAGAGGAGGATGAGGCGGCGGCTTGGGTTCATGACCGGTTGGATGTCCATGGCCTGTCCTGATTCAAGGGAGCGTGGCCGGCACGGACGTTGTATACCGGCCTCGTGTTTACGGGGCTCATCGAAGACCTTGGGACCGTGGCGGCGGTCGAAAGGGTATCCAAAGGTGTGCGCCTGTCGGTGCAGACGCGGCTGGACGGGATCGACCATGGCGGAAGCGTCGCCGTCGACGGGGTCTGCCTGACCGCGGTGGAGGTAGCCGCCGGCCGCTTCACCGCGGACGTGAGCGCGGAGACCCTGGCGCGCAGCACGCTCGGCGAACGGAAGGCCGGGGATCGGGTGAACCTCGAGCGCCCGATGGCGCTCGGCGAACGCCTCGGCGGGCACCTGGTGCTCGGGCATGTCGACGGCGTCGGCGCGATCGCCTCGCGCGAAGAGGTCGGCGAGGGCTTCCGGATCACGCTCCGGCTCCCGCCGGGCCTCGCGCCGCTGGTGGTGGAGAAGGGCTCGATCGCGCTCGACGGCATCTCGCTGACCGTCAACGAGCTCCTGGACCCCGACCGGATCGCGCTCTTCATCATTCCCGAGACGCTGCGCGCTACCACCTGGGGCAGCAAACCCGTCGGGGCGCGGGTGAACGTCGAGGCCGACATCCTCGGCAAACACGTCGCGAGGCTGCTGCAATTCCGCACCTGAGGAGCACGGACGTGGAAGAGACGGTCAAACGCGTAGAGAAGGCGCTCGACGAGCTGAAGCACGGCCGCATGGTGATCCTCGTCGACGACGCCGACCGCGAGAACGAGGGCGATCTGGTCCTGGCGGCGCAGTTCGTCACGCCCGAGGCCATCAACTTCATGGCCAAGCATGCCAGGGGCCTGATCTGCCTCTCGCTCACCGAGCAGCAGGTCAAGCGCCTGGGCCTTTCGATGATGGTCAACGAGAACCAGAGCACCTACACCACCGCGTTCACCGTCAGCATCGAAGCGGCGCGCGGGGTGACCACCGGGATCAGCGCGCGCGATCGCGCCACCACCATTCTCGCCGCCATCGCCGCCGACGCGCGGCCCGAGGACGTGGTCCGCCCGGGCCACGTGTTTCCGCTGCGCGCGCGCAAGGGCGGGGTGCTGGTGCGGGCGGGGCAGACCGAAGGGAGCGTCGATCTCTGCCGGCTCGCCGGGCTGACGCCGGCGGGGGTGATCTGCGAGGTGATGAACGACGACGGGACCATGGCGCGGATGCCGGACCTGGTCCGGTTCGCCGGGATCCACGGCCTGCACATCGTCGGCGTCGCGGACGTGATCCAGTACCGCATGCACCGCGAGTCGCTGGTGCGCCGGGGCGCGGAAGCGCGCGTCCCGACCGAGTACGGCGGCGAGATGCGCTGCATCGCCTACGAGAACGACGTCGACAAGGCCCAGCACGTCGCGTTCGTGAAGGGGACCTGGGAGCCCGACGAGCCCGTGCTGGTGCGCGTCCACTCCAAGTGCCTGACCGGCGACGTCTTCGGCAGCCGTCGCTGCGACTGCGGCCCGCAGTTGCACCGCGCGCTGGAGATGATCGACCAGGCGGGGAAGGGCGTGGTGGTGTATCTCGACCAGGAGGGCCGCGGCATCGGCCTGATCAACAAGCTCAAGGCCTACAACCTGCAGGACGAGGGACACGACACCGTGGAGGCGAACGCCAAGCTCGGCTTCAAGGCCGACCTGCGCGACTACGGCATCGGCGCGCAGATCCTCCGCGACGTCGGCGTGCGCAAGCTGCGGCTGATGACGAACAATCCGAAGAAGATCGACGGGCTCAAGCGGCTGTACGACCTGGAGGTGGTCGAGCGCGTGCCCATCGAGGCGGGGCTCTCGCAGGAGAACGAGAGCTACATGAAGTCGAAGCGGGACAAGATGGGACACCTTCTCTCCCTGACGAAGAAGTAGGATGCGCACCGGATGAGCACGGGAAGCCCGCCCTCACAACAGCTGTCCGCCGAGGGAATGCGGTTTGCGGTGGTCGCCACCCGCTGGAACGCCGCGATCGTCGAGCAGCTGCTGGTCGGCGCGCAGAAGGCGCTGGCCGCGCGCGGCGCGGAGAACGTGCGCGTCTACCGCTGCGCCGGAGTCTTCGAGCTCGCTCCTCTGGCCACGCGGGTCGCCCGCGGCCCGGGGATCGACGGCCTGATCGCGCTGGGCTGCCTGATCCGCGGCGGCACCGACCATTACCGCGTGCTCTGCGACGAGGTCACCCGGGCGCTCGGCGCCCTGGCGATGGAGGGCGCCGCCGGCCCGAAGCCGCTCGCGGTCTCCTTCGGCGTCCTCACCTGCGAGACCGAAGAGCAGGCGCAGGAGCGCGCCGATCCGCGCCAGGCGGACAAGGGCGGCGAGGCAGCGCTGGCCTGCATCGAGCAGGTGCACGCGCTCCGGACGGCGGGAGTGTGAGGGTGGGCTCGCGGACCAAAGCGCGCGAGTGCGCCCTGCAGGCCCTCTACCAGCTCGACTCCGGCGGCGGCGACGCGCGCGAGGCCGTCCGCGGCGTGCTCGCCCATTTCGAGGAAGCCGACGAGACCACGGAGCGCTTCGCGGACGAGCTGGTGCGGGGAGTGCAGTCGGAGCGCGCGCAGATCGACCAGATCATCCAGGCCAGCAGCACCCACTGGAAGCTCGACCGCATGGCGCGCGTCGATCGCAACATCCTGCGCCTCGCGGTGTACGAGATCCTCCGCCGCGCCGACGTCCCGGTGCGCGTGACCCTCA
>DASREU010000107.1:0-3881 GCA_035651935.1 Myxococcales bacterium | reverse complement strand
AGTCGGGCTCGCGAGCCGCCGCGTACGGGACGTCGGTGGCGTGGTTTCCCGTGCCTTGGTGTTCGGTGTGACACGACAGGCACGAGGCCGAGGTCGCCGCCTCCGACCCCGGCTGGAACAGCGCGCATCCGGGCGGCTCCTGCGCGGCTGCACAGAGCGCGAAGCCGACGGCGAGTCCGAACGCGAGCGGCCAGCTGCGCCCCATCCCGCCACCCTGTGCATCGCCGTCACCGGAAGGGAGCGGGCGAGTCCCGACCCGTTTGCATCATCGCGAACATCAACCCGGGACCCGGTCGTTCCGGGCAAGAAGCGGATCGCGCGACACCAGCGAGCTGAGCACGATCGAGCTCACGGTTCGTCCCAGGCGCGTGAGCTGCGCGAGCACGCGCTCGAGCTGGTGGACGTCTGCCGCGACCACCTTGAGGATGAAGGCGTCCTCGCCGGCGACGTGGTGCGCCTCGAGGATCTGGGGCATCGCGGCCACCGCCGCCGCCATGCGCTCGTAGTAGCGATCGTGGTTCATCGCCAGCACGCGGACGAACGCGACCACCTCCAGGCCGATGCGCTCGGCAGGAATGACGGCGCGGTATCCCGCGATGATCCCCGCCTCTTCCAGCTTCCGCACGCGTTCGGCCGCGGCCGGCGCCGTCAGCCCCACCCGGCGGCCCAGCTCGTGAAAGGACAGGCGGGCATCGCCCCGGAGCGCAGCGAGGATCTTCCATCCGGTCGCGTCGAGGAGCTTTCCATCCGGAAACCGGACGGCGGTTCCTGCCTTCGGATTCGAGCCGGAAAGCGACATAAACCGGCATTCTAGCCCTGCCGGAGGCGGGAGGCGTCCTGCTAGCGTCGCACCATGATCCTCCTCGTTGCGGCGGCGCTCGTGGGCGTCTGGGGCAGCGAGCGGACCGTCGATCCGGCGCCGCGCGGAGACCTGACCATCCGCCGCGACGGGTGGACCGCGTCGCTCGCCGGTTTCATCGTTCCGGTTCAGGTGCAGGGGAATGCGATCGACTTCCAGCTTCCCGCCGGCCAGGGCTGGTTTCGCGGCGCGCTCCGCGGCGGCCGCATCGAGGGCCATTTCGTGCAGCCCCGCGCGCCCGCTGCCGATACGGCGTACGCGACGCCCGTGGTGCTGGAGCCTCTGGGCGCGCGCGCCTGGCGCGGCCGGGTCGAGCCGCTGGAGCAGACCTTCGCCATGTACCTCGTCGTGGAGGAGGGATCGGGCGGTGTGCTCCCGGCGGTGCTGCACAATCCGGAGTTGAACCTGACGCGGAGGCGCCCGCTCACGGTGGAGGTCGAGGGGGATCGGGTGCGCCTCCTCGATCGCGGGAAGGACTTCCTGCACGGGCAGATCGAGGGCGACCGCCTGATCCTGGGGCCGGATCCCGTCGATGGCGGCTCGGTCGTGCTCTCGCGGCGCACCCGCGATTCGGCGGTGGGCCTCTACGCCAGGACGCCGGAAGCGCCTGTCGTCCTGCGGCCGCCGCTCGCGGGCAACGACGGGTGGCGGACCACGGCGCCGGACGCCGCCGGACTGGACGGAGGCCGGCTGTCGGCGATGGTGGAGCGGATCTCCCAGCCGTCGAGCCCGCCCGTGCACGGCGTCCTGATCGCGCGCCACGGCAAGCTCGCCTTCGAGGAGTACTTCCACGGCTACACCGCGGACCGGCTGCACGATCTGCGATCCGCGGGGAAGACCTTCGGGACCACGCTGGTGGGGATCGCGGGGATCGACGTGCGCGCGCCGCTCGCATCGTTCTTTCCCGAGGTCGCGCTCGGCCCTGACAAGGCGGCGATCACCGTCGAGCACGCGCTCACCATGTCCACCGGCCTCGCCTGCGACGACGACGACCCGGAGTCGCCCGGCGAGGAGAACCGGATGCAGGGCACCGCGGACTGGTACCGCCACATCCTCGAGCTTCCGGTGCTGCATCCCGCGGGGACGTTCGCTGCGTACTGCAGCGGCACCGTCAACCTCCTCGGCGGGGTGATCCGGCACGCGACCGGAGCCTGGCTGGTCGATCTGTTCGCAGACCGGATCGCGCGGCCGCTCCAGTTCGGGCGCTACGCGGTCAACCTCGGCCACAACGGGGACATGTACTTCGCCGGAGGTCTGCGGTTGCGCCCGCGCGACTTCCTCAAGCTCGGGCAGACGTTCCTCGCCGGCGGCGTCTGGAACGGGCGGCGCGTCGTGCCGGAGGCATGGGTGCGCGCGGCGACGCAGCCGCACGCCAGACTGAACAACGGCAGCACGGACGGGTACAACTGGTGGATCCAGGAGATCGGCGGAGCGCGAACGTACAACGCCGGCGGCAACGGCGGGCAGTTCGTCTACGTGGTGCCCGATCGGGACCTGGTGGTCGCGTTCACCGGCGGCGGCTACGGCCAGTTCGGGCTCATGCACGGATTCGCGGAGCAGCTCCTTGCGCAGTTCGTCCTTCCCGCAGCCTCGCCCTGACGCACGCGCCCAGCCGCGCCATGCCCTCGGCGATCAGCAGCGGCGGGCGATTGGAGAAGTTCAGGCGCAGCGTCTCGCGGCAGGGATTGGCAGGATAGAACGGCGCCCCGGGGACGAACGCCACCCGCTCGCGCATCGCGTCGACGAGCAGCTCCCCGGCGTCGAGGCCCGCCGGCAGGCGCATCCAGACGAACATTCCTCCTTCCGGACGCGTCCAGGTGGTGCCCTCGGGGAAGTTGTGCTCCAGGGACGCCAGCATCGCATCGAGCCGCTCGGCGTAGAGGCTTCGCACGCGCCGGAGGTGCGCCTCGTACTCGAAGGTCTGGAGCATGCGGGCCACGGCGCGCTGCGAGAGCGAGCCGGTGTGCAGATCGACGGCCTGCTTGGCGATGGTGAGGGCGCGGACCGTGCCTGCCTCCGCGATCAGGTACCCGAGCCGCAGCCCCGGCGCGAGCGTCTTGGAGAACGTCCCGAGGTGGATCACCTGCGCTGCGGGGTCGAGGCCGGCGATCGGTGGAAGAGCCACGCCCCGGTAGCGGAGCTCGGCGTAGGCGTCGTCCTCCAGCACCGTCACCCCGTGCTCCGCCGCGAGCTGCGCGATCTTGAGCCGCCGATCCAGGCTGAGCGTCGTCCCGCGGGGGTTCTGGAAGTTCGGGACGAGGTAGATCAGCTTCGCCCGCCGCTCGCGCAGCGATCGCTCCAGCGCGTCGACGCGCATGCCGTCGTCGTCGGTCTCGATCGCCTCGAAGCGCGCCTCGTAGGTGGAAAAGGTCTGGAGCGCCGCGAGGTACGAAGGCGCCTCGACGAGCACCAGGTCGCCGGGATCGATCAGCGCCTTGGCGACGAGATCGATCCCCTGCTGCGACCCGGCGGTGATCAGGACCTGGTCGGGCGTGGCGGCCACCCCGCGCCGGGTCATCCGCTCCGCCACCCAGGCGCGGAGCGGCGCATACCCTTCGGTCGGGCCGTACTGGAGCGCCGCGGCGGCATCGTCCGCGAGCACCTCGGCGTGCGCGCGGGCCAGCGCCTCCACCGGAAAGGCCTCCGGCGCCGGGAGCCCGCCGGCGAACGAGAGCACCTCGGGCCGCTCCGTCACCTTGAGGATCTCGCGGATCGCCGACGCCTGGACGCCCGCCATCCGCCTCGCCAGCTGGATCGTCACACCGCCTCCTTGCGCCTTCGCGGCGCCGCCAGTCGCTCCTGCAACGGCACCACCGTGGTCTCCTTCACCGTGGCGAGCACGATGGTGGTGGTGGTGCGCGTCACGCCGGGGATGCGGCGCAGGGTCCCGGAGAGGAGCTCGTCGAGGGTGGCCGTGTTCCGGGAGACGACCTTGAGCAGGTACGAGTCGAGGCCGGCCACCCGGTGGCACTCGAGAACGTCCGGGATCTGGAGGATGCGCCGGGTGAACGCCTCGTGGTGG
>DASREU010000106.1:0-9957 GCA_035651935.1 Myxococcales bacterium | reverse complement strand
GAACCCCTCCAGCTCCTCTGCGACCTGCGCCGGGTCGGAGATCCGCTCGATGCGGAGGATCTCCTGCACCTGGAACTTCACGGTGGTCCGGTTCTCGAAGATGAAGCTGATGAACGGCCCCACCTGGATGCGGCGGTCGCGCTTGGCCGCGATCACTTCCTTGCGGAACTGCTCGCGCACTCCTTCGTACACGCCGAGAGGCCAGAGATCGCTGCTGGTGAGGTGCGTCACGTCGGCTTCACTCCGGGCAGATCGCCCTGTTTCGGATCCGCGGTCTTCGGCGACCGCAAGGGTTCGCCGCCGTACGCGGCGCGAAGGATGCGCACCGGGTGATACGAAGCGCGCCCCGTCTTCTGCTTCAACTGCAGTCCCGCGAGCGGGCAGTCGCTGGAGACGACCTCCGGCTCGGCGCTCTCCACCCGCCGCGCCGCGCCCTCGGCGACCTTCAGGCTCTCGGCGAAGAACTCGCTCTTCATCCCCCAGGTGCCGTCCATGCCGCAGCACCGATCGACGAGGGTGACGTCGCCGCCCGCCCACTTGAGGAGATCGCGGCCGCGGTAGCCGAAGTTCTGCACCCGGTTGTGGCAGGCCACGTGGTAGGCGACCTTCCCCACCGCGCCCTCCGGCGGTTTGGGCAGCTTCTTCGCCCGCGCCTGCTGGAGGAGGAAGTCGCTCAGGTCCATCACCGCGCCCGCCACTTCGCGCGCCTCCGGCGTAGGCACGAGCTCGGGGTACTCCGTGCGCAGGACCAGCGTGCAGGAGGGACCGGGGCTGAGGATCTTCCGGCCCGCACGCGCCGCCGGCAGCAGCGTCTCGACGTTCCGGCGCGCCAGAGCGCGCGCCCCTTCCAGATCGCCGCCGTCGAGCTTGGGCATGCCGCAGCAGACCTGCTCGGGACACTCGACGTCGCAGCCCGCTTTCTCCAGCACCTCGACGGCGGCGTGGGCGATGGCGGGGTCGTTGTAGTTCACGTAGCAGGTGGCGAACAGCGCCACCTTTGTCTCGCCGCCTGGGACCGGAGCGCGCCGCGACCACCAGGTCTCGAACGTCTCGCCCGCATAGGCCGGCAGCTGGCGATCGCGGGCGATGCCGATGGTCTTCTCCATCAGCATCCGGTTGAACGAGCTGTGGGCGGCCGCGTTCGCGAGCGGCGCGATCTTCGTCATCACGCCGCCCACCAGGTCGGTGGCTCCGAGAAACCGCTCGCGGAACGCGATGCCGTCCTGCTTCGCCGCGATCATCTTCGAGCGCAGCATCAGCTTGGGGAAATCGACGGCGAACTCGTGCGGCGGGACGTACGGGCACTTGGGAAAGCAGAGCTTGCACTCGTAGCAGAGCTCCACCACCCGATGCTTGTCCCCGTCGTCGAGCAGGGCCACCGGGCTCTCGGTGGAGACCTTCACGTGCTTGAGCAGCTCGGCGGCCTCGTGCTCCTCGACGATCCGGTCGCCCTCGATGTGCTTGCCCTCGGCCTCCTCGCGGTGCGGATCGAGCTGGTCGATGCGCCGGAAGAGGACGTCGAACGAGGGACAGAGGTTGAAGCAGAGCCGGCAGCCGTTGCAGATCTCGAAGACGCGGTGGAGCTCGGACTCCGTGTGCGCGGCGTCCCAGAACTGCGGGTTGTCGTACGCCATCCCGTGCGGGTCGGCGGACCAGTCTTCTTGCCCGGCTACCGGCAGCCTCATCGCTTGCCGCTACCCCTCTGCCTTGACCTGCTGCAGGCCCTTGGCGAAGCGCCCGGCGTGCGACTTCTCCGCCTTGGCGAGCGTCTCGAACCACTCGGCGATCTCGCCGAACCCTTCCTCGCGGGCCTGCCGGGCGAATCCGGGGTACATCTGCGTGTACTCGTACGTCTCGCCGGCGACTGCCGCCTTCAGGTTCTTCTCGGTGTCGCCGATCGGCTCGCCGGTCGCCGGGTCGCCGACCTCCTGCAGGTACTCGAGGTGCCCGTGCGCGTGGCCGGTCTCGCCTTCCGCGGTGTCGCGGAAGAGGCCGGCGATGTCGGGACGCCCTTCCACGTCGGCCTGCTTGGCGAAGTAGAGGTACCGGCGGTTTGCCTGGCTCTCGCCTGCGAACGCGGCCTTGAGGTTCTCGTGGGTCTTGCTGCTCTTCAGAGTCGCCATGGCATCGATCCTTCCGTGAGGAGAAGTTGTTGCGTTGGAGAATCATTCTCCAAAAAAGATTCGCGACGTCAAGGCCAATTGCGCTGCCCGCCTGCGCCCGTCAAGCGCCGTTTGGTCGCGGGGCTCGGCCGAACCAGCGGCGTGAGCGCAGTTCTGGACCGCACCAGCCGGATGGCCGCTACACTGGAAACTACATGCGAGACGACAGCGCCAACCGCCGGTTGAAGATCGAGGCGCACGACGCCAGCCGCGTCGAGTGGTCGATGTACATCCCGTTGCCGCGCGGCAGGGAGGTCTACGAGGCGGAGGTCTCGCTGCAACTCGAGTTTCCCGAGAACGTCTACGTCCCCCACGACGGCTGGGAGCAGATGCAGATCCTCGCCCGGCTCTCCAGCCCCGACGAGGAGACGCCGGAGCAGGAGCCGATCACCCTCGACGGGCTGCGCCGCTCGGCGCTCGGCGTCGCCCGCAGGCTGAAGCTGCTGCGGGAAAGCATCCCGCGGGTCGCGGTGGCGCACTCGCTCAATCCGATGCCCGTGCCGCCGTCGCTGGCAAAGGACGTCCTTCGCATCCTCGACGAAGGCGTCGCCGCGCTGGCCCACGCCCGTGCGACGTTCACGGCGTCGCGCGCGGACGACTCCGCCGACCTCGCGCGCGAACGCGCGCTGGCGGACGAGTTCCTCTCCGGGCAACTGCTCGAGCTCCTCACGGTCGCGGAAGAGACCTGCGCGCGCATGCTGGCGCCCGCCGGGCTCCCCGAGTACCGCGCGGTGGCGCAGAACCTGCGCGACCGGGTGGCGAGCGCGCTCGCCGCGGAGCTTCTCGAGCGCGAGCGCAAGGGCGAGATGCTGCCGGACGGAGAGGACCTGGAGGCGCTCTCGCTCTTCCTCGATCGCGCGGCCCAGCTGAAGAAGCACTTCCAGGAGGTGCTCTTCCTCGAGCCTCGCGCCAAGATGATCGACGAGGCGGTGCGGAACTGGGTCGGCCTTTCCGGGGCCGCCACCGCCTTCGTCATCTACTTCGGGCTGCAGGCGCTCCAGACCAGCGCAGCTGCCGGGCTCGGCCTCTGGACGCTGATGACGGTCGGCGCCGTCGCCTACGCCCTCAAGGATCGCGCGAAGGAGCTGACGCGCCAGTGGCTCTCGGGAAAGCTCTCGCGCCTGTACGCGAACCGGCTGCTCGTGCTCCGCGAGCCCGAGAGGTTCGACCGGGCGCGGACGGTGGTGATGCGGGCCCGGGAGACGATGGTGCAGGAGCGCGTCACCCGCGCCGATCCGCTCAACCCCGGCAGCGGCGCCGTGCAGCGGCTGGTGACGCTGCACTACAAGCAGCGCGCGCGGGTGAAGCGGCTCAAGGGGCCCTCCGCGGAGGCGTTCGAGCGGCTCAAGATCGTCTTCCGCTACGATCTCGCTCCCATCCTCACCCGCCTCGACGATTCACCCAAGCGCGTGCCGGTGCCTTCGGGCAGCGGCGTGCGCTTCGCGGACGCGCCGCGGCTCTACCGCGTCCCGCTGACGCTGCTCGTGGAGACCCCGGCCGGCGCGGAGCGGCGCGATGCGCTGATCGTGCTCAACCGGCGCGGCATCGCGCGGATCGTTCCCGTGGGCGGGCCGGCGGCGGTCGCGCCGCCCGATCTCGAGCTGCCCGAGCTCGACGACAACGGCGCCGAGCTCTTGCCGCAAGCCTGATGGACTACGATCATGCGCGGCATGCCGGCAACGCCGGCGACGTCCTCAAGCAGGCGGCGTTGATCGCCCTCCTCGAGGCGATGGTCCGCGACCCGGCGACGCTGACGTACGTGGAGACGCACGCGGGAGCGGGGGTCTACCCTCTGGGCTCCGCCGGAGAGTGGGGCGACGGCGTGCTGCGGGTGTGGAACGCCCGCTCGGGACTGCTCGGCCGGTACGCGGAGATCGTCCGCGGATTTTCGGCGCCCGGCGCGACGCGGCCGGGCTCCGTGCCGGGATCCCCGCTCGTCGCGCGCGCTCTGCTGCGCGAAGGCGACCCGATGGTGCTGCACGAGATCGATCCGGGATCGGCCTCCGTGCGGCGGCGCACGCTTCCCCGGGCGGACGTGCGCGAGCGCGACGGACTTTCCGGCGTGGCGGAGCTCGGGCAGACCCGCGCCTTCGTCCTGATCGATCCTCCCTACACGCGCAAGCAGGAGTGGACCGATGCGGCGCGCGCGATGGCACGGATCGCGGGAACTCCGGCAGCGCTCTGGTATCCCGTCAAGGCGCTGACCCGCCCCCGGGCGCTCCTTCAGGAGCTGGCGAAGCTCGGCGTCCACGGCGTCGCCGTCGAGCTGCACTGGACTCCGCTCCGATTGAAGCGCGACCGCCTGAACGGCGCCGGCCTCGTGCTCGTCGGCGTCCCACCCGAGGCGATCGCGGCGATCTGCGCCGCCCTCCCGGATCTCGGCGCCGCGCTGCAGACGCACGGCGAATGGGCGGCCATCGAGATCGGCTTCTGATTCGGCGATCCAACGCGAAGGGCGCCGGTCCTGTGCGGACCCGCGCCCTCGCGTGAATCGTCGGATCGGTGAAGGAGCTACGGATTCTTCAGGTTGTCGTTCACCAGCTTGGTCATCTCGAACATCGAGACGGTGCGCTTGCCGCCGAACACTTCGCGGAGCTGGTCGTCCGCGTTGATGTTCCGCTTCTCCTTCTTGTCCTGCAGGTTGTTCTTCTTCACGTACTGCCAGAGCTTCTTCACCACCTCGGTGCGAGGCAGCGGCTTCTCGCCGACGATCTTGGCAAGGGCGGCGCTGGGCTGCATGGCCTTCATGAAGGCTGCGTTCGGCTTGCGGGCAGTCTTCTTGGCGGGCTTCTTCGCTGCTTTCTTGGCGGCCATCCGGTTTTTCCTCCCATGGGGGAGCTGTCTCCCCTCGAAAACAGCGCGCACTCTGACAGAACCGGATCGGCTCCGTCCAGCCCTTTTTCCCTCTGGAACGGGCGAATCTTCCCTCGACGGAAGTTTCCGGCCGGCGCGTCACCCTGCGCGGGGCCGCGAAATCCGCAGCACGGATGCCGACTGCCGCCGCAAGAGCACGGTGAGCGGAACGTTTTTCGGCGCTGCCGCGGGGAGCCATTCCCGCTCCTGCTTCGCCGTCGCGACCACCAGCGCCTCTCCGCCGCTTTCGAGGAGATCGGCGGCGTCCTGCAGCTCGCGCGCGGCGACCGCCGCTCCCGCCGGCGCGGAAAGCTCGCCGACCACGAGGGAAAAGCTTCGCGCTTCGAGGCCGTCCGCGGGAAGGAGCGTCTCCCGCACCTCGACGGCGAGCCCGAGCGCGCGGGCGTTCCGGCGAAGGAAGGAGGCATCGAGCAGATCCCGTTCCTGGGCGACGACCTGCGCCGCGGGATAGCGGGCCTTGAGGTGGAGTGGGAGCGCTCCATACCCGGCGCGGAACGCCAGCGCGCGCCGCGGCGAGCTCCGGGGGAGCGATTCGGCCAGCGCCGCGAGCAGCGCCGGGTGCGCGGGATCTTCCGAGACATCGTGCGGCCGCGAGAGGCGCAGCCCGGCGAAGCTCGTCTCGTCGCGAGCGTAGACGTCGTCGCCCGGGTCGATCCTCCCGGGGCCGGGCGGCAGCGCGAAGACATCGTGGCGCGCCCCGTGCGCGACGTGCGCCAGCGCAGGGATCCCGAGCTCGCGGACCGTCCCGGCGAGGTCGTGCAGGACCACCGCCCGCACCTCGGCGCCCAGCGCGCGGCCGCCTTCGAGCAGCGCCTGGATCGCGCGAGCGCCGATCCGCGCGGGAACGTTGCACAGCACCCAGTCGAAGCGCTCCGTGGCGAGATCGTTGTAGCCGAGCCCGGGGCGGACCTCGACGTTCGCCAGCCCGAGCGCGCGCGCGTTGTGCGCCGCCGCCGCCACGGCGAGGAGATCGCGATCGACCAGCAGGCAGCGGGCGGAGGGAAAGCGCGCGGCCACCGGAAGCCCGAGCGCGCCGTAGCCGCACCCGAGATCGAGCAGCGAACGCGGTTCGCCCTCCGGCAGGTTGGCGAGCAGGAGCAGCGTGCCGTCATCGATCCGCTGCGAGGAGAACACGTCCCAGGGGACGTCGAGCGCGAGCCTGGGGAACCCGGGCGCACGCTCGATCAGCTTGCCGCGCGCATACGGGCCGAGCGCCTCTCGCGCTTCCGGGCTAGGCGCCGGCAGCGCCGCGGGCAAACGGCGGCGGCGGGCCTTCACGGCCGGCGGCGGCTCGCGGCCTCCGCCGCGCGAAGCAGCGCCTCGCGGAGGCCGGGGTCGAGCCGCGCGCTGCCGAGGACCCGCTCGGGCGAGACCGCCTCCGGAGCGGAGGTCCCGGCGCAGACCCGCGCGCGCCTGCGCGCCTCGTCGAGCGCGCCTTCGTGCGCCAGCCCGAATTGCAGCGCGCGCACGGCGTTCCCTCCGAGCTTGCGGTTCAGCCGCTCGATCAACGCGACCCGCGCAGCATCGAGCTGATCGCGCCAGCGGTGATCCTGGACGAGGACGTGCAGGATGCCGGCGGAGAGCACCGTGGGCTGCGCCCGCGCCGCGAGCTCGGGTCCCACCGCGCTCTCCCACAAGGAAGGCGCGATCCTCCGCGGGAGGCGACGGCCCATGCCCGAGCCCTGCAGCGCGCGGTGGAGGATGCCGGAGACCTTCTCGCCGCGCCGGTGCGGACCGAAGCGGGTCACGCCTTCTTCCTCAAGAGCGCGAGCCGCATCGCCGCCACGATCTCCTCCATCCGGTACGGCCGCTCGACCACCGGCACCCCGGCGCTTTCTCCGCGCTCGCCCTTCGCCCTGGAGAGGATCACGGCCAGCCGCCGGGATGCGGAGAGCGCGCGGATCTCGGCGAGCGCGTCGTCCTCGGCCTGCGGCCAGCTCCGATCCTCGAGCAGGAGCACGTCGGCGCCCGAGAGCGCGCAGAGCGCCTGCGACGGCGCGTGCGCGATGCCGACCCGCGCTGGCAGCAGCCTTCTCACCCGCTCAGCCTCGTGCAGGTCGCGGCCCACGAGAAGGACCGTCCGCTGCGGCGTCGCGTGCCTGGCGTGCATCGTGCTGCACCTCTCTCTGGTCGGGTCCCAGGACGTCGATCAGGTCGCACATCTCGTGCAGCCTGGAGTAGATGCGCGGGCCCAGCCGCTGCTCGAGATTCTCGGCGGCCTGGCCGTCGGCCTTGAACTCCCACTCCACCGTCCCGGGGCGCGGGTAGTTCGTGGCGAGCAGGGTGGGGCGCCCCGCGTTGTAGCGGACGCTGAGCACCTCATCGAGGATCCCCTGCTCGAACTCGCGGTTCTTCCCGCCCTTGCCGATCTCGTCGATGGCGAGCACGTCGACCTGGCGCAGCGGCTCGAGCCACTCGCGCGAGGAGAGCCCGCGCGAAAACCCGTCGCGGATGTCCGAGAGGAGGAGAAAGAACTCCTCGTACCGGCCGCGCACGCCCTTCTTCGCCGCCAGCTCGCGGAGCATGGCGGCGAGCAGGTGCGTCTTGCCGGTGCCGGGGGGCCCGCAGAAGAGCAGGGCGCGCTGGCCCGCCGCCCCGGGCACGAACTCGTCGACGAAACGCCGGGCGCGCAGGAGCGCGCGCTGCTGGGCCGGGCTGTAGGCGCGATAGCCGGAGAGCGCGCGGGAGAGGAACTTCGGCGGCAGCCGCAGGCCGGTGAGCAGCGAGAGCCGCCGCGGATCGGCGCCACAGGCGCAGCCGCGCAGCACCTCGTAGCCGCGCTCGTCTCGCGCATAGACGCGCCCCTGCCCGCGGCAGGAGGGGCACTGCGCGGTGCAGGAGCAGGCGATCGCGACCGCCTTGTCCTCCCGCTGGCGGAAGGCGAAGCCTTCACCCTGGCAGAGGGAGCACACTGGGGTTGGAGCGGGTTGCGGCTCGGCCATCGACCGGGGCTCCTAAAGGAGGAACTGCCGCGGCGGAAGGCCGAGGCGCTCGCTGGAGGCGGAGAGGAGCATCAGCTGCAGGCTGCGCTGGTACTTGCGGCGCGGCATCCCGGGCGGACGGGGCGCGATCCGGGCGCGCAGCGCCGCCCCGGCCTGCAGCGCAGCAGAGCGCGGCAACTCGCGCAGCGCGCTCTTCAGCGCCGCCACCGCGGCCGTCCAGTACCCGTCGGCGCCGTCCTCCACAAGGAGGTGCTCCGCCGCGTCGGCAAGGGACTCCCAGGCCTTTCGCGCCGCCAGGCCGGGACGCCGCGCCGCGGCGCGCAGCTCGTCCGCGAGGCCGCCCGGCACCGCCGCGGGCCGCGCCCGGACCCTGAGCCGATCCAGCGCGGGGGCCAGCGCCTGCAGCGAGACGAGCATCTCCGCCGCCCCCCGCACCCCGGAGGTGCGCACGCGCAGCCGCGCTGCCTTGCGCACTTCGGCGAGCACCGCCGCGAGCGGGACGTGCGCTGCGTGCCAGCCGAGCGCGAGCTGGACGTCCGCGGGCGAGAGGAGCAGCGCGCGCCCCCGCACCCTGGCGAGGTCCTGCGCGATGGCCTCGATGTACTCTTTCGCAGTCAAGCGTCGACGCCTCTTCCGGTGGCCGGACAGGATGCACGAAGGGTCCGACACGTCGCTGCGGACGGCGGCGAGTCCCCCTCGCTCGGCGAGCGTGCTAGCACTGTCGCTAACCGGGCGTCAAGACACGGGAAATCTGCCGGAACGGGCACAGCTTCTCCACAGCCCGGCACACCGCGTTCCGCGCGGAACGCAAGGCGCTTTTCTTCCCGTCCACAGCCCGTGCGAAAGTCCGCGGCCGCGGGCTGTGGAAGAGAGGATCTGGAGGCTTGGATCGGATCGACTGGTCGCTGCTTCTTGCAGAGCTCGACGGGCACCGGTGCGCCGACGCGAAGGAGGTCGAGGACGTCGCGTTCGTGCGCGCGTTCCTCCTCCGCCATCCCGGCGACGCGCACCTCAGGACGCAGGCGGAAGGGCATCTGACGGGCAGCGGCTTCGTCCTCGACGCCGCGCGCGAGAGGGTGCTGCTCCTGCACCACCGCAAGCTCGATCGCTGGTTGCAGCCCGGCGGCCACGGAGAAGGCGAGACGGCCCCCCGGCTGATCGCGCTCCGCGAAATCGAGGAGGAGACAGGGCTGTCGGCGCGCGATCTGATCGCATTCCCCGACGAGCGGGTGCTGGACGTCGACGTGCACTTCATCCCGGCGCGCCCGGGAGAGCCTGCGCACCGGCACCTCGATCTCCGTTACGGCTTCCTCGCGCGGGTAGGTGCGGAAGCGCGGGTGTCGCACGAGAGCCGCGAGCTCCGCTGGTTCCCTCTCGCCGCGCTGCCCGGGGATGCCGATCCGTCTCTGCGGCGGGCAGTGCGGAAGCTTGGCGTGAGGGCCCGGACGGGTTGAGAATCACCGAGGGATGCTCAGCGACGAGGCGACGCGCGGAAAGCTGCTCACCGACTCGAGCAGCCGCGCGTTCGCGGCCCTGCGCACGCGCGCCATCGGCTCGCTCTCGCGCATCCGCGCGATCGCGCTCTCCGCCTTCTGCCTGGTGGCGATCGGGTTCTCGCTCGCCGGCGACGGGGAGTCGCGCGCCGAGCTCTGGCCGCTGATCGCGTACACGCTGAGCGGCTTCCTGCTGCTGCGCTGGCGGCGCGTCGGCGGCTGGCGTGAGCACCTCACCGTCTCCTCGCCGATGTTCGACGTGGTCTTCATCTTCCTCCTGCTCTGGAGCATCGCGCCCTGGGCGGAGAGCCAGGCCTTCAACGCCGGCTGGATGGTGGGCGCCTTCGCGCTGCTCGTCGGCCTCTCCGCGCTCTCGCTGCGCGCCTCCGTCATCTCGGCCACCGCGACGCTGGCGTTCGTGCTCCTCGCCGTCCTGCAGCTGCGCACCGGCATCTCCTGGGCGAACGTGGCGATGAGCGCCGTCGT
>DASREU010000105.1:0-6687 GCA_035651935.1 Myxococcales bacterium | reverse complement strand
CGCTTCGCTGGATCTCGTCCGCCTCGCCGGATGGGCGCGCAAGGCCGGCGGTGCGCTCGAAGCGGGGCTGCGCAGTCTCGCCCCCGTGCTCGGAGCCGCGGAGGCGCGCCCGTGAAAGCGCTGGTCACGGGCGCGAGCGGGTTCATCGGCGGCGCCGTGGCGCAAGCGCTCGTGCGGCGTGGAGCGGACGTGCGGGTCCTCTTGCGACCCGGCACGGTCCCGAATCTGGCGGAGCCCGGCGAGGTCGAGATCTTCCGCGGAGATCTGCGGGATGCGCAGGCGGTTCGGGCCGCGATCCGGGGGCGCGACGCCGTCTTCCATGCCGGTGCGCTCTACTCATTCTCCGCGCCGCCGAGTGAAGTCGCGGCGGTGAACGTGGGCGGGACGCGCAACGTGATCGACGCCGTTCGCGCCGAGGGCAGCCGTCTGGTCTACACCAGCAGCATCGCCGCGGTGGGCGCGATGCACGACGGCGTCCTCCCGGACGAGCGTTCGATGCCCGTCGGCCCCGCTCCGGGCCCGTACAAGAAGAGCAAGCGCGAAGCGGAGGACCTGGTCCGGCGGGAGGCGCAGGCCGGACTGGACGCGGTGATCGTGAACCCCACCTTTCCGGTGGGCGCGCGCGACGTGAAGCCGACTCCGACCGGCTGCGTGATCCGCGATTTCCTCGACGGCCGCATGCCCGCGTACGTCGACACGGGGATGAACGTGATCGACGTCGAGGACGTGGCCGAGGGCGAGCTGCTCGCCTTCGATCGCGGCGAGCGCGGCGAGCGCTACATCCTCGGGCACGCGAACCTCACCATGCGCGAGTTCCTCGACGAGCTCGCGACGATCTCGGGGCGCAAGCCGCCGCGCTTCCGGATGCCGCATGCGGTCGCGCTCGGCCTGGCGCACGCCGACGCGTTCGTCACCGGCCGCCTCCTCGGGCGCGCTCCGCGCATCCCGCTCGAAGGCGTGCGCACCGCGCGGGAGATCATGTTCGCGAGCTGCCTCCGCGCCGTGCGCGAGCTCGGGCTGCGCCAGACGCCGATCCGCGAGGCGCTGACGAAGGCCGTCCGCTGGTTCGAGGAGCGAAGCCGCAACGGACAGCGAGGCGCGTCGTGATCGGGAACGAGAACCGCGCGGACCAGGCGGTCCTGGACGTCGTCATCGAGCGTTCCCAGGGCTGGTTCGCCCGGGAGCAGGCGCCGGACGGGTACTGGTGGGCGGAGCTGGAATCGAACGCCACCATGGACGCCGAGTACCTGATGCTCACGCAGTTCCTCGGCGCCCGCGAGGAGGAGCGCTGGCGCGCGGTGGCGCAGGACATCCGCGACTACCAGCGCGAGGACGGCAGCTGGGCGATGTATCACGGCGCGCCCGGCGACCTGTCCACCAGCATCGAATGCTACTTCGCGCTCAAGCTCGCCGGCGATCCAGCCAGCGCGCCCCACCTGGCGCGTGCCCGCGCCTTCATCCGCGAGCGCGGCGGCATCGCCCGGGCGCGCACCTTCACCCGCATCTGGCTGGCGCTGTTCGGCCAGTGGAGCTGGGACGATCTGCCCGCGATGCCGCCCGAGCTGATGCTGCTGCCGCCCTCGGCGCCGCTGAGCATCTACCGCTTCTCGTCCTGGGCGCGCGGCACCATCGTCCCCCTGCTGCTGTTGATGAACGATCGGCCGGTGCGGGCCGTCCCGGAGGCGGCCCGTCTCGACGAGCTTCGCGTCGAAGGGCCTCCCGCGCGGGCGCCCCGCGACCTGCTCGACCGGGTCTTCTTCGCGCTCGACGCGATGGTGCGCCGCTACGAGCGCCTGCCGTACCATCCGATGCGCGCGCGGGCGCGAAAGGCAGCGGAGGAGTGGATCCTTTCCCACCAGGAAGCTGACGGGAGCTGGGGCGGCATCCAGCCACCCTGGGTCTACTCGCTGATGGCCCTTCACACGGTGGGACACGGGCTGTCGAGCCCGGCGCTGAAGAAGGGCCTGGAAGGGATGCACGGCCGCTGGATGCTCCGCCGCGGCGAAGGGCGGATGCGCGTGCAGGCCTGCCTGTCGCCGGTCTGGGACACCGGGCTCGCGCTCCTGGCGATGCTCGAGTCGGGCGTGGACCCGGCCGATGCCGGCGTGCAGCAGGCCGCGGCCTGGCTGCTGCGCGAGGAGATCCGCGTCCCCGGCGACTGGGCGGTGCAGGTGCGGGACGTCGAGCCGAGCGGGTGGGCGTTCGAATTCGAAAACGATCTCTACCCGGACGTCGACGACACGGCGGTGGTCCTCCTCGCGCTGCACAAGGCGCGCGCGCTCGACGCGCCCACCCGCGACCGCGCGCTGCGCTGGGTGATCGCGATGCAGAGCCGCAACGGCGGGTGGGCCGCGTTCGACAAGGACAACACCTCGCGGCTCCCCGCCCGGCTCCCCTTCGCGGATTTCGGGGAGATGATCGATCCGCCCAGCGCCGACGTGACGGGGCACGTCATCGAGATGCTCGGCGCGCTGAACCAGGGCCGCACCCACGCGCCGGCGGCGAGGGGCCTGCGCTATCTCTATGACCAGCAGGAGAAGGAGGGCTCCTGGTTCGGACGCTGGGGCGTCAACCACATCTACGGCGTCGGCGCTGTGCTCCCCGGCCTCGCGGCGGCGGGCGAGCCGATGGACAGCCTCGCGGTGCGGCGCGCGGTGCGCTGGCTGATCGAGCGGCAGAACCCGGACGGCGGCTGGGGCGAGACCTGCGCTTCCTACGTCGAGGTGGAGGCGCGCGGACGCGGAGACAGCGCTCCCTCGCAGACGGCATGGGCGCTGCTCGGCCTGGTCGCGGCCGGGCGCGCCGGCTCCGCGGCAGCGCAGCGCGGCGCACGGTACCTGATCGAGCGGCAGCAGGCGGACGGATCGTGGGACGAGCAGTCGTTCACCGGCTGCGGCTTTCCCGGCTACGGCATCGGCGAGGAGCATGGCGCGCGGATCAACGAAGGCCGCGAGCTCGCCGCCGGGTTCATGATCCGCTACCACCTCTACCGGAACTGTTTTCCCCTGCTCGCGCTCGGCCGCTATCGCGCCGCCCTGCGGGCTCCCGCAGCGGCAGCGGACGGAGCGAGATGACCATGCGACCGCAGGAGTTCTATCAACGCCATCTCGATGCGGTGAGCCGCAGCTTCGCGCTCTGCATCCCGCAGCTCGATCTCCCCTTCGGGCCGCAGGTCGCGCTCTCGTATCTGCTCCTCCGCGTGCTCGACACGGTCGAGGACGCCGGCTTTCCCGACCAGCGGCTGCAGCAAAGGCAGTTCGGCGTCTTCCGCCAGTTCCTCGCCGAGGCCCCGACGCGCGCGCAGGTGGAAGCCTTCCGCGCCTCGTTCCCGGCCGGCATCACCGACGGCGAGCGTGCGCTCCTCGCCGACACCGAAGCGTTCTTCGAGGACTTCCACGGCCTCCCCACGGCGCCGCGCCAGATCGTCGGCAGCGCGATCGATCGGATGGCGCAGGGGATGGCGGTGTACGCACGCCGGCCCGCGCCGCTGCGCCTGCTCGATCTGGAGGACGTCTCCCGGTACTGCTGCATCGTGGCGGGGGTGGTCGGGGAGCTGCTCACGCGGCTGTGGGCGCTGGGCGGCGGGCCGGCGCCGAAGATGCTGCAAGCCTACCGCTTCGGCCTCTTCCTGCAGAAGGTGAACATCCTCAAGGACCAGCCGGAGGACGAGGCCGCGGGCCGCTTCCTCGTACCCGATCGGCGGGAGATCCTCGCCAGCCTCCGGCTCGATGCGGAGGGGGCCCTGGCCTATCTCACCTCGCTCCCGCAGCGCGAGCGGGGGTACCGGATCTTCTGCGCCTGGTCGCTGATGCTCGGCGCGACGGCGCTCTCCCAGCTCGACGGCCCCCGCGAGAGCCGCCGCGCGCAGACGCTCGGCCTGCTCGGGCGCACCGCCGAGATCGCGCAGGACGACGAGGCGCTGCGGCGCCAGTTCAACGCGCTCCTCCCCCCGCTTCCGGAGACGTGGATCCGCCCGCCGATCCCCAAGCCCGAGCCGCCGGACTGGTTCGTGGGGATGCTGCAGGCTCCGCTCTCGCACGAGGAGCTCGCGGCGCTGTACGCGGTGCGCGACTCCGCGCAGGGCCTCGCGGCGACTCAGTAGGGCAGACCGATCTCGACGTAGATCTTCAGTCCCTCGCCGGCCGCGGCGAGGTCGATGCGCCCGACCACGTTCGGCCGGACCCAGGCGCGGAAGCCCACGCCGCCCGCGACCTGCGGCGCGGAGAACGCGTGCCGCAAGGAACGGTAGACCTGTCCGAAAGCGATGAACGGATCGATCCGCCAGTCGGCGGTGACGCCGTAGATATGCGTCTGCAGCACGCGGAGGCGCTGTTCGATCTCCAGCGTCCAGGCGCTCTGATCGATGAACCGATCCTCGGTGAATCCGCGGAGGAGGAAGGCGCCCCCCAGCGTGCTCTGGTCGTAGAACGGGGCATCGGGAGTGCTCACGGTCGTCCAGTCGAGGCGGGCGGCGCCGGAGAGCCATCCGAGCTCCGGATGCAGCGCGCGCAGGCGGACCGCCCCCTGCAGATACGCCGGCGACCCGGCGAGCCCCTCGACGACCGCGGCTTCGGCGCCGGCGAAGACACCGCGATCCGAATACTCGGCGTTCGGGCGTGAGTCGAACCGCACGTCGACGGCCTGCCCGAGGATGGTCGAGATCCCCATCCCGGGAACGGATGGAAACGTCCTGGGGCTGAGCGGCAGCCGCGGAACGCCCAGGTCCTGGACGCGGTCGTGGTGCAGGAAGATGGCGGCGCCCACGTTCCAGTTGGCGCCCAGGTTCAGGCCACGGCGCCCGGAGAAGTGCGCACGCACGCGCGTGTAGCTGGTCTCCGCGTCCGCGGTGGTGTCGGGTCCCAGGCCGAAGAAGCGGTAAAAAACGCTGCGTTGCCACCGCAATTCGATCTCGGTGGTGGACGAGCCGTCCGTGCGGGGAAGGTCGCGCCACTGGAGCAGCACGCCCGAATTGATCCGCGTGCTGAGCGAGGCGATGAAGGTGAGGCTCTGATCGTCGCTCGGATACGCGTACCAGCGCAGGGTCGCCGTCGCGTGGATGACGTCGTTCCAGGTGAGGCTCGGCGCCAGGATCGACGTGGTCCGGTCGTTCTCGTCGCAGATGCGCAGGAACACCGGCATGAACCCGTACGTATCTCCCTCGTTGGGCAGGGTGGCGTAGACGGGCAACGGGATGAGGCGCGTGCTCTGGCTGCCCTCGCAGGCCCGCCTCGATTCGGCGGACGCCTGCCCCCATGCGCCCGGCGCAAGCGTTGCGGCACAGACGAGGAAGAGCGCGGCCGTCCGGATCATACCGTCCTTTGCGGACTCGAAAATCGTTGGCCGCAGAGCGAACCTGTTGGTCTCCGGTGGCATCGGTCAGCACGATGGGAGAAGCCCTCAGCCAGTTTTCCTGGCCCTCGGTGGCGCGCGAGTGGCTGTTGCCGTCGCGGACGATGAAGCGGCGGCTGCTGCCGCCTCTGATCGGCCTGGCGTACATCGCCGCGATCGGGCTCCTGGGCGGGCTGCGCGGCGATCACGTGTTCGTCGGGCTCCTCGGACTGCTCGACCTGTACAACGAGAAGACGCGGCTGTTCCTCAATCGGTTCTTTCCCTTCATCGCCACCGGCGCGATCTACGATTCGATGCGCTATTTCTACTGGCCGGCGATCGCCGGGCGCGTGCACGTCGAAGAGCCCTGGCATTTCGAGCAGACCTGGTTCGCCGTCGGCGGCCGCACGCTGAACGAGTGGTTCCTCGTCCACCACGGGCCCGCCCTCGATCTCGCCTGCGGCTTCGCCTACCTCGTCTACGTCGGCGAATACCTGACGGTCGCGTTCATCCTCTTCTTCCTCCGCCGCGATGACGTCCTGCGCACGTTCGCGCTCGCCTTCCTGGTGGTGAACGTGCTCGGGTTCGCCACGTACTTCATTTATCCCGCGGCGCCGCCCTGGTACGTGACCGAGTATGGCTTCGGGCCGGCGCGCCTCGACGTCCACTCGACCGCCGCGGCGGCGAGCCGCTTCGACCAGCTGCTCGGCACCCACTTCTTCGGCGCGATGTACGGGCGCGGGATCGACGTCTACGGCGCGTACCCTTCGCTGCACGTCGCCTATCCGCTGCTCGCCGTCTGGGCCGTGTACCAGGTCCGCGAGCTGCGCTGGATGCGCGGGCCGGTGGTGGCGTTCTTCCTCCTCATGTGCCTGAGCGCCGTCTACCTGCAGCACCATTACGTCACCGACGTGCTGCTGGGGATCGCCTACGCGATAATCACGCTGGCACTGGTGATCCGCGTGCGTCATCGCCGGAGAGCGGCGCGCGCGTCGTCAGCCCACCCGGGCGCGTCGGGATCACCGCGGCCCGTCTCGGCATTTGCGAGCTCGAGCGCACGCGAGTAGGCGGCGCGAGACTCCGCCTCGCGTCCGTTCTTCGCCAGCGCCTCGCCCAGCGCGAGCTGGTTCGGCGCGTAGTCGGGAGCGATCCGGACCGCCGCTTCCGCCTCCGTCAACGCCTCGCCGGTATCGCCGGGACCGAGAGGCCAGGACGGCGCGCGCAGGAGCAGGATCGCGAGCAGCCGGTGCGGGCCGCCATGGTCGAGAGCGGGATCGGTCTTCACCGCGCGGCGGAGGAGGTCGTCCATGCGCTGGATCCCGTCCTTTCCCGTCGCCGGCCGCTCGCGCGCCTGCAGGC
>DASREU010000104.1:0-10115 GCA_035651935.1 Myxococcales bacterium | reverse complement strand
CGGTCCTTCAACGAACCCAGGGCGCGGAATGCGCGGACGAACGCTTCCTGCACCACGTCCTCGGCCTCGTCAGGGTCGAGCTCGGAGAAGCTGGCGGCGAGCCGGGACACGGCCGGCCGGTACCGGCGGTACAGCTCTTCTTCGGCCGCCTTGCTGCGTGCGCCGCCTGCGAGGGCGCGCCCGATCAGCACGGAATCCTGGACGCGGCCTTCGAGGAGCGTCAGGACCGGGCGTACGGGCGGTCCGGGAAGCTCTCGAGCCACTCGGTTGGTCGCGGAGGTCATGTCTTCTAGCACCCGGCGTGCCCATGCCACCGGCCGCAGCCGCTCCGAGTTGTTTCAGCCATTTAGGCGTGGCGTGAGCGCAGTCACGGGGCGTTCCACCGCGACATCAGTGTCGCGGGTGGGGTGTTCTTCCTCGCACCTGTGCGTGACGCCCCGGACGCGAGGCCTTAAGTTCCGCGCCCGCATGCTCGGGGTGGTGAACGAAAAGGCGCTGCACGAGCTGGGCTGGGGGCAGCTCTGCTCGGAGCTGGCGGGACGCGCCCGCACGCCGATGGGCCGCGGCCGCTGCGAGGCGCTGCTCCCGGGCCAGGACGAGGACGCCGCGCGCCAGAGGCTGCTGCTGGTCGAGGAAGCACGCCTGCTCCACCGGCACGAGCGCGAGCTGCCGCTCGCCGATGCGGTGGACGTGCGGCCGTCACTGGGACGCGCCGAGCGCGAAGGAACGCTGGAGCCGCTCGAGCTGCTCCAGGTCGCGCGGCTGATCCGGGCCACCGACTCCGCGCGCAGGTTCTGCTATTCGCAGGCCGACCGGGCGCCGCTCCACTTCGCGCGCGCGCAGGAGCTGTCCGAGCTGGTGCCGCTGGCGCAGGAGCTGGAGCGGTCCTTCGATCCGGCCGGGAAGCTGCTGGACACCGCGAGCGCGCTGCTCGGCGAGCTGCGCGAGCGCGCCCGCGGGCTGCACCGCGCGATCAAGCAACGGATCGAGGAGCTGCTGAAGGACGAGAAGATCGTCCCCATGCTGCGCGAGGCGTACTACTCGGTGCGCGGCGATCGGTACGTGCTGCCGGTGCGCGCGGAGCACCGGTCGCATCTGCCGGGGATCGTGCACAACGCCTCGAACTCGGGGCAGACGCTGTTCATCGAGCCGCAGCAGTTGCTGGAGCTCGGGAACCAGCTCACCATCGCCGAGGCGGGAGCGCTGGAGGAAGAACAGCGCATCCTGCACGAGCTCTCCGGCGCCGTCGGGCGGCAGGCGGAGGCGCTGGAGCACGATGTCGAAGTGATCGCCGTGCTCGACGAGGCCGCCGCGGCGGGGCGGCTCTCCGACGACCTCGACGCGGGCGCGCCGGAGCTGGGCGGAGACCGCTTCGAGCTGCGCAAGGCGCGCCATCCCTTGCTCGTGCTGCAGCGGAAGCCGGCCCAGGTGGTGGCGAACGACGTCGCGCTGCCGGCGCCGGCGCAGGCGCTGATCATCAGCGGCCCCAATGCCGGTGGAAAGACGGTGACCATCACCGGCGTCGGACTCTGCGCGCTGATGGCCCGGGCCGGCCTGCCCATCCCGGCGGAGGCGGGGTCGCGGATGCCGCTGTACCGGACGGTGTACACGGCGATCGGGGACGAGGGGGATCTCTCGCGGGACCTCTCGACGTTCACCGCGCACCTCTCCGCTTTGAAGTGGATCCTGGAGGCGGCGGGGCCGGGGACGCTGGCGCTGATCGACGAGATCGCCGCGGACACCGACCCGCGCGAAGGCGCGGCGATCGCGGTGGCCGCGCTGGAGAAGCTGGTGGCGGCCGGAGCGCAGGTGCTGATCACCACCCATCTCGAGGAGCTGAAGGCGCTGGCGCTCGCGGATGCGCGCTTCGCCCCGGCGAGCGTGGGGTTCGATGTGGAGCGTCTCGCGCCGACCTACCGCCTGCGCCTCGGGGAAGTGGGCGCGTCGTCGGCGATCGAGATCGCGCGGCGGGTCGGGTTGCCCGAGGACGTCTGCGCGCGCGCCCGGGAGATCCTGGGCAGCGGATCCTCGGCGGTGTCGCAGGCGGTGACGAAGCTGGAAGCGGAGCGGGCCGAAGGAGCCCGGGCTCGCGCCGAGCTCCTGGCCGCGCGCGAGGAGCTGGAGCGGGAGCGCGCCTCCGTGCAGCGCGAACGCGAACGGCTGCGCGAGCTGGAGCGGCAGACCCGGGCGGGCGCGCGCGTCGAGCTCATCGAGGATCTGCGCCGCCGCCGCGACGAGATGGCCGCCCTGGTGGCGCAGCTCCAGGCCGCGCCCGCGATGGCCCAGGCGGTCGAGGCGCAGCGGGCGCTGGAGAGCGCCTTGGCGAGCGAGGAGCGCGAGCAGGCGCGCGAGGAAGAGCCGGAAGCGCTTCCGGACGCTTCGCTCGAGCCCGGCGCGCGCGTGAAGCACGTCCGGCTCGGAACGGATGGCGTGGTGCTCGAGGTGCAGGACGGCACGGCCATGGTGCAGATGGGAGCGCTGCGCAGCAAGGTGCCGGTGGCGGACCTGGTGCCGATCGGGCGCGAGGTGCGGAAGGCGGGGTTCCGCAAGACGCGCGCGGAACGGATGGAGCGCGCCGAGCACGCCCGGCCCGCGGCGGTGCAGGTGCGCGTGCCGCTGGTCGACGTACGCGGGATGCGCGTGGACGAAGCGCTGCGCGCGCTCGAGCTCGAGCTGGATCGCGCGATGCGGGCAGGCGAAGAGCGGGTGCAGGTCCTGCACGGGCACGGCAGCGGCGCGCTGAAGGCGGCGGTCCGCGAGCACCTGCAGCGGAGCCCCTACGTGTCGAAGTCGCGGCCGGCGGAACAGCACGAAGGCGGCGACGGCGTCACCGTGGCGGAGCTGGGGTAAGTCGGGTGTGCAGGCGAGACCCCCGGTCGGTTGGCCGTCTGGTAATCTCCCGCGATCCTGCGCGAGCGATTGCAACTCCTCTGGATGCGGTTGCCCGTCCTCGTTCGCGCGATCGTCGCTGGCTGGATCGTGCTGGAAGCCGGCTCGCTCCTCTCGGTGCTTCCGCTCTTCGGGAACATCCGCTTCCACCCTGAAATCCCCTGGGCGCTCCCGATCACCTGCGTGGTCCTGGCGGGCATCTGGGCATGGTGCTCGGGCCGCGGCCCTCCCGCGAGCACCCGCGAAGCGCGGCGCGACTGTTCACGCGCCGGAAGACTTCCTGCCCGCGTCTGGGCGGCTTCGGTCCCGGCGATCGCGTTCGGGACGCTGATGTTGGTCACGTTGCGGCTGGTCGCGCCGTACTTGATGCCCGTGGCCGCGCCGTCGATCTCGCTCCAGCTCTCTTCCTACCCGGTGCCCACCGTCGTGGGAGCCCTGGTCGCGCTCGCCGCCAGCGCCGCGGTGGTCGAGGAGCTCGCCTTCCGCGGCTACATGCAACAGCCCCTCGAGGCGCGCTACGGAATCCTCCCCGCCATCCTCGTCGTCGGCGTGATGTTCTGGGTGGCGCACCTGGACAAGGTGACGATCACGCACCTTCCCGGTCACCTCGCGGCGAGCGCCCTCTTCGGACTGCTGGCGTACTTCACGCGCTCGCTCGCGCCTGCGATGGTCGCGCACGGGGCGGCGGATCTGGTCCTGCAGCCCGCCTATTTCGCCCGGTCGCCGCAGTTCGTCTGGACAGCGCTCTCGGCGCGGCCGATCTGGGACGGCGGGATCGCGCCTGGAGGTCTTCGGATCTTCGAGGCGCTGGCGCTCGCCTTCCTCGTCCTCTTGATCGGCACGATCCTCGGCTTGCGGCACCTCGCCCGGACGGCCGTCCAACGCTGACTGCTCGCCCGAAAATCTCTCCTCAATTCAAGGTCGAGCGGCGGATTTTTGGGCTCGCAGTCTCCTATCTATAGAATGGAGACATGCACCCGTGGTTGCGGGCCCTCCAGCACGATCTCGTCAAGCGCGCTCTCTGGCCCGCGCGAGACGTGGTGGCGTCCGGAGAGCAGGACGTCGAGGCGCTCCGGCGCGGCCTGACGGAGCTCTGTGATGCAGAAGGCAGGCCGATCACCGCGGAGCGCCTGTTCGAGCGGATGCGCGCCGCCGCGCCCTGCCCCGCCGAAGCCTGCGACGCGTTCGCCGCCTCGCTCCACGCCGCGGTGACCGCTCTCGATTCGTCGTGGCCTGCGCCGCTCCAGGCCGTGCTCGCCCTGGAAGATGCTTTTTCCGCCCTCGTGCGTTCCCTGGAGAAGTGATGCCCCGCCTGCTGGTGATCGACGACCGGGATCAGACCATCGAGATGTGCCACCGGCACCTCCCGCAGTTCGACTACGTCACCCGCTGCGGGCGGCGGCACCCGTGCCAGGTCTGCGAAGAGCGCGACACCGGTTGCAAGCTCAAGTGCGCGCACGATTACGCCGAGGCCGCGGAGGCGCTGCGGCAGGACGAGACCCTGCCCGACCTGGTGGTCCTCGACCTGCACTTCGCGCTTCCCGAGGAGCAGCTGCTCCCGGCGCGGAAGGAGGGCCTCGACCTGGAGCAGGTGCGAAGGCGGCAGGGCCTCTACATCCTCGAGCAGCTCCGCAAGGACTACCCGACGCTGCCGGTGGTGCTGCTCACCACGACGGACGCGAACATCGGCGAGAAGCCGCAGCACCCGCTGGTGCACTTCTGCGAGAACGAGGTGGTCGACTCCCGCACGCTGGCGGCGGAGATCTCCCGGGCGATGGCCCTGCAGCACGCGGCGCAGGAAGGCCCGGTGTTCTGGGGCCGCTCGCCGGCGATGGCCGAGCTGCGGCGCCAGCTCTCGGTGCTCGCGCGCAGCCCGCTCCCCGTGCTGATCGAGGGGGAGACCGGCACCGGGAAGAGCTTTCTCGCGGAGCACGTGCTCCACCCTCGCTCCGGCGCGAAGGGTCCGCTCGTCGTCACCGACCTGTCCACCATCCCCGAGACGCTGATGCCCGCGCATCTCTTCGGCTCCCGCCGCGGCAGCTACACCGGCGCGGTGGAGGACCACGCGGGCGTGTTCGAGCAGGCGCACGCGGGAACGCTGTTCCTCGACGAGATCGCGAACCTGGATCTGGAATCGCAGCGCCGCCTCCTCCTGGTCCTCGAGCGCGGGACCGTGACCCGGCTCGGCGACTCGAAGGCGCGGCCCGCGGCGCCCAAGCTGGTCGCGGCGACCAACCTGGACCTCTCGCAGCTGGTGCACGAAGGGCGCTTCCGCCAGGACCTCTACATGCGCCTGAACCCGGCCACGCGGCTGCGCGTCCCGGCCTTGCGCGAGCGCAAGGAAGACCTGCCGGACCTGATCCGCTTCGCGGTCCTCGATGCGCTGCGCTCGGAGCAATTGCGGCCGCTGGTCCGCGCCTATCTGGCGCGCTTTCCCACGCCCGACGATTACGCCGAGGAGCAGAACGCGGTGCACTTCGGGAAGCCGCAGGGCCGCTCGCAGCGGCGCGACGCGTTCTCGGTGTTCCTCCCGCCGGGCGCCCTGCAGCGCCTCGCCGCCCATCCCTGGCCCGGCAACCACCGCGAGCTGCGGCTCCTCGCCACCAACGCGCTGGTGTTTTCGCTCGTGCAGCACCTCGATTCCGACGAGCCGGCGCCGGCCCAGCGCCGGGACCGGTCGCCGGCCGTGCTCGCCATCGGCGAAGCGCTGATCGATCGGCTCCTCGGCAAGCCTTCCGCGCAGCCGCCCGCGGCGCCCGGACCGGTGATCTCCGGCGCGTCCGGCGACCGGCGCATCGAGATCGCGCTCAAGCCGGGCGGGACCTTCGCCGAGATCTCCGCAGGCGTCGAGCGCCAGTACCTGATGGCGCTGTTCCACGCGCATGGCGGCGATCTCGACCGGATGGCCGCCGAGCTGTTCGGGCCCGGCGCGACGCGCCGCAAGGTGCACCTGCGCATGAACCAGCTCGGGCTGCGCCTCCGCGCCCTGCGCGGAGCCTCCGCGTGATCGCGCTCTGCGCCGTCCTGCTCGCCGCCGGCGCCGCGGAGCCGGGGCTGAAGCTCCTGCGCGAAGGCCGGGCGGCGGAGGCGGTGGAGTCCTTCAGCGCCGCGCTCCGCAAGGATCCGCGCAACGCCTCACTCGCCAACGACCTGGGGCTGGCGAACGTCCGGACCGGCGCGCGCGCGGAGGCGGAGCGGAACTTCCGGCTGGCCATCCAGCTCCGGCCGCGCCGTTCGCTCGCCTACGGCAACCTCGCCGATCTCCTCTCGACTGCGGAGGATCGCTGGGAGCGGGCGGACGAGATCCTCGCGCTCCTCGAGCGCGGAGTCGCGTTCGCCTCCGGCGAGGCGAAGGCGACCCTCTCGCTGCGCGTCGCGGCCTTCGAGGTCAGCGTGGGGAGGACGGCGCAGGCGCGAAAGCGGCTCGCCGCGCTCGAAGAGGAGAAGCCCGCCGCGGAGGTGCTGCGCAGGATCCGCGAGCTGCTCGACCGGATCGCCGACGAAGAGCGCGCGCGGGCGCTGGAGGACTGGCCGGAGCCGCCGCTGTCCGCCGCGGAGCGCGATGGCCTCGCCGAGGCGCAGCACAAGCTCGTCGCGGGCGATGCGCGGGGCGCGCTCGCGGCCGCCGAGACGCTCTCCGCCGCGCAGCCTGCCTGGCGGGCCGCGCGCTGGCTGAAGGTGCGCGCGCTGGATGCGATCGGCCGGCTCGACGAGGAGGCCCGCGAGCTGCGCGTGCTCACCCAGCTCGCGCCGACCGATCCGGGCGCCTGGCGCACCCTGGGACAGGTCCTCGCGGAGCACGGCGGCGTGCTGGAGGTTCCGCGCGCGGATGCCGCCCTGCGCGAGGCGCTGGCGCTGGAGCCGTCGTGGAGCGAGCTCTGGCTGCTCCGGGCGCGGCTCGCGTTGCGGCAGGGCCGGGCGCAGGACGCCCTGCGCCATCTGGAGAAGTACCAGCGATCCGGAGGCTCGTTGCCGGAGGCCGCGCGCGTGGCCGCCGCGGCGCGGGCGCAGGCGGGCCTCGACCCGCAGGCGTCCGCACCGCCTGTCGCCGTACCGCGCGAGCCGGGCGCCGCCGCGCGCGCTCTCTTCCAGCAAGCGGGAAACGCGGAATCGCCGCAGGCCGCGCGCGAGTTGCTGGCCCAGGCGCTGGACGATTCGCCGTCTTACGTCGAAGCGGCGGCCGCACTGTACGCGCTGACCGGAGCGGTGCCGGAGAAGACATTGCTCGCCTTGCAGGACGACGGCCCGGGGCTGCTGGAGCTTTCCACCCGCGTCCGCCGCGCCGGAGGAGCGCCTGCGCTGGTCGCCCCCTGGGTGGATCGCGCCGTGCAGACCGGCACGCCGGAAGCCCGCTTCGCGCGCGCGCAGCTTCGCCTCGAGCAGGGCGATCGCGCAGGCGCGCTGCAGGACCTGCTCGCCTATGCCGCTTCTCCGGATCCGCAGCACCTGGAGGAAGCGCGGAGCCTGCGCGCGGAGCTCGTGTCGCCGTCGCGCGCCGAGATCGCGCTCCTGCAGGCGCGCCGGCGGCTGGCGGAGGACCGGCCGGAGGCGGCCCTCGCGGTCCTCGGAGAGAAGTGCGAGAGCGCGATCCCCGCGGCGCGGCTCGTGGCGATCGGCGAGGTCCACGAGTTCTCCGGCGACCTGGATCGCGCGCTCACGTGTTACCGGCTCGCCTCGCCCTCCCCGGTCGCGCTGCGCCGGCTCGCGCGCCTGGCGGAGCGAAACCCCGATCCGCGCGCCGCCGACGAGCTTCGGCTGGCTGCCTCGCAGGGGAACGCCGAGGCGCTCTGGGCGCTGGCGCGGATCGATCTCGCGGCGGGTCGCCAGGACAGAGCGCTCGCGAACCTCGACCGCTTCCTCTCCAAAGCCTCTGCGGACGACCCCGGACTGGCACCGGCGACCGCGGCGCGCGATTCCATCCTCCGCAGCAGCACGGCTGCGGCCCGGGCCCGCGCGCGCCTCCGGATCGCGCTCGCCGCCGGAGCGGCGCTGCTTCTCGCAGCGGCCGCCGCCTGGCTCTGGGCGGGCACGACGCTCCAGTCCGGGTTGCGCCGCGCGCCGCGGCTGTTCCCGCACCTCGCCCGGGCCGTCAACGAGGTGCGCCACGACGTGATCAAGCACCGCGCCGGCGTGCTCGGCATGCTGGCCGATCCCGGCACCCGCCGCGAGGACGTGGCGCGCGCGCTGCTCGCGCCGGAGCCCGCCTCCGAGGTCGTCGCCCGGCACTACGCCTCGCTGCGAAAGGCGGCGCGAGCGCAGGGCGTGACCCTGCGCCGCCTCGGTCGCGAGCCCGTCTTCGGCCCGCTCGTTCGCGACCTCGCCCGCGCAGAAGCGCTGCTCCGCCGGCCGGGAGCCGGGTCCGCCGAGCTGGCGCGCCTCGACGAACGCATCCGCCTCCTGCATGCGGACCGGCTCGCCGCGCTGCTCCGGCTCGGGCCGCGCACCCGGCTCGACGCCGGAGCGGTGGCGGGATGGATCCGCGACGTCGAGGCCGAGACGCGCCGGGGCGGCGCCTCGTGGACCGCGCCGTCCATTCTCATGAAGGGGATGGAGGTGGAGTTTCCGGTGGAGCGCGGCGCGCTCTCGACGATCTTCGCCAACCTGCTGCGCAATGCCCAGGCCGCCTCCGGCGGAGGCGAGGTGATCGTCCGGCTGGGCGAGGAGCGCGATGCCGCGGGCCGCAATCTGATGGTGCTGCTGGTCGGCGACTCGTCGGAGCACGGGATTTCCCTGGAGGCGATCGAGCGGCGCGAGAGCGGGCGCGGACTCGGGCTGGTCCGCGACCTGACGCGCGAGTGGCAGGGACACGTGGTGGTGCGGCCGGAGGAGCCGCCGTGGAAGAAGGCTGTCGGCGCCTGCTTCCCGGCGCCGCCGGCATGACGTTCGTGGTCTGCGAAGACGGCGCGGAGTACACCGAGCGCTTCAGGCGATTCCTCGGCAGCCAGTTCCGGTTCGTCCGCGCCGGGCATTTCGCCGAAGCGCTCGCGCTCGCGGACGGCGCGGTGGCGCTGCTCCTCGATCTGGATTTCCGCCGCACCCAGCCCGCGCTGCTCGTCGACGAGCGCGGCGAGAGCGGCGCCCGCAGCACCGCCGACGTCCAGGGCATCCTGATCCTGAAGGCGCTGCGCGCGCGCGGCGTGACCTTGCCGGCGCTGCTCTTCGCCGACCTCGACGATGCGGAGCGCGCGGCGCGCCTCGAGCGGGAGCTCTCGCCCCTGCGCGTGGTGCCCGCGAGCGTGGGGCTTCCGCGGATCGCTCAGCTCTTGCGCGAGCTGGTCAACAGCGCGACCGGCAGCGTCGAGAAGAGCTGATCGACGGCCAGTCCGCGCTCGGATGCGGTGCGCTCCTCGCCCGTGAGCGCATCGCGCAGCGTATCGCCCGGGCGCACTCCCGGCACCGCGACCACCGTCCCCTCGAACCTGTCCGCGCGCAGCTTCGCCCCCTCGAGCAGGCCGGCCACCAGCCTCGGCGCCACCGCGACCGCCAGCTCGCCTGCGGGTCCCGTGCGGGCGAAGGCGCAGAGGTTCGCGGCGCGCTGTCCCTCCGGCTGCAGCGGAACGTACCGGCCTCCCGCGAACGCGCCGGGGACGGACTTGCGCGCCTGCAGCGCGGCATGCGTGAGGAAGAGCTTGATCCGCCCGTCTCCCCAGCTTTCGTACAGCTGTTTCGCCAGCGCCGCAGGAGAGAGCGCGGAGGCGCGCACCTCGTCGAGCATCCGCCGCCGCACCTCGAAATCGACCGGCCGGCGGTTGTCGGGATCGACCAGCGAGAGATCCCACAACTCCGTGCCCTGGTAGAAGTCGGGCACGCCCGGCGAGGCGACCTTCAGCAGCACCTGCGAGAGCGAGTTGTGCATCCCGATCGCGGCGACGCGCTCGGCGAAAGGCTGCAGGCCCTTCCACAGCGGGTGGCGCAAGGGCAGCGCGAAGAGGCCTTCGAGATAGCCGCGCAGCGCGTCCTCCCAGCGGCGATCCTCCTGGATCCAGCTGGTGTTGACCTTCGCTTCCTTGGCGGCCTTGATCATGTACTGCACCAGTCGATCACGCAGCGCGGGCAGGTCCTCGATCCGCGCGGGCCAGGCCCCGATCAGCGTCTGCAACAGCAGCATCTGCTCGTTGCGATCGGGAGCCATGCGCCCGTCGACCTCGCGGCGAAGCCCCTCGGTGCGGCGGGCGAAGGCGACGGCACTCTTGCGCCACTCGTCCGGAAGCTCCGAGAGCGCGTCG
>DASREU010000103.1:0-14148 GCA_035651935.1 Myxococcales bacterium | reverse complement strand
GTCGAGCAGGAGCCAGCCGCGGCGGCGCGCCTCGAGGGAGAGCGGTGGGAAGAACAACCTAGGGACACAATACAGGTTCTTTTTTTTGCGCCCCACGCAGCCGGGCCGGCGCAAGAAAATAAACGTGTATCGTGTCCCCGGTTTCTTGCCGGTTTCTTGGCCGACGAGCCGGGGGTTCTTCACGAGTCCTGGTCGAGCAGGAGCCAGCCGCGGCGGCGCGCCTCGAGGGAGAGCGGTGACCCGGCGGAGGGTGCGACTGCCACGGCGAGGTCGGCCGCTTCCAGGAGCGCGAGATCGCCCTGCAAGGAGTCGCCGCAGGCGAGCGCGATCCGGCCGCTCTGACGGGCGGCGGCGACCTTGCCCGCGGCATAGGTGATCGGCTGCACGACCTCGGTGGTGAACTTCCCGCCGCGGATCGCCACCTCGATCCCGCGGCAGCGCTCGGGCGGGAAGCCTGCCAGGGGGGCGGCCGCGCGCACGATGGCGACGGCGCTCGCGGAGACGACCAGAGGGGTGAGCCCGGCGGACTGGCAGAGCTCGCGCAGCGCCGCGGTGTCCGCGATCCTGCGCGGCGGCACCCATGACCTGGCGAAGCGGTCCGCCTCAGCCTGCACGCGCTCCACCTCGAGCCCCGCCTGCAGCTGGGCCGCGTAGGCGTATCCCGCGGCGCGATCGCGGTCGACGGCGCGCTCGTAGGCCTCATACGGATCGGTGCCGTCCTCCAGGCGGACCCAGCCGAGCGAGACGAGGTGACGGAGGAATGCCTCGCCCGCGTCCTCGCGCCAGAGGGTGCCGTCCGCATCGAAGACCGCCAGGGCGCCCGCCGCTTCGCGCCCGAGGGCGCGAACGCGCGCGGCGAGCTCCGCTTCGATCACTCCTTGCACCTCTTCATCGCCCGGTCGAAGGCGCCCCGGTGCTGGGCCTTCTCGCGCGCGACCTGCGCGCGCACCTCGGCGCAGCCGCCGCTCTTGCGCGAGATCAGGTCCGCTGCTTCCGCGCGCAGGCCCATGCTGCGGGCGCCGGTCAGGATCGGACGGAGCTCGGTCAGCGCCCGCGGAGCGGAGAGGACTTGCGAGGTTCCGTGCATGGCGGCGACGCGGACCACCGGAGGCTGCTTCTCGTCCTGGGCGAGGGTCCCGACCAGTTGCGCCGCGCGGTCCGGCGCCGCCGCGACCAGCCCATCGACCGCCTTGGCGCGGCGGGTGGGAAACTGGGAGCTGTCGGCGATCACGGCCTCGAGGATCGGCGCCGCCCGCGGTCCGAGCGCCTTCCAGCGCTCCTTCGGGACCGGGCGATCGAGCGCGCCGAGATACGTCTCCACCCGCTCGCGCAGCTCGACGTCGCTCAACTGTTGTGCCCCCGCATCCTTCGCCGGGGCTCCGCCCTGCGGCGGCCTGGGGACGGCGATCAACGCTGCTAGCAAAAGGACGATCACGCGCGCCTCCTCAATGCACCAGCGGGCTCAGCCGCATCACCCGGATCTGCTCCGCAGAGAGAGCTCCCGCCGACGCGCCGGTCTGCAGGAACCAGAACATGAGGTTGTTGCCGCCGCCGCAACCGGGAGGCGTTCCGAGGCAGCGGCTCGCCGAGATGAAGGGGGGATTCGAGGTGCTGGTGCAGTTCGGCAGATCCGTCGGGCTCGCGCACGAGAGGCACGGGCACTTCGGCGTGTCCACCAGCGGGTCGAAGTCCGACCCGGAAGACTCGGTGGTGTGGAACAGGCCGAGGAAGTGCCCGGTCTCGTGGGCGGCGATGTACGCCACCCGGTCGGCGCCGCACCCGCCGATGTTCACCCCGCCGCCGCAGCCGCTGGTCAGCGCGAAGAGATCGGCGGCCGAGACCACCGCCCCGCTCTGCACCGTCCCGTTGTAGGAGGCGGGACCGGGGATGGTGCCGTCGATCCCGACCACGGTCCCCCCTCCGCCGCCGCTCGCGTCGCGCAGGCTCTGCACCAGGAACAGGTTCATCGTGTTCCCGGGATGCGCCGAGGACAGCGTGAACATCTGGCTCAGGTCGTCGCAGGGACCGGTGGTGGTGGCGGAGATGTTGGTGCCGAACCGCGCCTTGTCGGTGGCGCTCACGTCGTGGAAGACCGGGTTCACGGTGATCCCCGCCTGCGCGTAGATGCCCTTGAACGTCTGCACCATGCGTTGGACGCTGGGATCAGTGCCGGCATTCGCTTCGCTGAACGCGTCGGTGACGATGTAGAAGGCGACGTCCATGGTGGTGCCGGGCCCCGGGGTGGTGACCACCGAGACGTCGTACGTGTTCTCCGTGGTCCCCCCGTCGTTGCAGCCGGAGAGGATGGTGCATTCATACGCGTAGTCGTTGACCTTGAACTTCCAGGTGCCGGAGGGAACGCCGGCGTCCAGCGAGGCGCTGGTGTTCGGGATGGTGAACGCGCCCGTGCTCGGGCTCGACCCGCCAAAGAACGCGTAGTGCCCCGAGGGATCCGTTCCGCCGTCCGGCGAAGAGTCGTTCACGCTGATCCGGTCGTCGTAGACCACGGTCCCGTCGGGCCGGGTGATCGTCAGCGGAACGGCCGAGTTGTCCTGCAGCGTGTTCTGGAACGTGATCGTCAAGGTGGCGAGCCGCGCCTGCTGGACGATGGTGAAGCTTCCGGTCCCCGCCGGGACGTTGAAGGGGATCTCGTCGTTCACCTTGTGCGTCCCGAAGTCCTGCACCTGGGCGGGCGGGAGCGCGCTCGCGACGACCGGCCGGGTGCACTGCGCCGGCGTGCACGCCGCGAGCGGCGTGCAGACGTTGCCCAGGGTCGCGCAGCACCCGTAGCCCTGGCGGCACTGCGAATCCGCGGTGCAGGCGGGCATGCAGACCGAGAGGCCGGCGACCGGCGTGCAGGCGGAAGCGATGCATCCGGCGGAAGAGGTACACGTCGCGGTGCAGAACCCTCCGGGGAAGCCCTGGGCGTCCGTGTCACAGGTGAGGCCGCTGCCGCAATCGGCGGTGGTCCGGCACGCCTCTCCGAGCGCGCTGGACGCGAGTCCGGGATCGACGCACCCGCCGTTCACGCACCTCTGCGTGCTGGGGCAATCGCGCGCGACCGCGCAGGGAACTCCGGAGTCGGGACAACCGGCCAGGAGCGATCCGGCGAGGAACAGGACAGCCAATCTGGTCACCGGTCCTCCAGTCCAACCGAGTCTAGTCACGCCCCTGGCGCCAAACACTCCGATTCCTTGCAACTGTCCGACGGCCCGTGATAGCCCCGCAAGCGAAGATGGCAGACCGGGTGCTCGTCGTAGATGATGAACAGAGCCTCCGCAAGGTCCTCGCGGCCACATTGCAACGTGAGGGATACGAGGTGCAGGTCGCATCCGACGGAGAGGAGGCGATCGCCGCCCTCGACCGCGATGGCGCCGACGTGGTGGTGACCGACCTCGTGATGCCGAAGATGGATGGCCTTTCGCTGCTGCGCAAGGTGGTGGTGTCGCACCCCGACGTACCCGTGATCGTGGTCACCGCGCATGGCCGGGTGGACAGCGCGGTGGAGGCGATGAAGGCCGGCGCCTTCGACTTCGTCACCAAGCCGTTCGAGCACGCCGAGCTGAAATCGATCATCGCCAAGGCGGCGCGGCAGTCGGATCTGAACGCGCGCAACGTGATCGCGGACGAGCCCGGCCGCCGGTTCACCGAGATCGTCGGCAAGGGACAGCGGATGATCGAGCTGCAGCAGATCATCCTCAAGGTGGCCGACGCGCCTTCCACCGTCCTCATCCAGGGGGAGAGCGGCACCGGCAAGGAGCTGGTCGCCACCGCGCTGCACGAGAAGTCCTCGCGCCGCGACCGCCCGTTCATCAAGATCAACTGCGCCGCCATCCCCCGCGAGCTGGTGGAGGCCGAGCTGTTCGGCTTCGAGAAGGGCGCCTTCACCGGCGCGGTGCAGAGCAAGCCCGGCCGCTTCGAGCTGGCCGACGGCGGGACCCTCTTCCTCGACGAGATCGGCGAGATCCCCATCGAGATGCAGGTGAAGCTGCTGCGCGCCATCCAGGAGAGCGAGTTCGAGCGGGTGGGCGGAGTGAAGACCACGCGGGTGCAGGTCCGGCTGATCGCGGCCACCTCCCGCGATCTGACGCGCGAGATCGCCGCGGGGCGGTTCCGCGAGGATCTCTTCTACCGGCTCAACGTCGTCCCCCTGGAGCTGCCGCCCCTGCGCGAGCGGAGGGACGACATCCCGCTGCTGGTCGAGCACTTCCGGCAGAAGTACAACGCCCGGCTGAAGAAGAACGTCGTGCGCATCGACGACGACGCGCTCGCCGCGCTCTCCGGGTACTCGTGGCCGGGCAACATCCGCGAGCTGGAGAACGTGCTCGAGCGCACCATCCTCTTCGCCGAGAAAGAGGTGATCCGCGCCGCCGATCTGCCGCGCTCGCTCCGCACCGCTCCGGCGGCGGTTTCGGAGGATGCGGCGCCGGCCCCGCACGGCATTCCCACCGCGCCCGGCCCGCTCAAGGAGATCGTCCGCGAGCAGGTGCAGGCGATCGAGCGGGACCTGATCGTCCGCGGCCTGGAAGTGACGAACGGGAACGTGACCCGCACCGCCAAGCTGCTGAAGATCTCGCGCAAGAGCCTGCAGATGAAGATGAAGGAATTCGGGCTGCGCGGAGAAGACTGAAGGCTCAGGAACCCCGCTTCTTCAGCTCGAGCGCGAGCTGGTACACCTCGCGCCGGGAGTGCGGCGGCGAGAGCGCCTCCGCGATCTCCTTCGGCCGCTCGCCCCGGGCGAGCCGTTGCTCGATCTCCGCCTGGAGCGCGTCGGGGTCGTCCGGCGGCGGCTCTTCCGCCCCGCGGACGACGATCGCCACCTCGCCCCGCACCTCGCCCGAGAAATGGCTCTCGAGCGCGGAGAGGGTCCCGCGCGCCAGCTCCTCGTGAAGCTTGGTCAGCTCGCGCGCGACCAGGGCCGGACGATCGCCGAGCGAGGATCGCAGGTCCGCGAGCGTCCGGGAAAGGCGCTGGGGGGATTCGTAGAAGACGAGCTGCGCGCGCAGCTCCCGCAACTCCTCGAGCATCGCCATGCGGTGCGAGGCCTTGCGCGGGAGGAACCCGGCGAAGTGGAAGCGCGCCTCGGGGAAGCCGCTGACGCTCACGGCCGCGACGGCGGCGCTGGCGCCGGGAACGGGAACCACCCGCACGCCCTCCTCCACCGCGCGCCGGACGAGGACGCCGCCGGGATCGCTCACCGCCGGCGTTCCGGCGTCGGTGACCAGCGCCAGCGACTCGCCCGCGGCGAGCCGGCGGACCAGCGGTTCCACCCGCGCCGCCTCGTCGAAGGCGGGGAGCGCGTAGAGGGGCTTTCTGATCCCGAGGTGCTTGAGGAGATTGCCGGAGTGGCGCGTGTCCTCGGCGACGACGCCGTCGCATCCGGCCAGCACCTCGCGGGCGCGCTCCGTCAGATCGCCGAGGTTTCCGATCGGAGTGGCGACGACGTAGAGCGGCATGGCGCGGGCTACGCGCTGGCGTCGAACGCGTTCTCGATGTGGGTCAGCGAGGGCCCCTGCGGCCCGTCGACGATGGCGATGACGTCGAAGCGCGCCGCCTTCGCTCGCCCGCGGCGCTGCGCGAGGTAGTCGCGGGCGGCGGCGATCACCCGCCGCTGCTTGCGGGCGCCTACCGTCTCCTCGGGCCCCCCGAACGCGGAAGTGGCGCGGGTGCGCACCTCGACGAAGACGAGCAGGTCGTCCTTCTCGGCGATCACGTCGATCTCGCCGCGGGGGCAGCGGTGGTTGCGCGCCACGATCCGGTAGCCGCCCGCCCGCAGGAGCTCGACGGCGGCGTCCTCGCCGCGCGCGCCCAGCCGGGATCTGCTGGTCGCGGTCATGCCTGCAGGACCAGATCGGCGCTGCCCGGCTCGGGCGTCGCGGCCACCCGGTGGATCACCTGCGTCTGCGTCCCGATCCCTTTCAGCATCTTCCCGATCAGCGCCCGCTTCGGCCCTTCGAGGATGCCGAACGCGTCGTCCACCACCACCGGCAGCCGCTTGTACCCTGCGACGCGCTCCAGCAGCGCGAGGCGCAGGCCCGTGTAGACCAGGTCTCGCAAGGGCGGCGGCAGGGTCATGTAGCCGCCGCTCCGCCCGTCTGCCGCGGCCAGCACCAGCATGCCCTTTTCGTCCGACTTTCCGGAAACGACACGGCGGTCGGTGAGCGCCGTCAGATACGAGGCGAGGCGGGGCGAGAGCTGCGACCAGAGCTCGTCGGGGCTGAGGTTGAGCAGCTCGGCGGCGCGGGAGATCAGGTGCTTGGGGATCTCGGGCTCGGGCACCATCGCCGCGCTGCGGCTGGTGGAGATGCCCATCGCGTGCTTCAGGTCGAGCTCGATCTCGCCGATGGCGCGGGAAAAGCCGGTCTGGTGCACCTGCTCCTCGAGCTTCTGCTTCTCCGACTCGAGGAGCGGGATCTCCACGCTCAGCCGCGAGACCTCGGGCTCGGTCTTCAGCTTCGCGAGCTTTGCCGCCGCCGCGTCGCGGCGCTTCACCACCAGCTCGCGCTCCTTGAACACGGCGATCAGGTCCGCCGCCGAATCGACCTTGGCGGCGCGCATCGCCGCCTTGAGCGGCGCCTGCTCGGCCTCGTAGTCCTTCTTGATCTTGACCTCGCGCTCCTTCAGCTCCTGCACGTCGGCGGCGGCCTGCTTGTCGGCCTCGTCTCCCTCGATGAAGCGCAGCACCACCACCAGCGGAGCGAGCAGCGGGACGAGGCCGCCCAGCGCGATCGCCGGCTTCCGCAGGTAGAACGCGAGCCCGTCCAGCGCGAGCCCGAGGAGGAGCCCGCCGTAGAACCACGGGTTGGAGAGCACGGGCTCGGGCGGCGGCGGCACCGTCCGCGCCAGCTTGTCCCGCTTCTTGACGATGTCGGCCAGCGCGTCGTCGCGCTTCTTCAGATCTTCCTTTGCGCGCAACGCCTTCGCGCTGATGTCCTTCATCTCCGCCGGCGACCAGGACGCGCGCTTCAGCTCCGCCTCCACCGCCTTGAGGTCGGCTTCCGCGTCCTTCAGCTTCTGCTCGAGCAGCTTGAGCTCGTGCAGGCGCTGCGCCACCTTGAAGAGGCGGTCCTGCGTCGCCTCGAACTTCTTCGTCAGCTCCAGCTCGTCCTTGAGGGCCTTTACTTTGGGGTGGTCGACGTACGCCTCGTTTGCCGCGGCGGCGGCCTTCCCGCGCAGCGAAGGAAGCTCGTTCACTTCCAGGACGAAGAACCCGGTGTACGCGTCGGCCGCCGGCATGCCGCACTCGACGCGGAGGAAGGAGTCGATCTCCAGCTGGTCCTCGGTGACCGCCTCGAACGTCCTGGTCTGCGGGTCGAAGCGGAGGAGCTGCCGCGCTCCCCCGAGCTCCCGGAGCAGGCGGTACGGGCTCCCGTCGCCGGAGAGCAGGCCGACGCCGACGCGGGTGGGGCCTGCGCCGTCCGTCAGGCGCTTGGGATCCTCCGGAGCGGGACAGACCGGCGCTGTGAGCGCGGCTCGGAACGTCGCCGCCTTCGAGACCACAGCCACGTACCCCGGCTTGAGCGAGAGCTGCCCGTCCTTCGGCAGATCCTTCACCTTCTGGAACAGCAGCTCGGTGAGCTGCACGCTCGCCCCTCCCCCCGCCGCTGTTACTGGGTAGCCCCGCCTTCTTCGGCGCTCTTGAGACGCGCCGCCTTGCCCTGCAACTCGCGGAGGTAGAACAGCCGCGCGCGCTTCACCTTGCCGCTGCTGATGATCTCGATGCGATCGATGCGCGGGGAAAAGAGCGGGAAGATGCGCTCCACGCCGACGCCGTAGCTCATCTTGCGGACCGTGAACGTGGTCTGCACGTGGGCGCGCTTGCGGCGGATCACCACGCCTTCGAAGATCTGGATCCGCTCCTTGTCGCCTTCGCTGATCTTCGTGTGCACCCGCACGGTGTCGCCGACGCGGAACTCCGGGACCTGCGCCCGGGTTTCCGGCTTGACGTTTCGCTGCTCCACCAGCTCGATTGCCTTCGGACGCATCTTCTCTTCCTCTCTGATTACCGGTCGCCTAAAAACGGTATCCCGTCAAGCCTTTTGCCGTGTGAGCAGATCGGGGCGGCGCTCGCGTGTGCGCGCCACCGCCTGCTCTTTTCGCCATTGCGCGATCTTCCCGTGATCGCCTCCGAGGAGCACCGCCGGCACCTTCATCCCGCGGAACTCGGGCGGGCGGGTGTACTGCGGGCCCTCCAGGAGGCCCTCGCCGCTGAAGCTGTCGCCCGCTGCGGAAAGCTCGTTTCCCAGGACGCCGGGGACCAGCCGGGCGACGGCCTCGATCACCGCCAGCGCCGCGATCTCCCCGCCGTTCATCACGAAATCCCCCAGGGAGAGCTCCTCGTCCACCCACCCCAGGACCCGCTCGTCCACGCCTTCGTAGCGGCCGCAGACCAGGATCAGCGCGCCCTGCGCCGCCAGCTCGTGCGCCTTCTGCTGCCGGAAGGGAGTCCCCTGCGGCGAGGTGAGGATGACGCGCGCCGCAGGCTTTCGGCGCCGCGCCGCCTCGATGGCAGCGACCAGCGGCTCCGGCTTCATCACCATGCCCGCCCCGCCGCCGTACGGCACGTCGTCGGTGACGCGGTGCTTGCCCTCGGCGAACTCGCGGATGTCGGTCACCTGCACCCGCAACAAGCCCTTCTCGCGCGCCTTGGCGAGGATGCTCTCCTCCAGCGGCGCCGTGATCATGCGCGGGAACAGCGTGAGGACTTCGACCGACAGCACCGCTCATTCCTCCAGATCGAACAGGCCTTCGGGCGCGTCGACCACGATCCGCCGCGCCAGCGGCTGCACTTCCTTGACCAGCGCCAGCGGCACCAGCGCGCCGCTCTCCAGCCGGAGCAGATCCTGCGCGCCGGCCTCCTCGACATCCTCCACCACGCCCCGCACCGTCCCCTGGGGGTCCGCCACCGCGTATCCGATCAGATCGATCGCGTACATCTCGCCCTCTGCCAATGCGGGCAGGTCGGCGCGATCGACCCGGACCTCCTGCCCCCGCAGCGCATCCGCCTGATCGCGATCCAGGACCCCGTGCAGCGCGACCAGATATCCGAGATGGACCCGCTCCGCCCGGTCGACCTCGAACTCGCGCTCGCCCAGCCAGAGGTGGCGGGCCTTCTCCAGGCCCTCGGACGCGGCGTTGTACGGCGCGATCAACACCCGGCCGCGGACGCCATGCGCCCTCGCGACGCGGCCGACCGCGAGGAGCTCCGGCACGGCGACCTACCGCGCGGCCGCCGGCGCCGCCGTCTTCTTCGCGAGCTTGATCAGCTGGGCGACGGTGGCGCTGGGCTTCGCGCCCATCTTCAGCCAGTGCTCGAGCCGGTCCTGCTTGAGGTGGACGCGCGCGGGCTTGTAGTTGGGATCGTAGGTGCCGATCTCCTCGTTGAAGCGGCCGTCGCGAGGATTGCGCGAGTCCGTCGCAACGACGTGATAAAACGGCGATTTCTTCGCGCCCCGGCGGGCGAGGCGCAGCTTGACTGCCATTGGGTGACTCCTTGAAAAAGCGGGGTTCTTTACATGGTTCGAGGCATCGCCGTCAAGCCTATCGCCAGAGCAGGGAGGCGAGCGCCCAGAGCGCCGCGGCCACGGAGAAGGCGGCATACAGGGCTCGCGGCACTTCCCGCTGCCTCACGGACGCCTCCGCGCCAGCTCGCGCTGGTTGAAGAGGAGGACCGCCAGAAGCCACGCGCCGAGGAACCAGAGGACGTCCCAGAAGAGCAGCGAGGGAACGATTCCCTCGGCGTCGACCGCGTCCTGCGGTCCGAAGTAGCGATCGGCGGCGAGCAGCCAGGGCCCGAGGTTCCAGCGCGGCAGGGCCAAAGGCAGCGCGTTGCGCCCGAAGAACCAGCCGAAGCGGAGCGCGACCAGGAGCGCGGCGTTCGACCAGCCCCGGGTGACGGCGGAGATCGCGGCGAGCGTCGCGAGCCATCCCAGGTGGGGCAAGAGCCCGATCGGCAGGAGCGTGAACCAGGCCGGCGAACCGTCGAATCCGCCGCGCGCCCCCGCCGCCACGAGCCCCACCGCCCAGGCGATCGCCCCAGCCAGGCAGACGACCAGCGCAGAGCCGAAGAGCCGGCCGCCGACCCACGCCGCACGGGTGATCGGGCGCAGCAGCACGAGCTGCGCGTGCCCGGATTCCACCTCCGAGGAGAGGAGCCCTGCGCCGAGCACCAGCACGAGCAGCGCCAGCCAGAACGCGGACGCTCCTCCGGACCACGTCCCCGGCGAAGGCCGCCCGCCCGCCGCGAGGAGCACGAGCACGAGAGTGATGGCGAGGGCCGGCGGAGCGAGCCCGCGTTCGCGCGCGGTCTGCCGCGCGATCGGCCAGGAGAAGAGCCGGTTCATGCGCGGCCTTCGACGAGCTGCAGGTACAGCTCCTCCAGCTCGGCGCCCTTGATCGCCGCTTCCACGATCTCGCCGCCCAGCGCCACGAGCTCGCGGACCACCGCGGGCATCGCCTCCTCGCCGGAGATCGCGATGCGGAACCGGCCGCCCTCGAGCGTCCCCTGCGGGAACGCCTGGGCGATCCGGGCCGCGACCGCGGGGGCATTCGCGAGGCGCACCTCCGCGTGGCGCATGCTGCCGCGGACGTCGTGCGTCCGGAGCAGCCGGCCTCCCTTGACGAAGAGCACCCGGTCGCAGACCCGCTCCACTTCGGAGAGCAGATGCGAGTTGAGCAGGATCGCGGCCCCCCGGCCGCGCAGCTCCACCAGCACGGCGCGGATGCGGGCGACTCCCATCGGATCGAGGCCCGCCGTGGGCTCGTCGAGGAGCAGCAGATCCGGCTCGCCGAGCAGCGCCTGGGCGAGCCCGAGCCGCTGCACCTGTCCCCGCGAATAAGTCCCGGTCGGGCGGCGCGCCGGCTCTTCGAGCCCCAGTTGCCCGATCAGCGCGATCGCGCGGCTCCGGGGAATGGCCAGGAGATCGCAGTGCAGCTCGAGCAGGGCCTGGCCCGTCATCCGCGGAGGGAAATGGGCGCCGTCGGGCGCGTACCCGACCCGGCGCCGCGCCGCGAGGTCCTCGGGGTCGAGCCCGAACAGTCGCGCCTCGCCGGCGTCCGGATGCAGGAGGCGCAAGGCGAGCTGCAGCGCGGTGGTTTTCCCCGCGCCGTTCGGGCCGAGGATCCCGACGATCTCGCCGGGGGCGACCTCGAACGAGAGATCGTCGACCGCGAGCAGGGTCCCGTATGCCTTGCGCAGCCCCCGCGCTTCCAGGGCAGGCGCCGCCGTCACTTCTTCAGCACGGACTTGAGCGTCGACCCCAGCTCGTGCGGCCCCGCAGCGATGTGCACGCCCGCTTCGCGCAGGGCGCGGAACTTGTCCTGCGCGGTGCCCTTCCCGCCGGAGATGATCGCCCCGGCGTGGCCCATGCGCTTCCCGGGCGGCGCGGTGGCGCCGGCGATGAATCCGACCACCGGCTTCTTGTAGTTCGCCTTGATCCAGGTAGCGGCATCCTCTTCCTCGCCGCCGCCGATCTCGCCGATCAGGATCACCGCGTCGGTGTCGGGATCCTGCGCGAACAGCTTCATGCAGTCGACGAAGTTGAGCCCGTGGACCGGATCGCCGCCGATGCCGACCGCGGTGCTCTGCCCCATCCCCAGCTGGGTGACCTGGTGGACGGCCTCGTAGGTGAGGGTCCCGGAGCGGGAGACGATCCCGATCCGGCCCTTGCGGTGGATGTGTCCGGGCATGATCCCGATCTTGCACTCCCCCGGCGTGATGATCCCGGGGCAGTTCGGGCCGATCAGCCGCATCGGCGAACCGGCCAGCGCCCGCTTCACCTTCACCATGTCGTTGATGGGAATGCCCTCGGTGATGCAGACCGCCAGCGGGAGGCCGGCGTCGGCCGCTTCGAGGATGGAGTCGGCGGCGAACGGGGGTGGGACGAAGATCACGCTGGCGTTCGCGCGCGTCTCGCGCACCGCCTGCTGGAGGGTGTCGAACACCGGGACCTTGTCCTCGAACCTCTGCCCCCCCTTGCCCGGGGTCACGCCGGCGACGAGGTTCGTGCCGTACGCGAGCATCTGCTTCGCGTGGAAGGACCCGGCGCTGCCGGTGATGCCCTGGCACACCACGCGGGTGTCCTTGTTGACGAGGATGCTCATGCGCGTTCTCCGGTATCGGTGAATCTGCCGAGGTGGCCGGGGTCGGGATAGCCGAGCTCCCGGTTCAGGCGGACGGCGATGCTCTCCGCCTCGCCTCCGTCGGCGCGGCGGTACACCCAGCCGAGGGGAAAGAGGTGGCGGACGCCCTTGTCCGGGGTGGAGACGCGCACCGCCGGTCCGAGGGCGTGGCCCGGGACCCACTCGCCGGCGAAGTTGCGCACCAGGACCTCGCCCAGCCAGCAGCCCAGGGCGTCGCGGAACTCGGCGTGCGCGGCGAGCCGCACCGCCAGATCGTCGACGAAGCGCAGCTCGTCGCGGGTGAAGGTCAGGGCGATGCCGTGCTCGCGCAGCACGGTGACGAAGTGCTCGGCGCTGTCGCGGAAATCGGCCGCCCCGGGCTTCCCCAGGAGGTTGCGGAAGATGGCGGAGACGACGCTCACTCAGGCCTTGTTCGCGGCGGCGACGGCCTTGCGCGCGGCGTCGCCCAGGTCGTCGGCGGGGGTGATGGCGAGACCGCTCGAGGCGAGCAGCGCCTTGCCCTGCTCGACGTTGGTTCCTTCCAGGCGGACCACCAGCGGCACCTCGAGGTGGACCTGCCGCGCGGCGGCGATGATCCCCGACGCGATCACGTCGCACTTCATGATGCCGCCGAAGATGTTCACCAGCACCGCTTTCACCTGGGGATCGGCGAGCAGCAGCTTGAACGCCGCCGTCACCTTGGCCTCGTCGGCGCCGCCGCCCACGTCGAGGAAGTTGGCCGGCTGCCCGCCCGCGAGCTTGATCATGTCCATGGTGGACATCGCCAGGCCCGCGCCGTTCACCATGCAGCCGATGTTTCCTTCCAGGCCCACGTAGCTCAGGTCGTGCTCCTTCGCCTGCGCCTCGCGCGGATCCTCCTCGTCGGGATCGCGCAGCGCCGCCAGGTCCTTGTGGCGGAAGAGCGCGTTGTCGTCGAGGTTGATCTTCGCGTCCAGCGCGATCACCTCGCCCTGCCTGGTGAGGACCAGCGGGTTGATCTCCACGATGCTGGCGTCGCTCGCCTCGTAGGCGCGGTACATCGCGGAGGCGAACTTCACGAAGCTGTTCACCGAGGCGCCGGTCAGGCCGAGGCCGAAGGCGAGATCGCGGGCCTGGTATCCGGCGAGCCCCACCACCGGATCGACCGTGGCGCGGAGGATCTTCTCCGGGTGCTTCGCGGCCACCTCCTCGATCTCCACCCCGCCCTCGCTGGAGGCCATCAGCACGTTGCGGCTGCTGCCGCGGTCGAGGGTGAACCCGAGGTAGAGCTCGCGGGCGATGTCGCAGCCCTCCTCGATGTAGATCTTCCGAACTTTCTGCCCCTGCGGGCCGGTCTGGTGCGTGACGAGCTGCATCCCCATCATCGCCTTGAAGATCTCGCCCGCCTGCTCGGGGCTCTTCGCCAGCTTCACTCCGCCGCCCTTGCCCCGGCCGCCGGCGTGGATCTGCGCCTTCACCACGCACACCGTCCTGCCGCCCGCCATCAGCTCGCGGGCCGCGGCGACGGCCTCTTCCTGCGAGTGGACCAGCTTGCCGCGCGGCACCGCGACGCCGTAGCCGCGCAGGATCTCCTTCGCCTGGTACTCGTGGATCTTCATGGGCGCGGGTCGTACACCGCGCGCACCCGGCACGCAAGCAGCGTCGCTCCCGGGAATTCCGACCGGCGCGGCCCGGATTCTACGCGGCCCAGCTCCGCCGGGCGCCGATCAGCGCCTCGAACTGCAAGGCCTCGATCGGCCGGCTGAGATGGTACCCTTGGGCGAACCCGCAGTGCATCTTCCGCAGCAGCTCGAGCTGCTGCTCCGTCTCCACGCCTTCGGCGACCACTTCCATGTCCAGGCTGTTGGCCAGCGCCAGGATGGTGTTGACGATCTCCAGCCCGTCCTCGGTGTCCGCGATGCGCTGGACGAAGCTGCGGTCGATCTTCAGGGTGTCGATGGGGAACTGGTGCAGGTAGCTGAGCGAGCTGTATCCGGTGCCGAAGTCGTCGAGGTCGATCCGCACCCCCATCGCCCGCAGCTCGGTCAT
>DASREU010000102.1:0-6128 GCA_035651935.1 Myxococcales bacterium | reverse complement strand
TGACGGGCGGGCCGATGGACGCGTTCAGCGGACGCGCCTGCGCCACCCGCGCTCCACGCGCACCCGCCACAGCCGCTCTGCGCCCTCCGTCTCGCGCACTTCCGGGCCGTCCCAGACGATCTCCGCCGTTCCCTGGAGGTGAAGCAGCCCGCCGCGCGCGAAATCGACGAACAGCAGGGCCGCGCGCGGGTTCGAGACCAGGTTTCCCAGCGTATTGAAGTACCGGTTGCCGCTGAAGTCGGGAATGGTGAGCGTCTCGCCGTCGCAGCGGACGAATCCCGGCCAGCCGCCGCGGTGCGAGATGTCTGCGCCGCCCCGCGGATCGCCGGTGCGGGCGGCGGTGGCGACGAAGAACGTGTCCGCGCGCGCGAGCTCTTCCTTCGCTTCGCCGTCGAGCCCGGCGAGGGACTCGATCCCGAGCCAGCCGTCCGGCAGCGGCTTGAAATCGCGGGCGTGGATGTACTGCGGGCAGTTCCCGAACGCCTGCTGCACGCCGACCGTGAACCCGCGCGAGCTGGCGCTGGTGACGATCCCGTTCGCGCGGCTTCGCCGGCGGGCGGCGAGGTCGATGCCGAGGAGCGCGGCAGGGCCTCCCTGGACGATGGACCTCTGCCCCGGGTCCTCCGGTTCGAGGCGAGCGGCGATGGTCAGCGTGTGCGGGTCGGGCGCCGAGACGAACCCCGGCTTTCCGGCGAAGAGGGTCGCTGCCGGCCAGCCGCCCTCGACCGATCCGGCGAGCACGTACGGCAGCGCCTCGAAGAACGCGCGCTGGTGCTCGGAGAGAAAGCTGCGCATCCCGGAGGCGGCGGGCCCGCCACCGGCGGAGATCTGCGCTTCGATCTCGCCCGGGTGGAACGGCGCGCCGCTCCTGTGGCTTTCCGGCGTTCCGGTCCTCGCAGGCATGCGGGGTTCGATGATCGGGCGAGCCGGGAGTTGCACGGCGTCCCCGGCGCGTCTGCCCTGCTCACGCCGGAGGCGCCTGGCGCGCTATGATTGCCGGCCGTTCGGGGGACAACGTGAAACGTTCGGGAATCACCGGCCAGCGCCTCGCCGCAATCTTCTTCATGGGCTGCGTGCTCTTGAATTACCCGATCCTCTCGCTCTTCACCCGCCGAGTGGCGATCGCCGGCGTCCCCCTCCTCTACGCGTACCTGTTCGGAGTCTGGGCGCTCCTCATCGCCCTGATCCGGGTCGTCCTGGAACGGCCCAAGAAATAGGAGCGTTGCGTGCTGCAGGGCTGGGTGATCCTCCTCGTCGCCTTCGCCTACCTCGGCGTGCTGTTCGCCGTGGCGTATTACGGCGACAAGCGCGCCGAAGCCCGGCGCTCGATCATCGCCAACCCGTACATCTACGCGCTCTCCCTCGCGGTCTACTGCAGCACCTGGACCTTCTACGGCAGCGTGGGGCGCGCCGCCTCCACCGGCATCGGGTTTCTCCCCATCTATCTCGGCCCGACCTTGACCGCGGCGCTCTGGTGGTTCGCGATGCGGAAGATCATCCGCATCAGCAAGGCGTACCGGATCACCTCCATCGCCGACTTCATCGCCAACCGCTACGGCAAGAGCCAGCTCCTCGCCGGGCTGGTGACCGTGATCGCGGTGCTCGGCGTCGTGCCGTACATCTCGCTCCAGCTCAAGGCCATCTCGGGCAGCTTCACCATCCTCAGCAACTATCCGAACGTGGTCATGCCCTCGCAGGCGGTGGCGCAGTCCTTCGCCAACAACACCGCGCTGTACCTGGCGCTGATGCTGGCCGCGTTCACCATCCTCTTCGGCACCCGCCACCTCGACGCGACCGAGCGGCACGAGGGGATGGTGGCGGCCATCGCGTTCGAGTCGGTGGTGAAGCTGCTCGCGTTCCTGGTGGTCGGCGCCTTCGTCACCTTCGGCGTCTACCGGGGGTTCGGGGACATCTTCCGCCTCGCGCAGCAGGAGCCCTCGCTGCGGCCCTTGATGACGGTGCCGGACACGAGCGGCAACTACACCTCCTGGGGCTTCCTCATCCTGCTCTCCATGCTCTCCATCTTCGCGCTGCCGCGGCAGTTCCAGATCGCGGTGGTGGAGAACGTGGACGAGGACCACCTGCGCAAGGCGACCTGGCTCTTCCCTCTCTACCTCCTCCTGATCAACGTCTTCGTCCTCCCCATCGCGCTCGGCGGCCTGATGGTGTTCGGCCCCGGCGTGGATGCCGACACCTTCGTGCTCACGCTCCCCATGGCGCACCAGAAGGAGGCCATCGCGGCCTTCGCGTTCGTGGGCGGTCTCTCCGCCGGGACGGGAATGGTGATCGTGGAGACCATCGCGCTCTCCACCATGGTCTGCAATGACCTGGTGATGCCGGTCCTCCTGCGGTGGAAGTCTCTCCGCCTGAACGAGCGGGCCGATCTCTCCAGGCTGCTGCTGCTCATCCGGCGGTGCGCGATCACCGGCATCCTCATGCTCGGCTACATCCATTTCCGCGCGGCCGGAGAGGCGTACGCCCTCGTCGCCACCGGCCTGATCTCGTTCGCCGCCGTGGCCCAGTTCGCGCCGGCGATGTTCGGCAGCCTCTACTGGCGCGGCGGCACCCACGCCGGCGCCATCGCGGGGCTCTCCGGCGGGTTCGCCGTCTGGGCCTACACCCTCCTCTTGCCCTCGTTCGCCAAGTCCGGGTGGTTGCCCGAGACCTTCATCACCGCCGGCCCGCTGGGGATCTCGCTGCTCAAGCCGCAGGAGCTCTTCGGGCTCACGGGCATGGACGAGATCTCCCACTGCCTCTTCTGGAGCCTCTTGGCGAACGTCGGGCTGCTCGTCGGCGTCTCGCTTCTCGGCCGGCAGAACGCGAACGAGACCGAGCAGGCCACCTTGTTCGTCGACGTCTTCCGCCGCACGCCGGCGCTCGAGCGGTCCGCGTTCTGGCGCGCGAGCGCGTCGGTCGCGGACCTGCTCCCGCTGATCGGGCGCTTCCTCGGGCCCGATCGGGCGCGCGAATCCTTCCTCGCCTACGCCCGGCGGCGCGGGATGGCGTCGCTCGACGACCTGAGCGCGGACCGCGATCTGGTGGCGTTCGCCGAGAACCAGCTCGCCGGGGCCATCGGCGGCGCGTCGGCCCGGGTGATGATCGCCTCGGTGGTGCAGCAGCAGGCGCCCGGGATCGACGAGGTGATGAACATCCTCGACGAGGCCTCGCAGGTCCGGGCCTACAGCCGCCAGCTGGAGCAGAAGTCGAAGCAGCTGGAGGAGGCCACCAGCGAGCTGCGCGCCGCGAACAAGGCGCTGCAGGAGCTCGATCGGATGAAGGACGACTTCGTCTCCACCGTCACCCACGAGCTGCGCACGCCGCTCACCTCCATCCGGGCCTTCTCCGAGATCCTCCTCGACGACCCGGAGATCCGCCTGCCGGATCGTAAGCGGTTTCTCGCCACCATCGTCAAGGAGACGCAGCGGCTGACCCGGCTGATCAACCAGGTGCTCGAGCTGGCGAAGATCGAGTCCGGCAGCGCGGAGTGGCACACCACCGAGCTGGACGTGAAGGACGTGATCCGCGAATCGGTGGAGACCACCAGCCAGCTCTTCCGCGAAAGCCGGATCGGGATCTTCACCGCCTTCGACGGCGAGGTGCTCCCGCGGGTCACGGCCGACCGCGACCGCTTGATGCAGGTGCTCATCAACCTGCTCTCGAACGCCGTGAACGTCTGCCGCCCCGGCGAGGGGCGGGTGGAGATCCGCCTGGGGATCAGCCGGAACTTCCTCCGGGTCGACGTGCGCGACAATGGCCCCGGCATCGCTGCCGGCGACCACGAGAAGGTGTTCGAGAAGTTCCGGCAGGTAGGCGATACCTTGACCGGTAAGCCCCGAGGCACCGGTTTGGGCTTGCCCATCAGCCGCCGGATCATCGAGCATTTCGGGGGGCGCCTGTGGGTGGAGAGCGATCTCGGGGAGGGCGCGACGTTCTCCTTCACGCTGCCGCTCCCGCGCCCGCCAGCGGATTCGGACGTGACGGTGGCGCAGGCGGCCGGATAGGAGAGAGCGATGGGCAAACGCATCCTGATCGTCGACGACGAGCCCAACATCGTGACCTCGCTCGAGTACCTGATGAAGCGCGAGGGATACGAGGTCCAGATCGCGGTGGACGGAGAGGCGGGGCTGAAGGCGGCGGCCGGCGGCGCGCCGGATCTGATCCTGCTCGACATCATGCTGCCGAAGATGAACGGGTTCGAAGTCTGCGAGAGGCTTCGCGGCGACCCGCGCTGCCGGGGGGTGAAGATCGTGATGCTCACCGCGAAGGGCAGGCAGGCCGACACCGCGAGGGGCATGGCGGCGGGAGCGGACCTCTACGTGACGAAGCCATTCTCCACCCGCGAGCTGGTGGCGCAGGTGAAGCAGATGCTCGGCTGATCAACCCGGGGAGCGCCGCAGCGACGCGACGAGGAAGGCTCCCCAGGTCAGCGTGGCGCAGAGGAACGCCGTCGCGGCAAGGCCGAGCCAGCGGTAGACGTGCGAAGGATCGGTATTCACCAGCACGCGCAGCAGGACCGCGGCGAGGAGCAGTGCCCCCATCACCGCGACGGGCCAGGGCCGTTGTCCGAGGAGCTGCGGAGCGCCGCCGTGCGAGAGCACGACGTGGATCGAGATGGAGAGCGCGAGCAGGGCGAAGCAGCCGATGAAGACGACGTGCAGCCCGGCCTTCGGGTACTCGGGAAATGCGGCCACGCAGGCATAGCCGGCAGGCAGGAACCAGGCCGCGAGCCAGATCAGGCGCCGGTGGAGCCCGGGCACCGTGGGCCGGCGCCAGATCTCCGCGGAGGCGAGCAGCACGGCGAGGACGATCGCGGCGCGCAGGGCGAATCCGAGCCGGACGGAGACCCGCACCTCGAGGAAGAAGGTGCCGATGAAGGCGATCCCCGCCAGCAGGTGCAGCACCTTCTTCGGCGCCGAGGGGCCGGGGCCGCCGAGCGGAGCGATCCCGCGCGTGATCACGGGCAGCAGCATCCCGCCCACCCCGAGGACGAGGCCGGTGAACATCCCCTGCAGGAGGATCGAACGGCCGACATCGTGGACCCAGAACTGCTCGTCCCCCATCGCCGCACCGACGCCGGCAAGGATCGATCCCCCGCTGCCCATCACCAGCGCGAGCACCACCCAGACGAAGCTGTCGGGAACCCGCGGCGCCGCTCCGGGCGCACGAAACCGGCTCACCGCGAACTGGATCAGCACGCCGATGAGGAGCAGCCAGGGGAGCTGCGAGAGCGCCCACAGCTCGTACCAGGCCAGGACGGTGATCGCGATCGGCGCGGAGAGCCCGATCGCCATCTGCCACGCCGCGGGCGGCGCCGTCGCGGTTCGCCGCGGGATCAGGGTGAAGAGAAAGCCGACCGCGAAGCAGGTCATGAAGCCTTCGATCTGCGCGAAGGCGTGGAAGATCGATCGGTACTCGCCGAGGACTCCGGTGGCGAGCAGCAGCCAGTGCAGGACGCCGGCCCAGGCGAGCAGGACGCCGAGCGGAAAGAAGACGCGGTACGGGTCGGTGCGCCAGCCGGGGAGATCGCTCGACGAGGCGGGCAACTGGATGGCCATGACGCCCATGGATAGGCCTGGACGGCGTCGCCGCACAACCCTCCGCTCTCGCTTGCCAGCCTTGCCCCCGAGCGATCGATTGCGACGTTGCGCCGCGAAGCGATGCACGAACGGCGCGCATGTCCTATCCTCCGGCGCGCCTTGGGAACCGCTCAGTCACCGCGATCGGAGGTGTTCCGCGCGACCGTCCTGGGAGGTCTGGCCGCCGCGCTGGTGGTGGTGGGGATCATCCTCGGCAGCCGCGGGCTGAAGGACTTCGACACCGCGCTGGTTCCGTACGCCGGCGCGACTGTGTTCGCGGCCTTCGGGCTCGGGTACCGCTACTCGATGTGGCTGCAGCGTCCACCGACGCGGCTGTACTGGGTGCGCGGATGGCAGATCTTCCTCAAACCGTCGCGCCTGCCCGCGAACCTCGTCTTCTTCGTGCGCCGCCTGTTCGCGAATTTCGCCGTGCAGTCGTTCATCGCCCGGCGGGGCCTCGCGCGCTGGGCCGCGCACTGGCTGATCTTCTGGGGGTGTGTGCTCGCGGCGCTGGTCACCTTTCCGCTCTCGTTCGGCTGGATCCGATTCGAG
>DASREU010000101.1:0-4487 GCA_035651935.1 Myxococcales bacterium | reverse complement strand
GGGCTGGAGAAGATGAAGAGCCGCGTGCGCGGGGTGAAGACGCGCTCCAGGTCCTCGGCCCGCGGCGCCCATCCGTCCTCCTGCCGCAGCATCAGATCGATCGGCTTGCCTCCCGCGAGCCGCACCATCTCCGGGTAGCTCACCCAGTACGGGTTCGGGATCACCGCCTCGTCGCCCTCGTCGAGCAAGGCCATGCAGGCGTTGTAGAGGGCCTGCTTGCCGCCGGCGGTCGCCACGATCTGCGCGGCCGGCCAGCGCACGCCCACCTCGCGGAACATCCAGTCCGAGATCGCCTCGCGCAACTCCACCAGGCCGTTCGGGGCGGTGTACTTGGTGTAGCCCTTCCGCACCGCGTCCAGGACCGCTTCCTCGATGTGCGGGAAGATCCGGAAGTCGGGCTCGCCGACGGAGAGCGAGACGATGTCGCGGCCTTCGCGCCGGAGCTGGGTCGCGCGCGCCGTCATCGCCATGGTTGCGGAAGGCTTCACCGCTTCGAGACGCCTGCTGGTCACTTGAACCTCTTCTGCAGCGCTTTGAGGACGTTCGGGGGGACGAGGCCGCTGACGTCGCCGCCCAGCCGTGCCACGTCCCGGACGAAACGGCTGGAGATGTAGAAGTAATCCTCGCCGGTCATCATGAAGAGCGTCTCGAGCTCCGGGCTGAGCTTGCGGTTCATGTTCGCCATCTGGAACTCGTACTCGAAGTCGCTCACCGCCCGCAGCCCGCGAAGGACCGTGTTCACCCCTTCGTCGGCGGCGAACTTCACCAGGAGACCGGAGAAGGTCTTCACCTGGACCTGCTTGTTGCCGTCCACCAGGCCGCGCAAGAGCTCGACGCGGTCGTCGACACTGAACAGCGAGTCCTTGGCGGGGTTCATCAGCACGGCGACGATCAGGCCGTCGAACATCTTCAGCCCGCGCTGGATGATGCTCAGGTGCCCGTTCGTCGGCGGGTCGAACGAGCCCGGATACAGCGCGATCCGCGGGGGCATCGGACCGGCATCCTGCGGGAGAGCGACGGCGAAATCAATTGTGTTCTGCAGGCGACGCAACAGTGCGCCCCGGCGGACGAGTGATCAGGTTGCCCGCACATGCGCCATGCAACCTGGGGAATCGCAGCGATCTGGATGTTGAGTTGTGCGCAAGGAGTGCCGGGCGGAGACGGGATCGTCGACGTGGCCGCGGGCGCGACCACGCTCCCGCCCGCTGCGCCCGACGCCGGGACGCCCCCGGATCCGGCATCCCCGCGGGGCCCGTGCGATCCTGCGGTCGCCGCCACCGTCGCAGTCGCGGACAACGGCGCCTGCCCCGGCGTCCTGCCGCGCGGAGCGGCGTGCGCCGCGGAGATCACCATCTGCTCCGGCCGCAGCGCCGGGCCGGACGGGGCCGGCGGAGACACCGCGAGCGCCGCGACCAGCGACGGCCGGGGCTCGGTCGTCCTCTCCTGCCATCGCCAGGACGTCGGTCCGCCGCAGCTCAACTACCTCTTCGTGCCCACCGCGTCGGGCTTCCTCTCCAAGGCCGGCCTCGGCGTCGACGTGCGCCCGTTGCGCGACGGGTTCATCGCCTCGCAGGGCTCCTCGCTCCTGCCGCCGCCCGAATACGACTTCCTCGCGCACGACGGCACCTTGCGCGCGGCGCAGAACGGGGGCGTGCTGTATGCGGGGCCGAACGGCGCCCTCCTGGTCCACGCCGAAGGCGGGCAGCTGATCGCGCAGTCGTTCGATGCGCTCGGAACGCTCCGCAGCACCGTACCGTTCGCCAGTTTTGCCGGCGCCGTGGACAGCCTGACGTTCGACGGCGCGATGAACACGGCAGGCGCCACGCTGGTCATCTGGCAGGCGTACGGCGATGCGGCGGCGAACGCCCGCTGGCTGTCGCCCGACGGCACCCCGTCGGCCACCGCGTTCACGATCGCGGGGTGGTCCGATCGCGCGCCGCAGGCCGCTGCGCTGGCCGGCGGATCCGTCGCCATCGCCGCGGAGCCCGAGAGCGGGACTTCTGCCCGGAAGTGGCGCGGGGTGATCGCGCCCGGCGAGACGGTGGAGCGGCCCGCCCCGGCGTGGCTCTCGTCCCGCGGCGACTTCTTCCTCTTGCCCTCGGACGAGGGGATGGCCTTCGGGAACGAGATCCTCGCGCCCGACGGAAGGGCGTGCGGCACGGTCGATCTCGGGGCGCCGCTGATCGGCATCGGCGTCGACGGGACCGCGTTCAGCGCGCGCAGCGAGAGGACGTTCCGCATCCACCCGCAGCTATTTCGCTGAGAGGATCCGGACGACCGTGTCGCCATACCGCCGCTCGTCGAGTGATTGGAGGGGCGGGGGAGGAAGCGGCGCGGGCTCGCGGCGATCCATCTCCAGCACCACCCTCGCCGCCTCCGAGAGCAGGCCTCCTGCCACCAGCGCATCGAGCGTCGCCTGGGCGGCGCGCAGCGCATAGGGCGGGTCGGAGAACACCAGATCGAACCGCTCTCCGCGAAGGCGCTCCAGCGCTTCGGGGAGCCGCCCGCGAACCAGGCGCGCGCGATCCTCGTACCCGAGAGTGGCGAGATTTGCGGCGATCACCGCGGAGGCGCGCGGATCGCTCTCCACCAGCACGGCCTGCGCGGCGCCGCGCGAGAGCGCCTCCAGCGCGAGCGCGCCGGTGCCGGCATACAGATCGAGCACACGCAAGCCGTCCATCCGCTGCCCGAGGGCGTCGAAGAGGCTCTGGCGGACCCGGTCCGCCGTGGGACGCGTCGCGTGGCCCGGGACCGCGCGAAGCGCGCGGCCACGGGCTTCGCCGCCGACGATCCTCAATCCTCTCCTTCGTGCAGGGCGACGACGGCGGCGATCAGCCTTCCGGAGGAACCCCGGACGGAGGACTTGCGGAAGAGGTCGAGCGCCTCGAAACAGCAGAGCGCCTCCAGCCGGTCCTGGATCTGCTCGGGCAGATCGCGCAGCAGCCTCTGGTGATGCGCCGCTGACTGCTCGAGGGTGGCGCCCTTCTCGTCCGCCCAGGACTGCAAGACGTCCCAGGTCTCGCCGGGCGCGGCGCGGCGCAGGGCGCGGAGGAAGGGGCCCGAGGCGGTGAGCTGGCGCAGGCCGCCCTGCGCGAGCTTCGTCGCGAGCGATTCGGTGGCGGAGGAGAGCGCGATCCCGCCCAGCTCCGCCGAGAGCGCTTCCGCCTCCTCTTCCATCCCGGTGATCCGGACCGCGCTCGGCGGCGCGCCGCGCGAGCGGAGCTGCCGCGCCAGCTCGGCCGCCGCCTTCGCTCCGCCCAACGGGACGATCTCCAGCCCCAGCTCCATCTGGCACACCGAGCTGGCGGTGAGTGCCGCGTTGCGCGCGTCCTGCTGGGTGTCGGCGGCGGCGAGCGACACGCCGGTGAACCCGGCGTCGATCTCCGCCTGGACCCGCTGCGGGTCGGGAAGGGCGCTGCCGGCGCGCGGCGGATCCTTGAGCAGCGCCATCGGTCCGGAGAAGCGCAGCGCGAACGCCGCGCGGAACGCCGTCTCCGCGAATGCCACGTCGTCCCTCGACTCTTCCGGCCCCTTCTCGTCCGCGCCGGAGGGGCGCATCAAGAGCAGCGGAGCTTCCGCGTCGCGCGCGGCGCGGGTGAACCCCGCGATGGCCGCCGGGGCCGGAGCGGCGAGCGCGACGAGCGGCAGGTTCTCCCTGGCTGCCGCGGCGAGGATCTCGCGCATGCTCAGGACCAGCAGATCGCGGCCGGCGAGACGCCCCACCGCCTTCGCGGGACGCCGCGACCAGGCGCCCGGGTGGGTCAATGGACGACCTCTTCGTGATGGAACTGATCGCTCTCGAACTGGATGGTGGTGTGCTCGATGGCGAAGCGGTCGCGCAGGAGCGCCCGGGCGTCGATGAGGATCTCGTCGTGGCTGCGGCAGCCCGGGGAATCGCAGGTGACCACGATGTGGCAGGAGAGCGCCACCATCCCGCTGGTGATCGTCCAGACGTGCAGATCATGGACCGCCGAGACGCCCGGAACCCTCGCCAGCGCGGTGGAGACCTCGCCGACGGGAATGTGGCGCGGCGCGCCTTCCAGCAGCACGTCGACGGCCTCGCGGCAGAGGCGGATCGCGCTCCAGACGATGGTGGCGGCGATGAGGAAGCTGATGATCGGGTCGGCCTCGAGCCGGCCCGTCCAGGCGATCAGCGCCGCCGAGACGAGCACACCGACGGAGTTCAGCAGGTCGCCCGCGAGGTGGAGGAAGGTGGAGCGCAGGTTCATGCTCCCGTGCGCGCCGGTGTGCGTGATCCACATCCCCGCCGCGTTCAGGACGATGCCCAGCGAGGCGAGCAGGACGACCGTCTGCACGTGGACGGGCTCGGGGTTGCGCAGGCGGTGGTAGCCCTCGATGGCGATGCCTGCGGCGATGGCGAAGAGGAACGCGCCGTTGACGAGCGCGGCGAGGATCTCCAGCCGGTAGTAGCCGTACGTGCGCTTCGCGTCCGGGGGGCGGGCGGCGATGCGCAAGGCGAAGAGCGA
>DASREU010000100.1:0-2647 GCA_035651935.1 Myxococcales bacterium | reverse complement strand
CCGTCACTTGAAGATCAGCCGAGGAACAGGCGGTACGCCGGATTGTGGGTCTCGTCGACGAAGGCGTACCCGACGGTGCCGAGAAAACGGCGGAACTCGGGGAGCTCGCGTGGAGGGACCTGCATCCCGACCAGCACCCTGCCGAAGTCCGACCCGTGGTTCCGGTAATGGAACAGGCTGATGTTCCAGTCGGTGCGCATGCTGGAGAGGAACTGGAGCAAGGCTCCGGGGCGCTCGGGGAATTCGAACCGGTAGACCAGCTCGTCCTTCGCCAGCGCCGCGTGCCCACCGACCAGGTAGCGCACGTGCAGCTTCGCCATCTCGTCGTCCGAGAGATCCAGGGTGCCGAAGCCATGCCGCGCCAAGGCGCGGATGATCCCGGCGGTCTCCGCGACGCTCTGGATCCCCACCCCGACGAAGACCTGCGCCTCGTCCGCATCGGCGATGCGGTAGTTGAACTCCGTGATGTTGCGCGGGCCGAGCACCGCGCAGAACCGCCGGAAGCTTCCCGGGCGCTCGGGGATGGTCACTGCCAGCACGGCCTCGCGGCGCTCGCCGGTCTCCGCGCGCTCCGACACGAACCGGAGCCGGTTGAAGTTCATGTTCGCCCCGCTCTGCACCGCGATCAGCGTCTCGCCCTTGATGCCCTTCCGGGCGGCGTAAGCCTTCATCCCCGCGACAGACAGCGCCCCCGCAGGCTCCAGGATGGAGCGGGTGTCCTCGAAGACGTCCTTGATGGCGGCGCAGATCGCGTCGGTGCCGACCAGGATCGTCGAATCGACGTGCCTGCGCGCGATGTGGAAGGTCTCCTTCCCCACCCGCTTCACCGCCACGCCGTCCGCGAAGAGGCCGACCTGGGGCAAGGTCACGCGCCGCCCCTGCGCGAGCGAGCGCGCCATCGCGTCCGCCTCTCTCGGCTGCACCCCGATCACGCGGATCTCCGGCCGGAGGCGCTTCACGTACGCGGAGATCCCGGCGATCAGTCCCCCGCCGCCGATCGGCACGAAGATGGCGTGGATGGGGCCGGCGTGCTGGCGGAGGATCTCCATCCCGATGGTGCCCTGCCCGGCGATCACCTCCGGATCGTCGTAGGGGTGGACGAACGTCATCTTCCCGCGGCGCTCCAGCTTCTTCGCGTGCCGGTACGCGTCGTCGTAGGAGTCTCCGGCCAGGACCACCTCCGCGCCGCGCGACGCCACGGCGTCCACCTTGATGCGCGGCGTGGTGACCGGCATCACGATCGTGGCGCGGCATCCCAGCCGCTGCGCGGAGAGGGCCACGCCCTGGGCGTGGTTGCCGGCGGAGGCGGCGATCACGCCGTGCTTCAAGGCGGAAGCGGGGAGCCCGGAGATCTTGTTGTACGCGCCGCGCAGCTTGAAGGAGAAGATCGGCTGCATGTCCTCGCGCTTGAGCAGGACCCGGTTCCCCAGCCGTGCCGAGAGCCCGGGAGCGGGATCGATGGGCGTCTCCACCGCCACGTCGTAGACGCGGGCGGAGAGGATCCGCTCGAGGTAGTCGCGTACGCCCGCCGCCATTGAGGGGGAGCACCGTACCAAACTTTGCCGCCGCCGCGCGTGGCTTCGACACAGCGCGCCTTGATCCCCGTGATCGCCGCCGCAGACGGTGCGCGCGCGGGGAACAGCCAAGGGAGGACGGAATGGAACGTTGGGCGAAGAGCAGGTCTGCTTTGGCCGCGGCGGCGCTCGTGGCCGCGGCGGCGGGAGCGGTCGAGGCGCGGGTGGTGGCATTCGTGGTGGAGTCGCGGCAGCCGCTGGTGGGCGGCGCGTCGTGGGGCGACGTCGGACCCTACGAGCGCCTCACCGGGACCGCATACATGGAAGTCGATCCGCGCGATCCTCTGAACGCGGTGATCGTCGACATCGACCGGGCTCCGAAGAATGCGCGCGGGATGGTGGAGTTCAGCACGCCGTTCGTCATCGCCAAGCCCGTGGACATGGGCCGCAGCAACCACAAGATCTTCTACGGCATCAACAACCGCGGGAACAATCCTTTCGGCCTGCTCACCGCGACCACCCAGGCGCAGCTTGCGGCGAGCGACGTGTACTTCACCATGGGCTACACGCTGGTGGATGCCGGCTGGGAAGGCGACGCGTTGCAGACGGCGACGAATCTCACTGCGAACCTCCCCATCGCACGGCAGGCCGACGGCAGCCCCATCGTCGGGATGATGCGCGTCGAGTATTCGGACCGGAACCTGCCGCTCGCGGGCGCCTTCACCCTGGTGCTGGAAGGAAACGCCAGCTTCCACTCCTACGAGACGGCGGACACGAACACGGGGCATTCGCTGCTCACCGTGCGCGACGACGTCGGCACGCCGAAGACCACCATCGCCTCCGACCGCTGGGCATTCGGGAAGTGCCCGACCGGCGCGGCGAGCTTCGTCGCCTCGACTTCCGACATCTGCTACTTCGACGGTTTCCGGAACGACAAGATCTACGAGCTGATCTATCCGGCGAAGAACCCCATCGTGATGGCGCTCGGGCACGCCACCACCCGCGACGTCGGCTCCTTCCTCCGCTACCAGGCGAAGGACGACGCCGGCAACCTGAACCCGCTGGGAACCGGGATCCGCCGCTCGTACGCGACCGGCGCCTCGCAGACCGGCGGGTACCTCCGCGACTTCGTC
>DASREU010000099.1:0-2946 GCA_035651935.1 Myxococcales bacterium | reverse complement strand
GGGCGCGTTCTCCTCGCAGAGCTGGCCGAGCACGACGGCGCTCTCCGCCAGCCGGGTGCGCTCGCCGCCGTCCTTCTCCCGCCCGATGCGAAGCGCCTTGGCGCGGATGGCGCCGGCGAACGCCTCCGGCCGGCGTGGATCTGCGCGCGCCGCCTGCAGGTAGAGCTCCTCGGCGGCGGCGGCCTGCCCGGGCTCGCCGCGCCGGGCCCAGGCAGCGTCGGCCTCCGCGAGCAGCTCCGGCGCGCCCTTCGCGGAAGCGCGGGCGATCGACTCCAGCGGCGGCGGCTGGTGCAGCGCCTGCGCACAGCCGGCGCAGAGCAGGAGAAGCCCTTCGACCGCCCTCACTTCGCGCGCCGCCAGGCGGCACGTGCGGCCGCCAGCGCCTGCTCATCGAGCGGGACGAAACCGGCGATGCGCACGCCGTCGAGCGCCGTGCGCGCGGAGCGATCTTCGGCGAGGCGCAGGAACGCGGCCTCCAGGTCGTTCCAGCGCTGCTCGTCGAGCCGCTTCCCCACCGTGGCGAGGACCGAGGCGGGCATCTCCGGCGAGGTCGCGACGACCGCGAGCGAGCCCGCGAACGGGAGCGTGTTCATCGCCGCCGCCTGCGCGCCGTCCAGCAAAACCGCGACCTTCTCGCCGTTCGCGGCCTTGCGCAGCGCCGAGAGGACCGCCGGGGCAGGCTCGATGACGGCGTTCGCGGGCAGCTTCGGCGCCGCCGCGCGCACGAACCGCTTCGCGTACCCCGCGCTGGAGACGACCGTGTAGCCGTCGAGCGACGGAGGATGATCCTTTCCGGTCACCAGCGTCCAGCGCTCCAGCGCCTCGGCGTCCTGGGGCATGGCAGAGAGGCGCGCGGCGAGACGGAGCTCCTGCTCGTGCGCGAGGAAGAAGGGGAGTGGCGAAAGCAGCAGCGCCGCGTCCTTGTCGGCGAGCCGCCGCAGGCACGCCGCTTCGGTCTCGTCGTAGACCGCGGCGACCGAGCTCGAGGGCAGGTGCGCGGTGCGCGCGATGGCGGCCGCGAGCGCGTCCATCGCCGGTTTCGCCTCGGCCGTGCTCCCCGGGTATCCGGGGGCGCAGACCACCAGGGTGACAGCGAGCAGCGCGAGCATGCCGCCTTCTACGCGAAAAGCGCGTTACCCTGCCAGCGTGAAGGATCTACCGACGCGGTTCCTCGCGCGCATCGTCACGGCGCGCGTTCCCATCCTCGCGGTCTTCGCGGTGCTGGTGCCGCTCGCTGCCCTCCGCGCCGCCCGCATTCCTTCCGAGGGCGGCCTCGACCGGCTGATCGCGCCGAGCGATCCCGACTTCGCGGCCACGCGCGCATTCCAGAAGATCTTCCCCGACTCGCCGTCGGTGCTGCTGGTGTTCGAGTCGCCCGACCCCTGGGCGCCCGAAAACCTCGCCCGCGTGGACGCCGCGGTCCGGGAGCTGCGGAAGATCCCTCACGTCAGCGCATTCTCGGTGCTCGACGCGGTCCGCCGCGCCCGGCCCGGCGCGAGGGCCGACGACTTGCGGGCGCTCGCGACCGGGACGACGTTCTTCCGCAAGCAGGGGCTCGTCGGCGACCACTTCCTCTCCGTGGTGGCGGACCTCGACGTGCACGGCAACGCCGAGCGCGATGCGGCGCTGGCGGCGATCGACTCCGCTCTGGAGCGAGCCCATGCCGGGCCGGTGCGGAAGGTCGGCGAGCCGTACGTGCAATCCTGGATCGAGCGGCAGTCCGGCGCTGCCGCGGTCCGCTACTTCCCGGTCTTCGGGATCCTGGTGGTGGGGACGGCGCTCCTGCTCTACCGCTCGCTGCGCACGCTGCTCGCCTTCGTGCTGGCGCTGGGCGCCGCGGTGGCGCTGGGCGTCGCGGCCGGAGGGCTGCTCGGGTTCACCTTCACCATCGTCTCCGTGCTGGTGCCGCTGACGGTGCTGGTCACCACCCTCGCCACCCTGGTCTACCTGCATTCGCGCTTCATCGACCGTCCCCCGGAGGTGCCGGTTCGCGAGCACCAGCTCGTCGCGCTCCGCAACAAGCTCCTGCCGGTGACCGCGTCGACGTTCGCGGCCGTGCTCGGCTTCGCGGCGCTCTCGGTCTCCAAGGTGGTGCCCATCCGCGAGATGGGGCTCTGGACCGCGCTCGGGCTGGCGATCTCCTGGGTCGTCGCCTTCACCCTCTTCCCCGCCCTGCAGCTCACGCTCCGGACGCCGACCGGGACGGCCCGCGTGGCCGGCGGCGGCGTCTACGAGCGGCTCGTGCGCGCGCTGCCGGGGTTCACGTTCCGGCACCGGCGCCCGCTGGTCGGGTTCGTGCTCTTGATCTGCGTGGGCGGCGCGGCGGCGCTGTTCGGGATCCCGGGGCGTCTGCCGGCGATGGCCGTGGGGACAGACACGCTCTCGTACATCGATCCCTCGCTGCCGCTGCGGAGCGACCTGGTCTGGTTTCGCGAGAACGTGCTCGACCTGAACGTCGCGCACGTCTGGATCCACCTCCCCAAAGCGGACGCGACGGACCCCGAGGTGCTGCGGGCCGTGGACCGGTTCCAGTCCGGCATCGAGGCGATCCCTGGCGTGACGGCGGTGATCGGGCCGACGACGTTCCTGCGCTTGCGCCGCTACTTCTCCGGTCAAGGCGACCGCCTTCCGGACGACCCCGCGCAGTTCGCGCGCGCGACGGCGGATCTCGAGCAGCTTCTGCTCTCCGAGCCGGGGACGCGCGGCTACATCGACGTCAACCAGCTTCGCGACCTGAACCTGACCGTGCTCTTCCGGCAAGGAGACGCCGCCGGGTACGCCGCCCTGTCCTCGGACACCGCCAAGGCCTGGGCCAGCCTGGGCGCGACGGCGCTCCAGGGCGCGCAGATGCGGGTGGTGGGGCAATCGGTGCTGCACGTGAAGGTCGGCGCGAACCTGGTCCCCACGCTCGCGCAGAGCTTCGCCATCACCGCGCTGCTCATCTTC
>DASREU010000098.1:0-5320 GCA_035651935.1 Myxococcales bacterium | reverse complement strand
ATGTTCGGATAGGCGCCACAGCGGCAGAGGTTCCCGCACATCCGCTCGCGGATCTCGTCCTCGCTCGCCGGCTTTCTCTCCTCGAGCAGCGCCACGGCCGAGAGGATCTGGCCCGGCGTGCAGTACCCGCACTGGAAGGCGTCCGCGTCCAGGAACGCCTGCTGCATGGGATGCAGCGCGCCGTCGCGAGCGAGGCCCTCGATGGTAGTCACCTGGGCGCCCTCGAGCTGGGCCAGAAGCTTCAGGCAGGAGTTCACCCGCTGGCCGTCGACGATCACGGTGCAGGCCCCGCACTGGCCCATGTCGCAGCCCTTCTTCGCGCCGGTGAGCCCCAGGTTCTCGCGCAGCGCATCGAGGAGCACGACGCGGGGCTCCACCCGCAAGGTCCGCGGTTGCCCGTTCACCACCAGCGTCACGTCCAGCAAACCGGGGGCCGCAGGAGCCGGCGTGGGCGCGGGCTTCGCGCCGGCGCAGGCGTGCAGCACGGCGGCGCCGAGGGCGACGGCGAGGCTGTTCACCAGGAGCTCGCGGCGTCCGATCCCGCGGGGCGCCTCGGCGATCGCCCTGCGGGCCTCGCGGATCGCCTCCAGCAGGGTGGACTCGGTCTCCGGCGCGTCCCGCCGCAGACGGACGCGATGGCGGTGGTCGAGGAGGACGATGGTGAGCGCTGCCCGCCCGGCGCCGTGCGCGCGCCAGAGGCGAGGGTCTGGACGGACGGGGCGGGGCTCGTCGTCGGCGCCGATCAGCACGCCCGATCGCGGCGAGAGCGCGAGCAGCGGAGCCCCCAGCGCGCGCAGCTCGGCGCGGAAGGCGGCGTCGAATTCCGGCGGTGTGGCGCAGAAGGCGAGAAGACAAGGTCCTCGGGGCAGGTCCATGCCGGCACCGCAGCACGCCGGGATCGGGAAAGCATCCGCCCCAGGTCGGGAACGTTCAGCCGTCCGTCAGGCTGCTCTCCGGACCGAGGCGAAGCCCGTCTCCCCGCCGATCGGCGCCGCGCAGGCGGACCAGGTCTCCGCGGCGCAAGCGGTCGAACCGCTCGTTCGCCTCGCCGCGGTCGCGGTCGAGCCGGACCAGCGGCACCCTCTCCTCGGCGCCGCAGAGCCAGACCCGCTTCTTGCCCTTCTCCGGAGGCGCCACGCCGACCACGCGCCAAGTGTCGGGCCGCGGCGCAGGCGGCGCGCGGGAGAGGATCAGCGGAGCGAACGAGAGCATCTCGTCCGCCCGCAGCCCGGTGGCGTCGGCCAGTTGCCGGAAGTATGGCGGCGGAGTCCAGCGCACCTCGGCGGTGCACCAGTCCCTGGGCGATGCGAGCGCCGGACACGGGCGCTGCATCAGGCATGGAGCGAGCGCGAACCAGCCTTCGCGCAGGAGAACGTCCCGCGCCTCCAGCAGGGCGCGTCCGGTCTCGCGCAAGGCGGGCTCGACGATCACCACGACGCCGTCGAGACGGCGCAGGAGCGCGAGCGCGTCGTCGAGCTCGGAGAGCACGTTGGCGGCCAGCGTCAGGTCGAACGGGCCGCCCGGAAGCTCGCGCACGGCCCGCGCGATTCCGAGGGCGCGCGCCTCGGCGAGGGCGGGTTCCGACACGTCGAAGCAGACCGCTTCGCCGCCGAGGAGATCGAGCGCGGCCAGTGCCGCGGCGCCCGGTCCCGACCCGATGTCGAGGATCCGCGGAGAGGCGGGGACCGGACAGAGCCGGAGCGCCGCCTGCGTCTTGACGTACGTCTGTGGCCACCACCAGAGCAGATAGGCGCCGAGGCGGGCGCCGGCGTAGGTCGCGGGCGTCGCCAGCACCCGGTCGCCGACGAGGCCTTCGTGCAACTCGAGGACGGCGCTCGCCGCGGCGCGAACCTCGTTCCGCGCCAGCTCCGCCTGCGGTCCCCCCGGCAGGCGCAGGAGGGCGCGTGCCCGGTCGAGGACGGCGGGAACGTGATCGTCGAGCCTCACCCCGGCGAGGATAACCCCAGCTCCCGCAGCGCCGCCCGCAGATCCGGAGGGAGCGGCGCGATGCAGACCACCGCCGCGCCAGTGACGGGATGCGGGAACGCGAGCCGCCGCGCGTGCAATCCCTGCCGCCCGAGCACCGCCGCCGCCCGCCGCACCGGCTCTGCAGCGCCGGGGCCCTCGCGCCGGGTCCCTCCGTAGAGGACATCGCAGAACAGCGGCCAGCCATGGTCGGCGAGATGGGCGCGGATCTGGTGCGTGCGCCCGGTGAAGAGCTCGACGTCGAGGAACGCGGCGTCCCTGGTGCGCGAGAGGACCGAGAACCGCGTGACCGCGCGCTTTCCCTCCCGGACCTTCGAGGAGAAGCGCTTGCGTTGCACCGGATGGCGGCCATAGGCGGTGTCGAGCTCCAGGCGATCGGGCGGAGCGCCGTGCACGAGCGCCCGGTATCCCTTCTCCACTTCGCGAGCCTTGAACGATGCCTGCAACGTGCGCAGCGCCCGCTCGGTCTTCGCGACCACCAGGCATCCCGAAGTGTCCCTGTCGAGACGGTGCACGATCCCCGGCCGCAGCTCGCCCCCGACGCCGCGCAGGTCGGCGACTTGATGGAGCAGCCCGTGGACGATGGTCGTCCCCTCGCCGCCCGCTCCCGGGTGCACCGCGATTCCGGCCGGCTTGTCGATGACGATCAGGTGCGCGTCGTCGTAGAGCACGGGGAGATCGAGCTTCACCGGATCGAGCCGCGCCGGCGCGACCTCCGGCAGACGGACCGCGACCACCGCGCCCGCCTTCGGACGATCGGCGGCGGACGCGGCTGCGCCTCCGACGTCGACCAGTCCTTCGAGGATCAGCTGCTGCACGCGCGCGCGGGAGAGATCGGGAAACCGCGCCGCGATCAGCTTGTCGAGCCGCTCTCCGGCGCCCTCGACCTCGAACCTGCGCTCTTCGGCGACCGGGCGCGCCGGACTGCGCTGCTGCTCGCGCTGGCGGCGCGACGGCCGTCCGCGGGGACTCACCAGATCTTCGACTTGATGTGGCCCTTGCGCGCGAGGATCACGTCGACCAGCGCCCGGTCGTAGAAGTTCGAGGTGCCGCGGAGCTTCGGGTCGACCCGGCTCTCGTAGTGCGCGCGGCCTTCGGCGATCTCGTCCTGCAGCACCGTGAAGAAGGTGTCGTTCTCGATGCCTTCCTTGATCTTCGCCTCGTTGTAGAGCGAGAGGTCGGAGGCGATGGCGCGGGCGAGGCGGTTGGCTGCCTCGGGGGTCTCGATCAGCGATGCCATGGGCGGAATCTATCCCTACAGATCGTTTTCCTGAAGTTCCGTGTTCCAGTACGCCATGTCGGTCAGCGAGAGGAACGGGACCCACTGCTGGTAGAACGCGCCGGTCCGCGGCGGGCCGCGGAAGAACGGCGTCCAGCGCGGGCGGGCCGGATGGCGGAGCAGCCTCATGTGCGCCTCGTCGGGGGTCCGCCCACCCTTGCGCAGGTTGCAGGGGACGCACGAGCAGACCACGTTCTCCCAACTGGTCACGCCTCCCCGGCTGCGGGGGATGACGTGGTCGAGATTGAGCTCGGCGCGCGGCGGCCTGCGCCCGCAGTACTGGCAGGTGTTGCGGTCGCGGGCGTAGATGTTCAGGCGGCTGAAGCGGACGCGGGCGCGCGGCAGGTGATCGTAGGCCTGGAGAAGGATCACCCGGGGAACGCGGATCCGCTTCCGGGTGGTCCCGATCGACTCCTCGTGGACCGCCGCCGACAGCTCGGCCCAGCTCTCGAAATCGAACGTCTGGTACTGCTCGTCCACCGCCTTGGCGGCGCCGCGATACAGAAGGATCAGCGCCCGGCGCACGGAAGTGACGTGCACCGGCTGGTAGAGGCGGTTCAGGACCAGGACACTCGTCGAGAGCACTTACACCTCCGTGTCCAGCGGATCGCCCATTCGATCCGCCACCTGCAAAGGCTCCGGGCCACCTTCGGTGGCTCCCTCTAGTCTATCGCCTTTCTGCGCGGTTGCACGCCCGCTCGCTTTTGCGACCGCTCCGGCCAGCTCCGCGGTGTCTGTCACACAGCGGACATCGAGGACGACCCGCTCGTCGCGCACCAATGCCACCACCGCTGGATCGCTCTCGCGGAGCGCGGCCAGGAGCGACGCGGGGTCGCCGTCGAGCGCGACTCCGGCGCCGGGAAGCCGGGCCTGGGGAAGCGAGCCCCCGCCCACCCGCCCCTCGCACTCGACGACGCTGCAGGCGATGCCGCGCTGCTGCAGATCCAGGGCGAGCATCGTGGCGCGCCGGCGCAAGTCCGAGGGATCGGCCTTGATCGCCCGCAGCGCCGGAAGCTCGCCGGATCGCCCGTCGCGGTACAGGTGCAAGGTCGCCTCGAGCGCGGCGAGCAGCATGCGATCGGCGCGCAGCGCGCGGCTCAGCGGGTGCTTGCGGCACTTCTCCACCAGGTCGCCCCGGCCGAGCACGATCCCTGCCTGCGGGCCGCCGAGGAGCTTGTCGCCCGAGACGAGCACCAGATCCGCTCCTTCGCGCAGGCTCTGTGCCGCCGTCCGATCTCCCAGCGCTGGATCGAGGGAGCCGCTGCCGAGATCGTGAAGCAGCAGCACCTTCTTCTCGCGCGCCAGCGCGGCGAGCGCGGCCAGAGGGGGAGTCTCGGTGAAGCCGACCAGCGCGAAGTTCGACCGGTGCACGCGGACGATCATCGCCCCGGGATTCGCCTCCAGGGCCGCGGCGTAGTCCGCGACGCGCGTGCGATTTGTGGTGCCCACCTCCACCAGGCGGCACCCGGACTGGGCGAGGATCTCGGGGACGCGAAAGCCGCCGCCGATCTCCACCAGCTCGCCCCGGCTGACGATCGCCGCCCCTCCCCTGCCCAGGGCGGCCAGCGCGAGGAGAGTGGCGCCGGCGCAGTTGTTCACCACGTGCGCCGCGTCGGCGCCGAACAGCTCGCAGAGCAGTGGCTCGACGTGCGCGCTGCGGTGGCCGCGGCGGCCGGTCGCGAGGTCGATCTCGAGATTCGAGTAGCCGGCGGCGACCTCCGCCACCCGTGCCACCGCCTCCGGATGGAGCGGAGCGCGGCCGAGATTGGTGTGCAGGACGACGCCGGTCGCGTTGATCACCCGGCGCAGCCGCGGCGCGTGCTCCACCTCGCCGAGCTCGAGGACGCGGGCGTCGGAGACCGGTTCGCCGGAGCTGTCGACTCCACGCTGCAGCCTCTCCCGCGCCTCGGCGATGGCCGCGCGCACCGCCGCCTTGGTCGCGGCTCGTCCCACCCGCTCGGCAAGGGCGCGCACCGCGGGGCGCGCCAGCACCTCGTCCACGGACGGCAGGCTGCGCAGGCGTTCCTTCACCCCTCCAAGAATAGAACAGAACGC
>DASREU010000097.1:0-5709 GCA_035651935.1 Myxococcales bacterium | reverse complement strand
TAATGACCTTGACCGGGCGGGAGATCAGGGCATTCGAGACGCGGGCGCAGGCCGTCGAGTACCTGATCTCGAAGCGGGTCAGCGCCCCTGCCAGCGCGGCGGCCGCTTCTCCGCGAACGCCTTCAATCCCTCGAGGCGATCCTCGCTGAGCAGCACCTTCTCGTAGTGCTGCCGCTCGCGATCGAGCGCCGCGTCCATCGCCAGATCCCAGGCTTCGTCGATGGAAGCCTTTGCCGCCGCCACCGCCACCGGCGCATTGGCCGAGATCTCGTTGGCCAGCGCCACCGCGGCGGAGACGGAATCGCCGGCGGCGGAGATCCGGTTGACGACCCCGAGGTGCAGCGCCTCTGCGGGTTCCAGGCGGCGCGCCGTGAGGATCAGGTCCTTTGCCCGCCCGAGCCCGATCAGGCGGGCGAGGCGGACGGTGCCGCCGCCGCCGGGGATGACGCCGATCCGCGTCTCGGTGAGCCCGATCTGCGCGCCGGGATCCAGGACCCTCAGGTCGCACGCCAGGGCCAGCTCGCAGCCGCCGCCGAGCGCGAGCCCGTTGATGGCGGCGATCCACGGTTTCGGGCAGCGCTCCACCTCGCGAAAGCCTTCGTGCAGCTCGACCAGCCAGCGCCGCACGTCGTCGTCGCTCCAGCCCTTGCGCTCCTTGAGATTCGCGCCCGCGCAGAAGGCGCGCCTGCCGGCGCCGGTGACGACCACCGCGCGCACCGAGGCATCCTTCGCCGCCTCCCGCGCATGCTGCGCAAGCTCGGCGACCAGGGCGCGCGAGAGCACGTTCATCTGCGCCTCGCCGTCGATGGTCAGGACGCGGACGGGGCCGCGGTCTTCCTGGATCAGGTTCGCCATCGATCGTCAGGTCGCGGCCGCGGGCCGCGCCTCCCCCGGGGTGCGGCGGCCGAGCGCGGCCTGCAGGCGGCGCCCCGGGAGCTTGCGCCCGACCAGCTCCTGCGCCAGGGCGCCCGCCTCGATCAGCTTCGCGAGGTTGATCCCGGTGGCGATGCCCATGTCCTCGAGCATCGAGGCGAGATCCTCGGTCGCCAGGTTCCCTGCCGCGCCCGGCGCGTAGGGGCACCCGCCCATGCCGCCGATGCTGGTGTCGAAGGTGGTGATCCCCATCTCCATCGCGGCGAGGCAGTTGGCGAGCGCGGTGCCGTGGGTGTCGTGGAGGTGGAGGGCGAGCACCGCGGGAGGAAACTCGCGCAGGAAGAGCTGGAGGATCTCGCGCGTCTGCCGCGGGTTGCCGACGCCGATGGTGTCGCCGAGCGACAGCTCGTCGCAGCCGATGGCGCGCAGCTGGCGGCAGATCTCCAGCGAGCGCCGCGTCTCCACCTTCCCCTCGTAGGGGCAGCCCCAGACGGTGCTGAGATAGGCGCGCACGAACAGGCCGTGCTTGCGCGCGACCGGCACGATCTCCTCGAAAAGGGCGAGCGACTGCGCGATCGACTTGTTGGTGTTCTTGAGGTTGTGCGTCTCGCTGGTCGACATGAAGACCGCCACCTCGCCGATGCCGGCGGCGATCGCCCTCTCCAGGCCGGTGCGGTTGGGGACCAGCGCGGCGTAGCGGATGCCCGGCTTGCGCACGGCACGGCGCGCCAGCTCGTCGGTGTCCGCCAGCTGCGGAATCCAGTCGGGCCGGACGAACGAGCCCAGCTCGATGCGGGAGAGGCCGGCGTCCGCCAGGGCCGCGATCAGCCGCAGCTTCGCGTCCAGCGTCAGGTTCACCGACTCGTTCTGCAGCCCGTCGCGCGGTCCCACCTCGTACAGGCTGACGTGGCTGGGCAGCATCGTTTCAGTTTCGCGGCCGCACGTTGTCGCGCACCCATTGCGCGATCGTCCCGGTGGTCGCTCCCGGCGTGAAGATTTCCTTCACCCCGAGCTTTTTCAACTCCGGAATGTCGGGATCGGGGATGATCCCCCCGCCGAACACGATCACGTCGCTCGCACCCTGCTTGTTCAGGAGGTCGATCACAGCCGGGAACAGCGTCATGTGGGCGCCCGACATGATCGAAAGGCCGATGCCGTCGACGTCCTCCTGCACGGCGGCGGCGACGATCATCTCCGGCGTCTGGTGCAGCCCGGTGTAGATCACCTCGAAGCCTTCGTCGCGCAGGGCCCGGGCGATGATCTTGGCGCCCCGGTCATGGCCGTCGAGACCGGGTTTGGCGACGAGGATGCGGATCTTGCGCGTGGCGTCTGCCATCAGGGCACCTTTTCCAGCAGGGCGATCAGCTGCGGCGTTTCTTCGGTCATGGGCGCGTCGGGCTCGAGCCGGCGCAGCACGAGCCCGCTCGCCCGCGCCAGCTCCGCCAGCGCGGGAGGCGCATAGTACCGGATGACAAATGTCGCCGATAGGCTCTCTCCGCCGGGCGCGCGCAAGGTCTTCGTCACCCGGTCGACGCTCTCGGCGGGGTCCCAGGCGCTCTGCTCCCGGATGCGGCCCAGCCCGGGGACGTCTTCTTCGTAGTCCGCGGACGGGCGGCTGGCGAGGCGCAAGGGATTGTCGGTGGTGAGCACCAGGCTCCCCCCGGGCCGCAGCACGCGCGCGGCCTCCCGGAGCGCGAGGACGGCGTCGTGGTGGGTGCCGAGAAACATCGAGCTGTAGAAGCAGAACGCGGCGGCGAGGGAGCCTGCGTGGAGGGGAAGCAGGCGGAGATCGGCGCGGACCAGCCAGGCCGCCGGAGCCAGGCGGCGGGCCTCCGAAAGCAGCAGCGCGCTGCGGTCGATCCCCAGGGGATGTGGGTGGCCCTGCTCGATCAGGGCGGTCAGGTGGCGGCCGTAGCCGCAGCCGAGATCCGCCAGCGGTTTCCCGGGCTCGACCTGGGCGAGGCGCAGGGCCGCGGCGACGTCGAGGCGCGCCAGCGCGGGTGGAGCGTAGCGGCGCGTCGTCTCGAGGAAGATGCGGTCGGCTACCGGATCCACTCTTGCGCCCAGCGCTCGAGGCCCGCGATCACGCGGCTCAGTCCCCGGCCCTTCTCGGTGAGGTGGTACTCGACGCGGACGGGCTGCTCGTCGAGGACGCGGCGCTCGACCACCCCGGCCTGCTCCAGCTCCTTCAGGCGCTGGGAGAGCATGCCTTCGGTGACCACTTCCAACTCGCCGAGCAGCTCGCTGTAGCGGTGGGGCCGTTTGAGCAGGAGCTGGACGATCAGCGGGGTCCAGCGTTTGCCGACCAGGTCCACGGCGGACTGGAACTGCGGGCACATCTTGCTGGAATGGGGCCTCACGGACATGGGGAAAGTATAACGAGCCGAATCCTGCGGCGCACGAAAGCATCTGTAGCTACGTAAAACGTAGTTACACTCTTTTCAGGAGTCACACATGGCCCTCAGCACCTGGAAGATCGATCCTTCGCACTCCGCAATCGCCTTTTCCGTCCGGCACATGGTGGTCTCGAAGACCCGCGGCCGGTTCACGAAGTGGAACGGCGAGCTGCAGTTCGACCCGGCGAATCCCGCCGCCTCGTCCGTCACCGTGAACATCGAGCCCGCCAGCCTGGACACTGCGGACGCGGACCGCGACGCCCACCTGCGCTCGCCCGACTTCTTCGACGTGGAGAAGTTCCCCACCGCTTCCTTCCGGAGCACGAAGGTCGAGGACCAGGGCGGCGACCGCTACCGGATCACCGGCGACCTCACCCTGCGCGGCGTGACCAGGCCCGTCGTCCTCGACGTCACCTACGAGGGCGCCGGCAAGGATCCCTGGGGCGGCGAGCGCGCCGGCTTCAACGCCACCACCACCATCGACCGCCGCCACTTCGGCCTCGAATGGAACAAGGCCCTCGAAACCGGCGGCCTCCTGGTCGGCGAAAAAGTCGACCTCACCCTGGAGATCGAAGCGATCAAGCAGGCCGCCCAACAGGCCGCCTGAAAACCCGGGGACACGATACTCGTTTCTTTTTTTGCGCGCCTCGCGACGGTGGAGGCGCAAGAAAATAAACGTGTATCGTGTCCCCGGTTTCTTAGAAGGTGCCTTTTTCGCGGTAGGCGCCCCAGACCTTGCGGAAGACGTCGCAGACTTCGCCCAAGGTGCAGTAGGACTTTACGGCGTCGAGGACGGGGTACATGAGGTTCTTGTCAGAGCGGCAGGCGTCTTCCACGGCGCGGAGCTTGTCCTGGACGTCGCGCTGGGAGCGGCTGCGTTTGACGGCGTTGAGGCGCTCGATCTGCTTCTGCGCCAGCTGGTCGTCGATCTTCAGGGTGGGAATCGGCTCGTCGCGGTCGGTCTTGAATGCGTTCACCCCGACGATCTTCCGCTCGCCGCTGTCCACCTCGCGCTGCCAGCGGTAGGCGCTGTCGGCGATCTCCCGCTGCGGATAGCCCTCCTCGATGGCGCGGATGATCCCGCCGAGCCGGTCGATCTTGCCGAGGATCTCCACGCAGCGCTTCTCGGTCTCGTCGGTGAGGTACTCGACGAAGTACGACCCAGCCAGCGGATCCACCACCCGGTCCACGCCGCTCTCGTGCGCGAGGATCTGCTGCGTGCGCATGGCGATGGTGACCGCCTCCTCCGTGGGCAGCGCGTAGGTCTCGTCGAGCGAGTTGGTGTGCAGCGACTGCGTCCCGCCGAGCACCGCCGCCATCGCCTGCAGCGCGACGCGGACCACGTTGTTGTACGGCTGCTGCGCGGTGAGCGCGACCCCGGCCGTCTGGGCGTGCGTGCGCAAGGTCATGCTGATCGCCTTCTTCGCCCCGAACCGGTCGCGCATCACCCGCGCGTAGATCCGCCGCGCCGCGCGGAACTTGGCGATCTCCTCGAAGAAGTCGTTGTGCACGTCCCAGAAGAAGCTGAGGCGGGGCGCGAAGTCGTCCACGCTCATCCCCCGCTTGACGCACTCCTCCACGTACCCGAAGCCGTCCGCCAGCGTGAACGCCAGCTCCTGGATCGCCGTCGCTCCCGCCTCCCGGATGTGGTACCCGCTGATCGAGACCGGATGCCAGCGCGGCATGTGCTTCGCGGTGTACTCGATCATGTCGACGACCACCCGCGTCGCCGGCCGCGGGCCCACCACCCACTCCTTCTGGGCGATGTACTCCTTGAGCACGTCGTTCTGGATGGTGCCGCCGAGCTTGTCCTGCGAGATCCCCTGCTTCTCCGCCACCGCGACGTACGCGCAGAGCGCGAAGATCGCGCTGGCGTTGATCGTCATGCTGGTGGTCACCCGGTCCAGCGGGATGCCGCTGAAGAGGATCTCGAAGTCCTTCAGCGTGGAGACTGCGACGCCTTCCTTCCCCACCTCGCCGCGCGACATCGGGTGGTCGGCGTCGTAGCCCATCAGCGCCGGCATGTCGAAAGCCGTGCTCAGCCCGGTCATGCCGTGCTCGAGCAGGTACTTGAACCGCTGGTTCGTGTCCTCCGGCGTCCCGAATCCGGCGAACTGGCGCATGGTCCACAGCCGGCCGCGGTACATGCTCGGCTGCGGCCCCCGCGTGTACGGGAACTGGCCCGGGAAGCCGAGGTCCCGCTCGTACTTCGCGACGTCCGCGTCGCTCGGATCTCCCGTATCGGCGGGCGTGAGCAGATCCGGAATCGGGATCCCTGAATCCGTCTGGAACCCGGCGCGTCGCAGCGGGCTCTTCTCCGCCGCTTTCGCCAGTTCCGTCCGCCGCCACTCCTGCTGCGCCGCCTCGAGCCGGTCCTTGGCCTTCATGAGCGCGAGATAACACGGGTCCGGCGGGGGTGCGACCCGGCGTGCGCCCGGGC
>DASREU010000096.1:0-8204 GCA_035651935.1 Myxococcales bacterium | reverse complement strand
TCGGCGCGCATGCCGTCCGGGTTCTTCGGCAGCACCCAGGTGACGAGGAACAAGGCGGCGCAGGCGGCGGCGATCCCGATGGAGACCGCCGGGAGGCGATCGACTTCCGCGTCCTCCACCCGCACCGGGAACAGGAGCATCCGTCGAGTGTCGCAAATCACAAGTCCCGACAGCAATGTCGGACCCTTGGGGTAGGCTGTGCGATGTGAGGCAGCTTCTGACATCCGCCGCGTCCTGGCCCCGCCTCGAGGCGGCGCAGGAGTGGCTGCGCGGTCGCGCTCCGGGGTCGCGTGCGCTGGTGGTCGGCGCCACGCAGGACGCCGCTTCCGAGCTGGTGCGCGCCGCTGCGCTGGCCTCGGGCGCGGCCTTCGGGTGGCAGCGGTTCACCCTCGGGCGCCTCGCGGCCGTGGTCGCCGCCGACGCCCTGGCCGCGCGCGGGCTCTCGCCTCTGTCGGCGCTCGGAGTCGAGGCGGTGTGCGCGCGCGTGGTCCACCAACTGAAGGGGAACCTCGGCCGTTTCCAGCCTGTCGCCGACCAGCCCGGACTGCCTCGGGCGCTCCTCCGCACCATCCAGGAGTCAAGGTTGGCGGGCGCGCGCCCGGGCGGAGATCTCGGCCGGATTCTCGATGCTTACGAAGCGGAGCTGCGCCGGGCGGGGCTGGCGGACCGCGCCGAGGTGTTCCGCCTCGCCCTGGAGGCCGATTCGGCGCTGCTCTCGCTCCCCGCGCTCCTCCTCGACGTCCCGCTGCAGGCGCCGGTCGAAGAGCGGTTCGTCGCCCGCCTCTCCGGCCCGGTGCTCGCGGTCGCGCCACAGGCGGACGCAGGCCGCATCGCGCGCGCGCTCGGGGTCTCGCCCTCGCGCGTCGAAGAGGTCGCGGACACGTCGCTCGCGCGCGTGCAGCAGCGACTCTTCGTGGAAGGGACGGCGCCGCCGACGCCGCTCGGAGAGGACGTCCTGCTGTTCTCCGCGCCGGGCGAAAGCCGCGAGTGCGTGGAGATCGCGCGCCTGATCTGCCGCGAGGCGGAGCGCGGCGTTCCTTTCGATCGGATGGCAGTGGTGTTGCGTTCGCCCGCCCAGTACCGCCCGTTGCTCGAGGAGGCTTTCGCGCGGGCGGCCATTCCCGCCCACTTCGCCGCCGGCACGCTCAAGCCCGATCCGGCGGGCCGCGCCTTTCTCGCCCTGCTCGCCTGCGCCGCCGAAGGTCTCTCCGCCCGCAGGTTCGCCGAGTACCTGAGCCTCGGCGAGGTCCCGGAGGCGGTGTCCGGGGCGCCTCCGCCCGCGCCTGCGTCGGGGGATCGCTGGGTTCCACCGGACGAGGAGCTGACGGCGCGGCCCGGGCAGGAGCCCGCGGCGGCGCAGGATCCGGCGCCGCCGGCCGACGTGGAGGCTCCGGTGGTCGCGGGAAACCTGCGCGCGCCGCGCCACTGGGAGCAGTTCCTGATGGAGGCCGCCGTGATCGGCGGCCGCGATCGGTGGGAACGGAGGCTGAACGGGCTCGAGGGGAAGATGCGCGCCGATCTCCTCGCGTTCGCCGAGGACGAGGCGAGATCGCAGCGCATCCGCCGCCAGATCGAGGAGCTGGCTGCGTTGCGCGATTTCGCCCTCCCGCTGCTCGATGCCCTTGCCTCCCTCCCCGCGACGGGCACCTGGGAGGCCTGGCTCGACCCGCTCACCGCGCTCGCCACGCGCGCCCTGCGCGAGCCGGCCCGCGTCCTCTCGCTGCTCGCCGGGATGGCCCCCATGGGGCCCGTCGGGCCGGTCTCGCTGGCCGAAGTCCGCCTCGTCCTCGGGCGCCGCCTGACGGAGCTCCCGGCGCCTTCTCCGGGTCCGCGCCAGGGGAAGGTGTACGTCACGCCCGTCGCCAGAGTGCGCGGGCTCGCGTTCGACACGGTGTTCGTGCCCGGACTGGCGGAGAAGCTGTTCCCGAACAAGGTGATCGAGGACCCGCTGCTCCGCGACCTGCAGCGGGCCGAATTCCCGGACCTGGAGACCTCGCCCGACCGCATCGCGGCGGAGCGTCTCGCCCTGCTCCTCTCGGCAGGCGCTTCCCGCAAGAAGCTCGTCCTCTCCTGGCCGCGCATCGATCTCTCGCAGGGCCGCGCCCGGGTTCCTTCCTTCTACGGTCTCGAAGTGCTGCGTGCCGCGGAGGGGACGCTGCCCGGCTTCGCCGCCCTCTCCCGGCGCGCGGAGCAGGCGGCGCAGGCGCGCGCCGGATGGCCCGCGCCGCCCGAGGCGAAGGATGCCATCGACGAGGCGGAGCACGATCTCTCGCTCCTGGCGCGAGCGCTGCGCGATCCGGCGGGAAACCGCGGCACCGCGGCCTGGCTGCTGGCGGCGAATCCGTACCTCGGCCGTGCGGTCCGCATGCGCGCGAGGCGCTGGCGGAAGCGGTGGACGTCGTCCGACGGCGTGGTCGAGCCGGGCGCCACCGCGCTCGCGGCGCTGCAGGCGCACCACCCGGCGGCGCGGCCGTACTCGCCCACGGCGCTGCAGAACTACGCCGCCTGTCCGTACAAGTTCGTCCTCCAGGCCATCCACCGGCTCGCGCCGAGGGAGGTGCCCGAGGCCATCGACGAGATCGACCCGCTCTCCCGCGGCTCGTTGATCCACGAGGCGCAATACGAGCTCCTGCGCGAGCTGTCGGAAGCGGACGAGCTGCCGATGAAGGACCTGGACGCCGCGTGGCGGCGGCTGGAAGCGGTGGTCGATCGGGTCGCGCGCCGGTGGGAGGACGAGCTCGCGCCGGCCATCGATCGGGTGTGGAACGACTGCATCGCGGGCGTGAAGATCGATCTGCGGGAATGGCTCCGGCGCGTCCGCGACGACAGCGGCTGGATGCCCTGGCGGTTCGAGCTTTCCTTCGGCCTGCCCGAACTGTCGCAGCGCGATCCGCACAGCTCGAAGGAGCCGGTCGCGCTGGACGAGGGCATCCGCCTGCGCGGCTCCATCGACCTGGTCGAGAAGGCGCCCGGCGGAGCGCTGCGGGCCACCGATCACAAGACGGGAAAGGCCTGGGCGAAGCCTGCGACGGTGATCGGCGGCGGCGGCACGCTCCAGCCGGCGCTCTACGCGCTGGCGCTGGAGAAGCTGTTCCCCGGCTCGCGGGTGGAAGGCGGCCGTCTCTACTACTGCACGCACGCCGGCGACTACACCTCCGTTCCGGTGGCGCTCGACGCGCAGGCCCGCGGCAGCGTGCAGGAGCTGGCGCGGACGCTGGGCGACGCGGTCGCGCGCGGGTTCCTTCCCGCGGCGCCCCGCGACGAGCGGGAATGCGGCCGCTGCGACTACCTCGAAGTGTGCGGGCCCTCGGAGTGGGTGCGCACCCAGCGCAAGCCTGCTGCCGCTCTCGATCCGCTCCGCCGGCTCCGGGAGATGCCATGACGCCGCTCGCCGACGACAAGGCCCGCGAGCGGATCCGCTCCGACCTCGATGCCACGTTGATCGTGGAGGCGGCGGCGGGCACCGGAAAGACCACCGAGCTGGTGGCGCGCATCGTCGCCCTGATCCGCAGCGGGCGCACCACGCTCGACCGCATCCTCTCCGTCACCTTCACCGACCTCGCCGCGGGAGAGATGAAGCTGCGGCTCCGGGCGGAGCTGGAGAGCGCGCGCGCCGGCGCCGGCGCGCAGGAACGGGATCGCTTCACCGCCGCCCTCGAGCGCCTCGAGGCCGCGCCCATCGGCACCATCCATTCCTTCTGCGCCGACCTGCTGCGGGAGCGCCCGGTCGAGGCGCGCGTGGATCCGCTCTTCGAGGTGAAGGCCGGCGAGGAACAGGACCGGCTCTTCGACCAGGCCTTCGACGCCTGGTTCCAGAGCGCCATCGCCAACCCGCCCGAGGGCGTCCGGCGCCTGCTGCGGCGCAAGGTGCGGCCCGGCGACACGCCGCCGCGCGCGCAGCTCCGGCAGGCCGGATGGGACCTCTCCGAGCACCGCGACTTCACCGGCTCCTGGCGGCGGGAGCCATTCGACCGCGCCGCCGGGCTCGCGGAGATCGTCGACACGCTCGCGAAGGTGGGCGAGCTCGCTGCCCGGGCGCAGCGGCCCGACGACTGGGCGGCGCAATCCGTGGCCGAGATCGCCCGCTGGGTGGCGGAGCTCCGGCGCCGGGAGGCCGTGCGCCCCCGCGACGGCGACGGCCTGGAAGCCGAGCTGCACGAGCTCTGCCGCCGGCGCCTCTGGCACTGGCGCGGCGGCGGCAGGTGGTTCGGAAAGGACCTGGAGAAGGCAGCGGTGCTCGCGCAGCGCGACGCCGCCAGGGCGGAGCTGCAGGCGTTCCTCGACCGGTGCGACGCCGACCTGGCGGCCTGCCTGCGGGAAGAGCTGCGGCCCCTCTGCGACGGATACGAGCGGCTCAAGGCGGCGGCCGGAGCGGTCGACTTCCTCGACCTGCTCCTGCGCGCGCGCGACCTGGTCCGCGACGATCCCTCCGTCCGCCGCGACCTCTCCACACGGTTCACGCACGTGCTGGTCGACGAGTTCCAGGACACCGATCCGCTGCAGGCGGAGATCCTCCTCCTGATCGCCTCCAACGATCCCGCGGAGTCGCGCTTTCGCAACGCGGCGCCGGCGCCGGGAAAGCTGTTCGTGGTCGGCGACCCGAAGCAATCCATCTACCGGTTCCGGCGCGCCGACATCGCTCTCTACGAGGACGTGAAGCGGCACCTGCTCGCGTCGGGCGCGGAGCTTCTGCACCTGACCACCAGCTTCCGTTCCGTCCCCGCCATTCAGCAGGCGGTGAACGCCGGGTTCGCTCCCAGGATGGAGGGCGGGACGCAGGCGCGGTACGTCGCTCTCGACCCGTTCCGCGGCGACATCGCCGGACAGCCTGCCGTGGTCGCGCTGCCCGCGCCGAAGATCTACGGGAAGCGCGACGAAGTGACGAGCGCGCGGATCGAGGAGTCGTATCCCGACGCGGTGGCGGCATTCGTCGACTGGCTGGTCACGAAGAGCGGGTGGAAGGTGAGCGAGCGCGAGCGCCGCGAGCCGGTGCCGGTGGAGCCGCGGCACGTCTGCCTTCTCTTCAAGCGGATGCGCAACTATGGCGGCGACCTCACGCGCCGCTACGTGCAGGCGCTGGAAGCGCGGCAGATCCCGCACGTCCTGGTCGGCGGTCGCTCCTATCACGCGCGCGAGGAGGTCCAGGCCATGCGCGCGGTGGCCACCGCCATCGAGTGGCCCGACGACGAGCTGGCAGTGTTCGCGGCGCTGCGCGGTCCCCTGCTCGCGGTCGGCGACGACGCGCTGGTCCTCTTTCGCGAGCGTCACGGCCGCCTGCATCCGCTGCGCAAGCGGCCCGAGGCGATCGCGCCGGGCACCGAGGAGGTGTTCGAGTCGCTGGCGCTTCTCGGCGAGCTGCACCTGCGGCGCAACCGCCGCCCCATCGCGGAGACGTTCTCGCGCATGCTCGACGCCACGCGCGCGCACGCCGGCGTGGCGCTCTGGGGCGCGGGAGAGCAGGCGCTGGCGAACGTGCTCCGCATCCTGGAGCTGGCGCGGCGCTTCGAGTCCGCCGGGGCGAGCAGCTTCCGCGCCTTCGTCGATCGCCTGGCGGACGATGCCGAGCACGGCGAGGCCTCGGAGGCGCCGGTCGTCGAGGAAGGCACCGAAGGCGTGCGGATCATGAGCGTGCACAAGGCCAAGGGCCTGGAGTTCCCGGTGGTGGTCCTCTGCGACCCCTGCGCTCCACCCGCCCCGCAGAAGCCCTCGCGCCTCGTCGATCCGGAGCGGAAGGTCTGGGCGATGCCGCTTGCGGGCTGCGCCCCCTCCGAGCTCCTCGCCGACGCCCCGGCGCTGCTGCAGCGCGATCGTGAGGAGGTGGTGCGCGTGGCGTACGTGGCGGCCACCCGCGCGCGCGACCTGCTCGTGGTGCCCGTCACCGCCGATGAGGAGCGGGAGAGCTGGCTCGAGCCGCTGCATGCCGCCGTGTACCCGGCGCCGCTCCTGCGCGCCGACCCGGCCGCAGCGCCGGGGTGTCCGGCGTTCGGCAAGGACGCGGTGCTCGACAGGCCGGAGCGGGTTCCCGGCGCGCTCGCCGTCCCGCCCGGGCTCCACGCTCCGCAATCGGGCGCCCACCGGGTGGTCTGGTGGGACCCCCGGGCGCTCGAGCTGGACAAGGAGACGGAGAGCTGGCTGCGCGAGCGAGACCTGCTGCTGGTGCCCGACGGCGCCACTGCCGCCGCGGCGGAAGCCCATTCGCGCTGGCAGCGGCAGCGCGCGGCAGCCGTGGACTCCGGCGCCCGCGCCTCGATGCGCGTGCAGACCGCCACCGCGCGGTCAGAGGCGGAGCCGCCGGCCGAAGCGGTCCCGCTCGAGTCCGTGGAGTTACGCGACTTCGAACGGCCCCGCGGCAGGCGATTCGGCACCCTCGTCCACGCCGTGCTGGCGGAGGTCGACCTTCGCGCCGGCGCCGAGGAGGTCCGCAAGGTCGCGCTCGCGCAAGGACGTCTCCTCGGGGCCACTCCGGAGGAGGTGACCGGCGCCGCGCGCGCGGCCGCGGCGGCGCTCTCCCATCCCCTGCTCCGGCGCGCCGCTGCCGCCGAGGACTGCCGGCGGGAGGAGCCGATCCTCCACCGCCTGGAGGACGGCACGCTGCTCGAAGGCGTGGTCGATCTCGCGTTCCGCGACGCCTCGGGCTGGACGGTGGTCGATTTCAAGACAGATGCGCAGCCCGCGTCACAGCCGCGTTACGCCGCCCAGCTCCGCCTCTACTGCGCGGCAATCACGGCGGTTACGCACCTGCCCGCCCGGCCGGCGCTGCTGGCGGTGTGAGGAGAGTGCGCCAGCGCCTTACACAGTGACCTTGTTTTTTTACATCCCGATCTGGTGCGGTACGGATCTCGCCAGGAGGGGGTCCCTTGATCGCACAGAGCCTGGGCACGCGATTGCGATACCGCTTCCGGAACCTGGAGCAGGCGCGGGCGCACGTGCACGAGACCGACGGACGCACGCTGCTCTTCGTCCGCGACGAGAAGCTCCGTTTCCTCCCCGATGCGCCGGTCTGCATCGCCTTCACCTTCGAGGAAGGCGAGGTGACGCGCCTCCTCCACGGGAACGTGGCGGACGCCGTCGACGGCGAGGGTACCTGGCTGGAACTGGACGACACCCGCTCCTTGCGGGACCTCACCCCGACGGAGGCGGTCCGCCGCAGCATCCGCCTCGGATGCGACGCGCCGCTCGAGGCGCGCTCGGAGCGGAACATCTCCACCGGCCGGTTGCTCGACCTCAGCGCCGGGGGCGCCCGGCTCGCCGGCTTCAGCGGGTTCTCCGAAGGCGACCACGTGGAGCTGCGGCTGCCCTCCGCCGACCGGCTCACTTTCCACGACCTCTCCTATGCCCACGTGATCTGGGTGCGGGACGGCGAGATGGGCGTGCAGTTCGACCGCACCGACGCCATCGGCCGGCAGGCCGTGGCGCGCCTCATCGCCGAGACCGCCGATCTCTGGGAGCAGGCCTGGGAAGGGCTGCACCCGGCCTCCTGCTGCGCCGCCGACGGCGTGCAGGAACCGGCGCCTCCGCGCCTCTCCCGCCGCTCGGCAGCCGCGAAGTAGAAAAACGGGGACACGTACGGAATTCCGGGGGGAACCCCGTACGTGTCCCTCTCTTCCGGCGGGCAGGGCCTACGCCTTCTTCGGCTTGTGCAGCGGACAGGCCTCGAGGGCGCCGGCGGGATCGATGGCGTCCTTGCCCTCGATCGTCTTCAGCACCTTCTGATCGGGGCCGATGACGAACGTCACCCGGTTCGGATGGTCGCCGTTCTTCACCCCGAAAGCCTCCGCCGTCTCTCCCTTGGGATCCGCCCCCAGCGGGAAGGGAAGGGTGAGGCTCTGCGCGAACCGCTTCTGCGTCTCCAGATCGTCCATCGAGACGCCCAGGACCTGGGCGTTCTTGTCGGCGAACTGCGCGAGCTTGTCGCGCAGCCCGGACATTTCCTTGGTTCAGCCTCCGGTGAACGCCTTGACGAAGAAGGCCAGGACCAGCGTCTGTCCCTTGTAGTCGTCGAGCGTCTTCTTCCCGCTCGTCGTCTCCAGGGAAAACGCCGGAGCCTTCTGCCCGGGCGCCACGGCGGCTGCAACCACCAGCAGCATCGCGTGTGTCATGCCGGCACCCTACACCGCGCGGGAGCCGGCGTCAGCCTCGCCTGCCTCGCCCGCCATGGAGACGAACATACGCATCTCGCCGCGCCGGGCGGAGCGGGGGGACCG